>JAZKIX010000183.1:0-30187 GCA_040384645.1 Pseudomonadota bacterium | reverse complement strand
CAACGATTTTTTGATAATTCGAACTCCCGGCAAAGGGCCCATTCAAGCAGCCGCCCGCTTCCTCCGTCAAGCCACCTTCGGTGCAAACAGCGCGGACATCCTCAAAGTACGAAAACAAGGCTATAACGCGTGGATCGATGAGCAATTTGCCAAACCCAGCGTATCTCATTTAGCCACCGTAAAAGCGGATACAAAGTTAATTGCGAGTCCTTGGGCAGTAACGCAACCGTCGATCTGGAAACAATATATAGAAGGCGACGACCAGCTACGGCAGCGCGTGTCTTACGCACTGTCGCAAATTTTTGTTGTTTCCCAAAATAATAATACGGTAGGCGATGCGCCCTGTGGACTGGCGCAATATCTTGACGTACTCAATGCCGGGGCATTTGGTAATGTGCGCGACTTGATGATGAATGTCACGCTCAGTCCTGTGATGGGCGAATATTTAAGCATGAAGGAAAGCGCCAAGGCCGATCCATTGTTGAGTACTCAGCCAGATGAAAATTATGCACGTGAAGTGATGCAGCTCTTTTCAATTGGCTTGATAATGCTGAACACCGACGGAAGCATAAAGCTGGACGGGAACAACAACCCAATACCAACCTACACTGAAGACACAGTCAAGGAGTTCGCTAGAGTATTCTCTGGTTGGACATTTGCTGGACAAAATCAGGCCGATCCTTGGAAATGGCTATACCCTGACCTTTGGCATTCAGATGCAGCGATTCGCAGTCAAAAATCATGTGCCGCTTGGTCCACTCCAATGGTACCTTGGGTAACGTCGTTTCGAAATTCAATTGACAAGGGATTCATTAGTGGACCCGCCCATGACATGTACGAAAAAACATTGCTTGTCTACGATGGCGCTCCGAATACAATTCTACCCAGTGCAAATTTCAACCACGCGCCGACCGATGCGGAACTTGCACAATTTGTCCGAGATGATTTAAACAAGGCAATCGACAACATTTTCAATCATCCAAATGTCGGTCCTTTCTTAGCCAAACAGCTAATTCAGCGCCTAGTAACATCGAACCCCACCGCTCAATATATACAACGTGTCGCATTGAAATTCAACGACAATGGGAGCGGTGTGCGTGGAGACATGAAAGCGGTCATTAAGGCAATACTGCTAGACGACGAAGCCCGTAGTGCCAATACCGCCAAACAACCCAACTACGGCAAGCTGACGGAACCAGTCATTCGCTTTACGCAAATGCATCGTGCGTTTAACGCACGTCGTGCGGGCGGCTATTATGACTTGTGGGACTTTAGCAATGCTACAGCACTCAACCAAAATCCCTTGAAGGCGCCATCCGTATTCAATTTCTATCATGCCGATTACACTCCGGCCGGTCCGCTAGCGTCGGCTAACCTAGATGGACCTGAATTCGAAATTACCAATGCGTCGTCCGTAGCGGGGTTTGCTGATTTCAGCAAGTGGGGAATCATTGGCGGCTTTGATCACGGTAGTAGTACGGTAGCCAACCGGATGATTCCGGACTATAGCTTTTACACCAGCATTGCCGACTCAGCGACAAAATTGGTGGATGAATTAGACCTTTTACTTTGTTCTGGCAGTATCAATCCTACTTTTAAGGCAGCTCTGGTGACTTCTGTCGGGAAAATAGCTGTCCGCGCAAATACAAGCGGCGACCCGACCAGGAATGCAAAAGATCGGTTAGAGCGCGTCAATATGGCGCTTTGGCTGATTATTAATTCGCCCGACTATTCTGTTCAGAAATAAGGAGCTTCAGCATGCAACACTTCGACATCAAAAAAATGAAGCGCCGCGATTTCTTGAAATTGATGGGTCAAATAACGTCCGTACCACTCATGTCGGCAATGAGCGAACTTGCTTATGGTGCAGGACCGTATAACGACTACAAGGCGCTGGTGTGCGTCTTCCTATTCGGGGGAAATGATTCACACAATATGATTGTGCCGCTGGATGCTGCTCGCTTCGCTGACTACACTAAAAACCGAGGTCCGTTGGCAATTCCGTTGGCCAACTTTGCAGCTAATACGGTCACAGATGCAGCGCAAGGTAGTTTTGGCTTCCATCCACGCATGACGCAAGTTAGCGCATTATTCAGAAGCCAAAAACTGGCAGTTGTGTCCAATGTAGGCGTTATCTTGCAGCCAACCTCGTTAGCGAATTACAAGAATAAAGTCAATTTGCCTCCCCAGCTATTTTCTCATTCCGATATGCAAGAGCACTGGCATACCGCCAATCCGAAAGCACCAGTCACCACGGGTTGGGGCGGGCGACTAGCCGATATGATCCAAACCGCCAATACCGGACAATTATCGGTATCGATTTCGACGGCTAGTTCGAGCATTTTCTTGAAAGGCAGTTCCGCCGTCGCTATCCCCAATGTCGCGCATCAAATTGGTAGTTACCGCACCGATCCCAAGAGCACTATCGTGCAACGCATCACGGCTTGGCGCGACTGGGATACCAATGCCACCACTGGCGCAAATTCCCAGGCGGTGTATCAAAACTCGATCACGATGCTGCGTAGCAATAAGTTGGAAGACCAGTTTGGCGATGTCGCAACACGTTCAGTCGAGTTGAATAATTTGATTTTGAACACCTTGTACACAGGAAAAGATGCCAGCGGCAATTACATTCAGAGTCATCCGATTAATACTGTCTTCCCTGCCGGCAATCCCTTAGCTTCTCAATTGCGCTCGGTGGCGATGATGATTGCCAATCGCCAGGCACTTGGCGTAAAGCGCCAAATCTTTTTTGTCTCGGTCGGCGGCAGCTTTGATACGCATAGTGATCAGCTCGATACCAGCACGAGCACATTGAAACCTGGTGCGGGTGAGACGCCAACCATTTATGGTAAACATGCCGATTTACTCGGGCAGCTCGATGGTGCACTGAAAGCGTTTTATGACGCAACGGTTGAGCTAGGCGTACAGAACAACGTCACCACATTTACCGAGTCCGACTTTAGCCGCACTCTTACGTCGAATGGAAAAGGGTCGGACCATGGATGGGGTTCACACCATATGGTGATGGGCGGCGCGGTCAAGGGTGGCAAGATATATGGTCAGTTTCACAATATGAAAATCAATACGAGCGCCTTGCCTTCGAATAACCCTTTCGACTCTGGCCAAGGCCGTTTAATTCCTGTAACTTCCGCCGATCAATATGCGGCGACTTTGTCTAAGTGGATGTCTAATGCCAGTGTCGGGGAACTAAATACTATTTTCCCGAATTTGGTCAACTTTGGCAGCGCAACCGATGTTGGATTTCTATAGTCGACGAGTGCTTGTATAGATGCTCTATAGCAATTCAACCGGAACAATCGGCAACGTCAGCACGCGGGCTTTATGTCAACAGGTTTGCATGAACAGCGTTGAGCCAATACGTGTTTAATTTGATACGAAGAGAATTGTAGAATCCAAAATAGCTTGGGGCAATCAGCCGCTGCGTACCAGCGGAAAATCTGGATCGAAGCCTGCACAAATGACGTAAAATGGCGGCTTCGCGGGTGTAGCTCAATGGTAGAGCAGAAGCTTCCCAAGCTTACGACGAGGGTTCGATTCCCTTCACCCGCTCCAGATAGCGCGAGAAAGGCACCAGAGGAAAGGTGCCTTTTTCAATTTTGACGCTACGTTTCCATCCTGTTTGCAACCGTACAAGAACCGAGCATGTCTGAAAATATCCCTCCAGAACCGGGCAATCGCCCAATGTTCTACGACCCGACCGAGCACCGGATTCGCAGCTTTGTGACCCGTGCGGGGCGTCTGTCGACAGCGCAAGCACGGGCGATTGAAACCCTGGCGCCGCAATACTGCCTGCCTTATACCAAGTCAACCTTGCAGATGGATCACGTGTTTGGCAGGGTTGCGCCGACCATTTTTGAAATAGGCTTTGGCATGGGAGAAACCACGGCAACTATCGCTGCCGGCTTGCCCGACAAAAATTTTATCGGCGTGGAAGTCCATACACCGGGCGTTGGCAGCTTGCTCAAGCAAATCGATGAGCGCGGCTTGCCTAATCTGCGCCTGATTCAGCACGATGCAGTCGAAGTATTGACCCATATGATCGCGCCGGCCTCATTGGCTGGGGCCCATATTTTCTTCCCAGATCCCTGGCACAAGGCACGTCACAACAAGCGCCGCCTGATCCAGACGCCGTTCATCGCGCTATTGGTATCGCGCCTGATACCGGGCGGTTATTTGCACTGTGCTACCGATTGGGAAGATTACGCGGTGCAAATGCTAGAAGTATTGAGCGCCGAGCCGCTGTTGCAAAACACGGCGGCTGATTATGCGCCTAGGCCGGATTACCGACCGGTGACCAAGTTTGAAAATCGCGGTTTGCGGCTCGGGCATGGCGTGTGGGATGTGGTGTTTAGCACGCGATGAACTCAATTACGCAGCGTTTATTTCTCTGAATTATGGTAACTATTCAGCCTTGGGGAATGTGCTGGTTTTCTCCCTCCCTTTCAAGGCACTCGGCCAGAGGGGAAGGCCGAGATGGGGATGGGGTTCTATCGCGATCGTGGCAGCCGAAACCCATCCCCACCCTAGCCCTCCCCTCTAGCCGAGCGCCTTGAAAGGGAGGGAACTTTCCCAAGATATTTGTGCCGCATTCGGCTCTAACATAGATGACTGAATAGTTACGAATTATACGAAAATAAGGGGGTATATGTCAAAATGCCCACTTATCCGCACGTATTAATTGGGCAAAAATAAATACACCATCCAGTATATTTTAGCGTTTTATCGCTCTATTACTGCTTCAAAGTGCCTTTTTCAACCTTGAGCGCAAGCGCCTTGGCTTCGTCACCGGCTGTCACCACTGTCAATTGCGCAGGATCGATGGCCTTGCGGAAGGCGCTGTTGACTTGCTCCACCGTGAGCGCGCTAAGCTTATCTTCATATTGCTTGCTCCAGGCATAAGTGCGGTCTAGATACATATAGGTGACCCAGCCTTCGGTCAGGTATTTGTCTTGGGAGCGTGTCTGGCTGCGTTGCTGCAAGATGCCCGATTTTGCCCGCGCCACTTCTTCTGCGGTAAAACCCTCGTTCAGCACGCGTGCCAGCTCTTCTTTGACTGCGGTATCGAGTCTCGCCAAATTTTGTGGTGCAGCGATGGCGCTGATTGAAAAACTGCCGGCGCGATCGATCTGCCCTGCATCCAGCGACGACCCGCCGCCATATGACAAGCCGTCTTTTTGGCGGATCCGATCCATCAGCCGCGACTTCAAACCGCCATCGCCGAACAGGTAGTTGGCCAAGACCAGCGCCGGGTAATCGGCGTCATCGATATTCAAGGCCAGATTCAGGCGAGCCAGGTAATAGCCGTTTTCTTTATCCGGAGCATTGATATGCCGGGTCGTCGGTGCAATCTCGACGTGACTATGGGGGATGCGTGCATATACCGCTTTGCTGGGCCAACGGCCGAGTGTTTGCTCCAGTACCTTCTTGATTTCAGCCGCGTCAAAATCGCCGACAACCGCAATCTCACCGTGCGAAGCGCCATAAAACTCTTTGTGAAAAGCCTTGATATCTGCCAGTTCCAGCGCCTTGATATCGACTAATTGCTGCTCGATAGGCCGATAAGCGCGGATATCGCCCTGCGGATAATGGTTGAAATGCGTCCCTAGGAAATCGCCCGCCAGCGATTGCGGGTCATTGCGGCGCGAGGCGATGTTGACCAGTTTTTGCTGTTTTAACTGCTCAAATTGCGCGGCTGGAAAACTCGGCTCTTGCAACACGTGAGCGACCAGACGCAAGGCTTCAGGCAAATTACTGCGGGTGGTTTCAAAGCGATACAGATCGCCTTTGATTTTGAGCCGGTCGAATTCATCAGCCAATTGCTCGCGGCTGAACTTGCCGGTGCCGCGGGTCAACATGGCATCGGTCATGCTCATAACAGCGCTGCGATTGAAGAGATTCTTTTCATCGCCCCAGCGCAGGCTTAATTGCACGGCAACGGTTTCACCACGATTTTTCTTTGGTAACAACGCCAGTTTCAAATTGCCGATCTTGCTGCGCTGGGTACGTTGATCAATATTCGATTGCGTCGGTTCAAATGCTTCGGCGACCGAGGTCTCTTGTTTAGGCACGAAATTTTTCATCACCTCGGCCACGTCGGGCGCAACTGGGATCTCGGCCCGCTGCGGCGCGTCTTCAGGCAAGAAATTGCCGACGGTGCGATTGTCGCGCTTCAAGTAACGTGCCGCGGCTGCGCTCACCTGTTCTGGCCTGACATGATTGAGCTGGTCGCGCTGCTGGAACAAGAGACGCCAATCGCCAAGCGCAATCGCTTCCGACAACGCAACGCCGATTTTTTGATGATCGTTGAGAGTAGATTCGATATCGTTGTCGTAGGAACGACGCACGCGCGTCATTTCTTCTGCCGTCGGCGCCGTTTTGGAAAAACTTTCGATTGCTTGGATCAACGCATCGCGTACCGGCTCGATCGGTTGGTCTTTCTTGACCACGGCAGCGATCACGTGCAAGCCAGGTGCTACGCCACTGACGGCGTAGCCGAATACTTGTGTCGCCAGACCGCTCTCAACCAAGGACTTGTGCAAGCGCCCATTCGGTGTGTCAGTCAGGATATCGGACATATAAGTCAGCGCGGCGCTGTCGGGATGCAATTCGCCCGGTACCTTGTAGGCAACCCCAACCATTTGCACATCTCCCTTGCGCCGCACGGTAAAGCTGCGTTCGCCATCTTGGGTCGGCTCGACGGTCCAGAACGGCGGCAGCACTCGGGTCGGTTTAGCAATCGTGCCAAAGGCAGCATTGACCCATTCAAGCGTTTGCGCAGCGTCGAATTTGCCTGCAATCAGTAAGACCGCATTATCAGGCTGGTAATAGGTGCGATAAAAATTTTGCAGATGAGCGATGTCGACATGTTCGATATCGCTGCGATTACCGATGGTGGCTTTGCCATAGTTATGCCAATCGTAGGCCACACTTTGCATGCGTTTCATCAGCAGGCTGAAGGGAGAATTTTCGCCATTTTCAAACTCATTACGTACCACGGTCATTTCCGAATCCAGATCTTTTCGGGCGATATAGGAATGGGTCATGCGATCCGCTTCCATCTCGATTGCCCATTTGAGGTTGTCGTTGCTGGCTTGGAAAAATTCGTAATAATTGGTGCGATCCAAAGAGGTTGTGCCGTTGAAGCGCATGCCGCGCTGGCTAAATTCCTGCACCACGCTTGGATTCTTAGGCGTACCTTTGAACATCAAATGTTCCAGCAAATGCGCCATACCCGTTTCACCCACATTTTCGTGCCGCGAACCGACTAGATACGTGACGTTAACGGTAATGGTTGGCTTGGACATATCAGGCATCAACAAGACTTTCAAGCCGTTATCGAGCCGGTATTCGGTAATGCCTTCAACTGAGGGTCCTTGCGTGACGCCTTCGGGCAACTTGATAGCTGCGGCAAAGACATCGACGAGCAGGACAATATTTAGCAACGTCACGCCCACAGTGCAGCGCATCCAACGTGGATAGGACATATTTCTCCAATCAGGCAGTATTTCAAACAGGGGTGTAGTTTCAACCATGATGGCATGACGCTATAAAAATGCGTCGTGTGCATTGGCACTTGCATTGGTCTTGCAAAACGGGAAAAAGTTCTGGGAATGCATTGATTTATCAACGTCATGCACCCGCTTGGGACTAACTTTTTTTATCGGGCAGTAAGCAGGCATCGACTATTTGCAAGTCGTTATCTTTGGCAAAATTGAGTACGAAGTGATATGCCAAAGGCTCTAGGGCACGGAGCGCGTCATTGACCACGACAGAGCGCACACCATCAAGCAAAATCGGGCGAACGTAAGGCGAATATTGCAAATGGGCATTGGGGCCGCCCGACCCGGCCGGACGAAAACACGCCATTACGCCACATAGCCGCTCGGCCCAATCACTGGGACGGAATTGTTTACCGTCTTGGGTCAAGCCAAGGATAAAAAATTCGCTGGCGTACACCCCTTGATCTTGTAATGAGTCTGGCATGTTTGCGGCGGGCAATGATGTTGTCTGCAACGGAGTTTATTCGGCTGCCAGAGCAATGGGCAGGAAAGCGATTTCAAATTCTTGCATATTATATCTTATATAAGAGTTGAAAAATACTGCCCGTCAGCGGCTTGCTGGCCAAGCGCGCGATCATGCCGTATTCAACCAAGCCAAACTGCGATGGATAAAAGCAATAACAACATCATCCACAACAAGACCGCGCGCCAAACCAAACCCACTGTGCTCTGCAAGGAACGCACGGTGGCCTCTTCACCTGGCGGCGCGTCAGTTTCGGAAACAATCACATCAACGGTAGCCACATCAAGCGTCACTACGGTCGCAGCCACCTTGTCCGGCGCACCAAGACGCACACCCATTGCACCGCCACCGGCTGAAAGAATGATACCGATGGCTTGATCCTGCCAGCGATCGGCAAAATTGCGCCAGGCGTAAACCGCATCTTCGAAATTACCGACGATGGCAAATGCAGTTGCCGTCAAGCGTGCCGGAATCCAGTCTATCCAATAGAACGCCTGCGCAGCGAAATTGCCAAAGGCTTCATTTTTCATATGCTCAGGTTCGTTCCATGCACGTGCCAGATATTCGGCGACCCGATACATCACCGCACATGCTGGCCCGACCGGCATCAAGAACCAAAAAAATACGCCAAATACATGACGATGTGATGTAACCAGCGCTTTCTCTACTGCCAGACGCGCGATCTCGGACACTTCCAGTCCAGTCGTGTCATGCTTTGTCCATTCCGCCAGCAAAGACCGTGCCATCGCTTCGTCGCCGCTGTTGAGGGCGGCCTGGATCGAGCTGAAATAGTGGCTGTAATGGCGAAAACCCAAAGTCAGATAAACGATCAGGATATTCCATCCGAGAGCAGCAAATGGACTCAAGCGGTAGCACAACCAATAAATCAAGCCGGTAGGAATCATCAAGGCCGACATCATCATGAACCAGCCTAGACGCCCATGATGTGCGTGACCAGCGTTGAACCAGCCTTCCATCCGATTGGCGAGCGCCTTGATTTCAGCGTAAATCGGATTATCAGCTCGCAAGGGTTTCAATTGCTCAATCAGCAGCGCACATAGAATAGAAAGAAATGTCATCGAACTACCTTTTTATGAATCATGCGACACGATAACGCAGCAGCCGTGGAGAATCAAACATCGATTGCTCTGAAGTACTGTTTGATCTTGTTTATGGGCGTGCTAAATGCACATAGATGCCGTGCAATCGCCTCACCCACGCAAGAAGTGGAATAGATTACGCAATATGCCAGCAGTGGCACCCCAAATAAAAAACCGTTGGTACGGCATAGCGTAAAAAGTGCGGCGACCAGCTCCATTCGGCATCTCAATAGTGCGTCGCTGATGGTGCTGGCCATTCATCAGAAATGCCAAGGGCACTTCGAAAATTTCCGCTACTTCGGCAGGATCGGCCTGCAATTCAAAAGGCGGATGCACCAGCGCTACCACGGGCGTAATGTGATATCCAGTGCCGGTCAGGTAATCGGGCAATTGACCGATCACTTCGATATGGTCCCGGTGTAAGCCAACTTCTTCTTCCGTTTCACGCAAAGCAGTTTCAATGACCGATGCGTCGCTTGCTTCGGCACGGCCGCCGGGAAAGCTGATTTGCCCCGCATGATGGGTCAGATGCGCAGTACGTTGGGTCAACAACACTGACAAGCCAGTGTCGCGCAATACCAATGGCAACAAAATCGAAGCTGCGGTTGGCGTTGAATATTCAATACCGGGCAATTTCTCATTCATCGTTTCGACGCTCCACAAGGGCTGATTAGCAAAACGTGTTCGCATGCAATCAACCGTCAACCGTTCTTCGACGATGGCAGGCTCGCCAGCAATGGAATCGACTGGCAGTTGCTCTGGGTCGAATAAGGCAATCGTTGACATTAGCTTGGGAGGAAATAAAATTGGATGAGGAATATTCTTGTGATCAACACAGCAATTTATGGCTTGGTTACGTGTTCGGTGAACTGACTTACGCGTCCCAAAAGCAAAAAGGGCACCCGCAGGCACCCTTCTTTATCCACCGTTACACCAATATCAAGCAGATTGCTTGGCAGCGGCACGACGGTTAGGCAATTTTTCTTTGATACGTGCCGATTTACCGGAACGCTCACGCAAGTAGTACAGCTTGGCGCGGCGTACATCGCCACGACGCTTGACTTCGATCGAAGCGATCAAAGGTGAGTACAACTGGAATGTACGTTCAACACCTTCACCGGATGAGATCTTGCGAACGATGAAGTTCGAGTTCAAACCACGGTTACGGCGCGAAATGACAACACCTTCGTAAGCCTGGGCGCGCTTGCGCGTACCTTCGACCACGTTGACGTTAACAATAACGGTATCGCCAGGGGCGAAATCAGGGATGTTTTTGGCAAGACGTGCAATCTCTTCTTGCTCAAGTTGTTGGATCAGATCCATTTTTAGCTCCTATTACCATCTTGCTGGCGCTGCAGTTTGCACTGACGATGCCCAGTAGAGGATGGGATTAAACATGTGAAACTTCGGTATTGCCTGAAGTTCACGCTTCACTACCACTTACAGACCACTTAAAAACTTTTCATCCTGCCGCGTCAACAATCCTGCTGCTCGCGCCTGCACAATCAGATCGGGCCGCTTGCTGGCAGTGGCTATCAGCGCTTGCTGGCGCCGCCACTGCACGATTTCTGCATGATGACCGCCCATTAACACTGGCGGCACTGGCATGCCTAGATATTCTTCAGGCCGCGTGTAATGCGGACAATCCAGCAAACCGTTGACGAAACTGTCCTCTACTGCCGACGCATCGTCATGCAACACACCTGGCAGCTGCCGTATCGTTGCATCCATCAATGCCATCGCTGCGATCTCGCCGCCGGACAAGACGAAATCGCCGAGGCTGATTTCTTCATCAACGCACGTATCGAGCAAACGCTGATCGATGGCCTCGTAACGACCGCATAACAGCACCAAACCTGGCTCTACCGTCAATTGCATCACACGTTGATGAGTCAATGCCTTGCCTTGCGGCGACATGTAGACAACGCGCGGTACCGGTAAGCCCAGTTGAATTTGTCGACCCTTGGCAGCATCTATTGTCGCCTGCAGCGGCTTAGCCAACATCACCATGCCGGGACCGCCGCCATAAGGACGGTCATCCACAGTGCGATGTTTGTCACTGGTGAAATCACGTGGATTCCACAAACCAAGGGCGCACCGCTGTTGCTCAAAGGCACGCCGCGTAATACCCGATTGCGTCAATGCAGTGAACATTTCTGGAAATAGCGTGACGACATCAAATTGCATCGCTAAGCCACCTCAAGAACAGCGACAAACCATCAGCATGTTAATAATCCAGACCCCAATCGACCGTGATTTTTTTGGCGGACTGGTCGACCGTTTTTACAAAGCGGTCGACAAAAGGAATCAAGATTTCATCAGAGGATTTTTCAGTACCGACTAGATCTGCAGCGACTATCCGCAAGATGGGATGCGCGCCGTTGTCCATCATGTCCTTGACCACACCGAGCGATTCGCCCAGCAGGTTTTCCACTGTCAGGCCGATCAGATCGACCCAATAAAATTCATTGCCGGGCAATGCAGGGAAGTGGCTACGCGGAATTTGTACCGATGCGCCTTTCAGCGCTTCAGCCGCATCCCGCCCGGCCACACCCATCAATTGCGCTACGACGTCGCCGCTATGGATCTTGGACTGCAACATACTGACATCACGCAATTCCGGCTTGTCCAACCACCAGGTTTTTGCATTCAGCAGCGCATCGGCGTCGCTGGAAAAAGGTTTAACCTTGACCCAACCATTCAGACCGTAAGCGCCGGATATGTAGCCGACATTCACCAAATCGGCGGGTATAACCACACCCGCTAAGGTTTTATCCGACAAACTTAAGCAGGCGTTTTAGCAGCATTAACCAGACGAGCAACGGTTGGCGACATTTGCGCGCCAACACCTTGCCAGTAGGCCAGACGATCATCGGCAATACGGAACGGCACTTCGCCACCCGCTGCAACCGGATTGTAAAAACCGATACGCTCGATAAAGCGACCGTCACGACGATTACGGGAATCGGTCGCTACGATGTTGAAGAAAGGGCGCTTCTTGGCGCCTCCACGGGCTAAACGAATGACGACCATAATATTTCCAAAAAGTGTTCGAATGCGGAAAAAGCCGCAGATTATAACGCCCTTCATGACTCAACTGCAAGCCATATTGTTAAGGCTTGCTTTCGGATCAAAGCGCGTTCAAATGTTGTTCCGGCATGTCGCGGGGGAGATTGAAAAGCATACTTTTGGGGCCTAGAAGAGCTCTTTTGCGTCAAATATACTACCCCAAGTATTTTTTACGCTGCAATGAAACCGTGCGGATCAGCTATTGTTTTTAGGTATACTCCCGTTAATTCTCAGAAAGAACCTGCTCAATGTCGACTTACTTCAAAAACAAAACCCTTGCCACTTTCATAGCTGCTGTATCGGGCGGCTTGGGGCTGCACCGCTTTTATGTCTGCGGGAAGAAGGATTTATTCGGCTGGCTCCATGTTTCCAGCCTAATCTTGTGTGGCTTGCTCTGGCTGGCCAATCGCGAAATGCAGGGGTTTTTCATTATCGGGCCGATGATCTTGTCGGTTCTAGCCAGTTTTATCGAAGCCTTGGTGATCGGCCTTACGCCTGATGACAAATGGGATGCCCGGCATAATGCAACAGGTCAGCGCCAATCCGATTCCAATTGGCCGCTGGCCGTGATTCTAGTGTTGACGTTGGGGATTGGCGCTACAGCGCTGATTGCCAGCATGGCTCGCTTGTTCGACTTGCTATTTACCGGCGGTGCTTATGGCTAAATCAACGGCTAACCCGACAGCAAATGCCCATTATCAAAATTGCGCTTCATCCAGTGCCATTACGCTGGCACTGCCTTCGACAATTGCAATCCGATAGCCGCTTGCCTGCGACAAAATATGCTCAGCAAAAAATCGAGCGGTAGCGATTTTAGCGAGATAAAACGCCTGATCACCCTCGCCTGCCGTCAATTTCTGCTGCGCGACCAAAGCCGCGCGCGCCATTTGCCAGCCGCCAAAAACGATGCCAGCCAGTTTCAAATACAACACGCTGCCAGCAAAAACCGCCTTGACATCTGACTTGATGTGTTGCGTCACGAATCCCAAGACATCTTCCAAAGCCTGCGCACCAATGCCCAACTGAGCCGCAATTACATGCAAATCTGCTTGATGAGCGCCGTTCGCCTGCGCCAATAAGTCGGCCTGCACAGCCCGCACCTGCTCAATGATGCGCTTCGCAGTCGCACCGCCATCGCGCGCTGTTTTGCGTCCGACTAAATCATTGGCTTGTATCGCGGTCGTACCTTCATAAATGGTCAGGATTTTTGCATCCCGGTAGTATTGTGCGGCGCCGGTTTCTTCAATAAATCCCATGCCGCCGTGCACTTGCACGCCGGTCGATGCCACTTCAATCGACATCTCGGTTGACCAGCCCTTCACGATCGGCACCAGATATTCATAGAACGCCTGATTGGCTTTGCGCTCAGCGTCATCGGGATGATGATGCGCCGCATCGCTCGCGGCAGCAGCGACGTAAGCGAGGGCGCGCGCGGCTTCGATCTGTGCCCGCATCGACATCAACATGCGGCGCACATCAGGATGATGGATGATCGTCACCGGCCCGGCGGACCCTGCCAAGTCGCGCGACTGAATCCGTTCCCTGGCAAATTGCACCGCTTTTTGATAAGCGCGCTCAGCCAGCCCGATGCCCTGCATACCCACGCCGAACCGGGCCGCATTCATCATAATGAACATGATTTCGAGGCCACGATTTTCTTGTCCGATCAGGTTGCCGATAGCGCCACCGTGGTCACCAAATTGCAGCACAGCAGTCGGACTGGCCTTGATACCAAGCTTGTGTTCCAGCGAGACACAATGGACATCATTACGCTCGCCCAGGGTGCCGTCGGCATTAACCAAAAACTTCGGCACGATAAAGAGTGAAATCCCTTTCACGCCTTCCGGCGCATCCGGCGTGCGCGCCAACACCAGATGCACGATGTTCTCTGCCATATCGTGTTCGCCGTAGGTGATAAAAATCTTGGTGCCGAACAATTTATAGGTGCTGTCACCCTGCGGCACGGCGCGCGTGCGTACTGCTGCCAAGTCGGAGCCGGCTTGCGGCTCGGTCAAATTCATGGTGCCGGTCCATTTGCCGGAAATGAAATTTTCCAGATAGAGCGCTTTTTGCTGGTCGGAGCCGGCTGTCAGCAAAGCCTCGATTGCGCCATCGGTCAGCAAAGGGCAAAGGGCAAAAGAAATACTGGCCGCATTGAGCATTTCGATACACGCCGCTGCAATTAATTTCGGCAAGCCCTGGCCCCCGTATTCGGTCGCATGCTGCACGCCCTGCCAGCCGCCAGCACCAAATGCCTTGAAAGCTTCTTTGAAGCCTTTGGAAGTACTCACTTGCCCGTCGTGCCAATAGCTTGGTTCTTTATCGCTGAGCCAATTGAGCGGCGCAATGACGTCGCGGCAGAAATTTGCTTTTTCTTCCAGCACAGCCTCCGCGATATCGGGTGTCGCATCCTCACATCCTGGCCAGCCACTGACGGCAGGCAGACCCGCCAACTCGTTCATAACAAACAACATATCTTTGACGGGGGCGTGGTAGCTCATGGCAATCTCCATTCGTGCAAGTATTAAAGGCAGAATACAAAACGGGCACAGCCTGCAGACCTTCTGCACACGCTGCACCCGTTGTAGTTGCGCCGCTCAAACCGAATCACTCCGTGATTTGATTTGAGCGACTGTCATTTTGCGTCGACTAATTGGCTGTTTTAACCCAGCTCCTTGACCAGTTGCGGCACCAGATCGAACAAGTCACCGACGATGCCGTAATCGGCTACCGCAAAAATCGGCGCTTCGGGATCTTTGTTAATGGCGACAATGGTCTTGGAATCCTTCATCCCCGCAAGATGCTGGATCGCGCCGGAAATCCCGACCGCGATATACAGTTGCGGCGCGACGATTTTGCCGGTCTGTCCGACTTGCCAATCGTTGGGCACATAACCGGCATCGACTGCAGCACGCGACGCCCCCATTGCTGCGCCCAGCCTGTCAGCCAGCGGCTCCAGAATCTTGAAGTTATCAGCCGAACCCATGCCGCGCCCACCGGAGACAACGACCTTGGCGGCAGTCAATTCAGGACGGTCGGATTTAGCGACCTCGCGCGATACAAAAGCCGATTTGCCTGAGTCTGCAACCGCAGCAAGGTTCTCAACGCTGGCTGCACCACCGCTGACTGAAGCGGCATCAAAACCAGTTGCACGTACCGTAATCACTTTGACCGCATCGCTCGATTGCACGGTGGCGATGGCATTGCCTGCATAGATCGGACGCTCGAAGGTATCGGGTGAATCAACCTTGGTGATTTCAGAAATCTGCCCAACATCGAGCTTGGCAGCGACGCGTGGCAAGATGTTTTTGCCATAGGCAGTTGCAGGCGCCAGGATATGCGAATACGCAGCCGCCAAAGACAAAGTCTGAGCTGCCACATTTTCGGCCAAGCCATCGGCGAAATGCGCGGCATCAGCCACTAAAACTTTCGACACGCCAGCAATCTGCGATGCGGCTTGCGCCGCTGCGGCGCAGTTATGCCCAGCAACCAGAACATGCACCTCGCCACCGCATTGACTTGCGGCAGTGACGGTATTAAAAGTGCTACCTTTAAGAGTAGCGTTATCGTGTTCAGCAATGACAAGTGCGGTCATGGTGTTTTCCTAGTTTGGTCAGCTGCGCACAGCGACAGCATGAAGGGACGGAATGTCGGGAAAATGCGATTAAATGACTTTTGCTTCGTTGCGCAATTTGGCAACCAACGCTTCGATATTGGGCACGATGACGCCGGCCGAGCGCTTGGATGGCTCGACTACTTTCAATGTCTTCAAGCGCGATGTCACGTCCACGCCAAGGTCGGCTGGCTTGACGTTATCGAGCGGTTTTTTCTTGGCCTTCATGATATTCGGCAAGGTCACATAGCGCGGCTCGTTCAAACGCAGATCGGTCGTGATAATGGCTGGCAAGGTTAATGCCAAGGTTTCCAAGCCGCCATCGACTTCACGCGTCACATTCACTTTGCCGTCTTCCAAAACCACTTTCGAAGCGAAGGTGGCTTGCGGCCAGCCCAATAAGGCTGCCAACATCTGGCCAGTTTGATTGCAATCGTCATCGATTGCCTGCTTACCGAGGATAATCAATTGCGGTTGTTCTTTGTCAGCCAATGCCTTAAGCAATTTCGCCACCGCCAGCGGCTGCAATTCAGCATCGGTCTCAACCAGAATCGCACGATCGGCACCGATGGCCATCGCGGTACGCAAAGTTTCCTGGCACTGCAAAACGCCGCAGGAAACTGCCACCACTTCGGTCACTTTGCCGGCTTCCTTTAGACGCATCGCCTCTTCCAGTGCGATTTCATCAAAAGGATTCATCGACATTTTGACGTTGGCAATATCGACGCCGCTGCCGTCTGTTTTAGCGCGTACCTTGACGTTGTAATCGACGACGCGTTTGACTGGTACCAAGACTTTCATGACTGTGCCTTTGGAAAATGCGGATTAACAGAATAAGGGAAATGAAAAATTGGCTTGATTATAAAAGAGAATCTTCGCCCACGCAGAAATTTAGAACGATCGTTCTATTATTTTGAAATGGCATATATGTTTCTGGAATCGAGACTTTTTCCAACGACAAGGCATAAAAAAGCACGCCGCATTAATTGGCGTGCTGAGACAAAGAATAAGAGGAAAACTGATGTGCTCTATTGATTTTCAACAGATGGCTATTTTCGTTTCATGAAAAAAATCAGTTGCTTGCCGTTTTCCGATTGGGAAAGGAGTTCGTTTCCAGTTTGCTTGGCGAATGCCTGAAAATCGCGCACCGAACCCGGATCGGTTGCGATGATGCGCAGCACTTGCCCGCTCTGCAGCTCGGACAAGGCCTTCTTGGCTTTTAAAATCGGTAAGGGACAATTGAGGCCGCTAGCGTCGAGTTCTTTATCAAATTCCATGATCGTATCTTCGAGAGAATTGAGCGTGATTCGGCAATACGCCCAATATTACGCCAAAATTGACGCGTTGCAGCAAAAATCCGTTCTAGTCCAGATTAGTGTTGCCAGAACCTTACAGATATCAAATCCGCTCGGCAACCCATCCCGCCACTGCATCCAAGGCTTTACTGAGACCACTCGGATCGGTACCGCCGGCCTGTGCCATATCGGCGCGCCCGCCGCCTTTGCCGCCTACCTGCTGCGCCACAAAATTAACTAATTCACCCGCTTTAACTTTGCCGGTGGCATTGGCAGTGACACCGGCGATCAAACTGACTTTCCCATCGCTGACCGACGCCAACACAATAGCAGCCGTTTTCAACTTATCTTTCAGCTTGTCCATCGTCTCACGCAAGGTCGCCACATCGGCGCCGTCAAGCGTCGCTGCCAATACCATCATGCCGTCGATGTTGATGGCTTGCGCGACCAGACTATCGCCTTGACCGGAAGCCAGCTTGGATTTAAGAGAAGCCAATTCTTTTTCCAACGACCGGACTTGATCCTGCACCTGAACTATGCGTTGGGTCAATTCGTCTGGCAACGCTTTCAAGGCAGTCGCCGCTTCGCTGACACGGCGGCTCAGGGTTTGAATCAATTGCAAAGCGCCTTCACCGCTGACGGCTTCGACCCGACGGATACCGGCTGCGACACCGCTCTCGCCGATAATTTTGAACAAGCCGATATCGCCGGTGCGAGTGACGTGTGTACCGCCGCACAATTCCTTGGATGAACCGATCTCCAGTACACGTACTTCGTCACCGTATTTTTCACCGAACAAGGCCATTGCGCCATGCTTGACGGCGTCATCGAAGCCCATTACTTGTGCTTGGGTCGCCGCATTGGCAAGAATTTCGCGGTTGACGATCGCTTCGACCTGAGTAATTTGATCGGCTGTCATCGGTGCGTTATGGCTGAAATCGAAACGGGTTTTCTCCGCATCGACCAAGGATCCTTTTTGCGCCACGTGGCTACCCAATACTTCACGCAAGGCCTTGTGCATCAAGTGCGTTGCAGAATGGTTGCGCACGGTTTGGGCACGGATCGCGATGTCAACACTAGCACTGACGTGATCGCCAACGGCAAGTGCGCCTTGACGCAACACCCCGTGGTGACCGAATACTTCAGGTTGGATTTTTTGCGTATCGCCTACTTCAAACTGCGCACCGGTAGACTCCAGCATGCCGGAGTCGCCTACCTGACCACCAGACTCTGCGTAGAACGGCGTGATGTCCAGCACTACAATCGCTTCTTGGCCGGCTTCGACTTTTTGTACCGCCGTGCCATTCACATATAACGCGGCAATCTTGGCGTCTTGCACCAAACTGTCGTAACCGACGAACTTGGTCTTATCGCCGCTGTATTCAATTCCGGCAGCACTCTTGAATTTACCGGCGGCCCGGGCGGTCGATTTCTGGCGCTCCATGGCTGCGGCAAAACCGGCTTCATCCAGCGTTACATTGCGCTCACGACAAATATCGGCGGTCAAATCAAGCGGGAAGCCAAAAGTATCGTACAAGGTAAAGGCGGTATCGCCATCGAGCTTGTTGCCATCCTTAGCCAGCGCGACTTCGAGGATTTTCATGCCGTTTTCCAGCGTCTCGCCAAAGCGCTCTTCCTCTTGCTTGAGCACTTGCTCGACGCGTTCGGCCGCCGCTGGCAATTCGGGATAGGCCTCGCCCATTTCCAGCACCAGGTCTTTCACCAGTTGGTAGAAAAATGGCTTGGTTTGTCCCAGTTTATGGCCGTGGCGCAAGGCGCGGCGAATAATCCGGCGCAGCACATAAGCGCGCCCTTCACTACCGGGAATCACGCCATCGACGATCAGGAAAGAACAGGCGCGGATATGGTCGGCAATGACTTTCAGCGAATTGTTTGCGAGATCGCTGGTATTGGTTTCGCGTGCTGCGGCTTTGATCAGATTCTGGAATAAATCGATATCGTAATTGCTGTGACCGTGTTGCAGCACCGCAGCCAAACGCTCCAAGCCCATGCCGGTATCGACGCATGGTTTTGGCAATGGCGTCAATGTCGCAACGCCAGTCACGGGATCGATCTGACGGTCGAATTGCATGAACACGTTATTCCAGATTTCGATATAACGGTCGCCATCTTGCTCGGCGCTGCCCGGAGGTCCACCCCAGATCTCGGGGCCGTGGTCGTAGAAAATTTCGGAACAAGGACCGCACGGGCCGGTATCGGCCATTTGCCAAAAATTATCTGAGGCAAACGGTGCGCCTTTATTGTCGCCGATGCGTACCACGCGCTCTTTCGGCAAGCCGATCACGTTGACCCAGATATCGTAGGCTTCGTCATCGGTTTGGTAGACGGTAGCCCATAGTTTTTCAGGCTCCAGGCCATACACTTTGGTCAACAATTCCCAGGCCCAAACCAAGGAATCATGCTTGAAATAATCGCCGAACGACCAGTTGCCCAACATTTCAAAAAATGTATGGTGGCGTGCGGTATAACCGACGTTTTCCAGATCGTTATGTTTGCCGCCGGCACGCAGGCAGCGCTGAACCGAAGTCGCCCGCACATAATTGCGCTTTTCCGTGCCGAGAAATACATCCTTGAATTGCACCATCCCGGAATTAGTGAACAACAAAGTGGGATCGTTTCCAGGAACCAAGCTCGATGACCTTACGATGGTATGGTTTTTGGATTCAAAGAATTTCAGGAATTTGTCGCGGATTTCGGATGATTTCATGTTTTTTCAGCAAAAAAGTGGCGCGAAAAGCGTTAAAGGCGCGATTATACGTGATAAGTCAGGTGCAAAATACCGGCTAAATGGCGCAAAAAGAGAGACACTTTAGAATTACCGAACCGACTCAAATCGCGGCGGGCAATCGGTTTCCAAAATGTGGGCCGATCAAATCGATTTGGTCGGTACAAAATCCATCTACACCCCAAGCTAATAATTGTTTTGCACGTTCAGTGCTGTTGACGGTGTAGCAAAACAAGCCGAATCCTGCGTCCTTCACGGCACGTGCCAGCTCTTCGGTCAAATTAAGATGATTGGTATGCAAAGCGATTGCACCCAAATTGTGCAATCGGGTTTGCCAATCGGGTGGTATCGCGTCGATCAAGAAACCACGCGCCAGTTCCGGCGTGGCCGATTTAGCGGCCATCAAGGCTTCAAAGGAAAACGACGACAATAAGGGCCAATGAGGATTATGCAGCGTCGATTTTCCTGGGTCGGAATCGGTACCGAACAGCCGCCGCACCATCAAGGCAGCGATCCGGCCTGTAGCCTCCTCAAAACCTGGCACTGGCTTGATCTCGACATTCATCCAGATAGCATTGGTGCGGCAAAAGCGGATCACCTCTTCAAACCTTGGCACCAGCTCGCCGGCAAATGCCGGGCCGAACCAACTACCGGCATCCAGCATGGCCAAATGACTGGCATCCCAATCGCAAATCCTGCCTTCGCCTTTCGCGGTGCGCCCCAAATTCTCATCATGCATCAAGATCGGGATGCCGTCGCGCGACAGCATCACATCGAACTCGACGGCACGAAAACCATGCGCCAGACCACAGCGCATGGCTGCAATCGTATTTTCAGGCGCCAACGATCCGCCACCACGGTGGGCGACGATTTTAGGGTATGGCCACATGGACGCTTTCGGGATTGAGGAACAAATAATTCTAACGGAGCAAGCGGTGCCGCCGCTGTAATAACGGAAAGCAGCATGGAATGCCTGCTCTCCTTGCTGCTTTTACAGTCAGACGGCGCTGTACCGTCTAATGCAATTCATGCTTTAAATCCGACAGTTCGTCATGGGCATTCATTACCGCATTTTTAAGCGCCGGCTCGACATTGCTGGTGGTTTGGCACGCCTGCTTCGCCAAATCACCCAGCTGTTCCAGTTCGTCCACGCATTGGCGAATCCGCGATGGATCGTTGGATTGCAGTGCCTGTTTTGCCATATCGGTTTGCTGATCCATTTTATCGACACAGTCTTTCAAATCCATGGGAACCGTAGGATCGGTTTGACAGGCATCGACCATCTGCTCAATCGACTGTTCAATCTGCGAAAAACGTTTTTGAATTTCACTGGTTTGCATCATGATAAAACTCCTTCACGCAAGGTTATGTCGCTCGTCTAAGCGGCTCCGATTGGACTGACGACTCCGTGCAAAATTCTCGCTCCATCTGGTTCATTGACGCCAGATTGACGATTAGCCACCGGCCAGCGCGCTATTGCAAGCGCTTTGGGCAAACACGCCATCGCGGCAAAAGCCGTTTCAAGCTGTCGAATCGGCATTCTGTCGCCGCTTGCTGGCGGTTTCGCCGGTACCTGCCAATACTGGCATCCATGGCATCACAACGGGAAGCCAGATCCTTTGCTTGAATCCGGTAACCGCTAGTGCAACACCCTTTTCAACTTACTTTTCAACTGACACAGGAGTCATTTATGATGCACACCAATCATGCCAACAGCCTTAACGCACGCGAAAACGCCCGTCGGCAAGTCGAACGCAAACTGGGGTTTTATAGCCATTTGACGGTATATCTGCTGGTCAACAGCGGCTTGATGATCTTGAATCTGCTTAACTCGCCGCAGCATTTTTGGGCAGTCGGTCCGTTGCTTGGCTGGGGAATCGGGTTGGCATTTCACGGGATCGGGGTATTCTTGCGTGGCGCCGGCGCCGGCTGGAAACAGCGCATGATTGAAAATGAAATGCGCAAGCACCATTGATGCAGGCCAACTCACACACGCAACCTCAAACAGACTGACGCATGACTTCACGCACCGCCATTTCTTTATTAAAACGTTTTCCCTATAAGCGCTTTCTGGCCGACTTCGGTTTCGTCCTGATTTTCAATCTGATTTGCGCGATTGTCGTGACGTATGTAATGAAACTGGGGCCCAATTTTTGGGAAAACCTGCTCATTTCGATGTGCATCGGCACCATCGGTTTTGTTTTGATCGACGGTTTGCGCTTGCTGGTCTGGGGCGAAAAACATTCGCCGTATTGGCCGATTTTCTGGCCGGTGATTTTGCTCTCGGTGCCGCTGTCGCAATTTGTCGGCATGGCACTGGCGCGCGCCATGCTTGGCTTGCCGCAAACCGGCGGTCTGCGTACTGTTGGTCCGCAAAATACCATTAGCGTGCTGTTTTTTACCCTGCTGGCCTGCAGTATCGGCGTCATGTTTTACACCAATCGCCACAAAATTTCGCTTTTGAAAGAAGCCGCTGCGACCGAAAAAGCCCGCGCCGAAACCATCAACCGGCAAGCCATCCAAGCGCAGTTGCAATTACTGCAGGCGCAAATCGAACCGCATATGCTGTTCAATACCCTAGCCAATCTGCAAGGATTGATTGCATTCGATCCAGCCAAGGCGCAACACATGCTTGACCAGTTGATACTGTATTTGCGCGCCACCCTGAGTTCGTCGCGGGCGGAGCACACGACGCTACAGCAAGAATTTACCTTGATGGAAGCGTATCTCGGCCTGATGTCGGTGCGCATGGGCAAGCGCCTGGCTTACACCTTGCATTTGCCGGTCGAATTAAGAAGTCTGTCAGTGCCGCCGATGTTGCTACAACCGCTAGTAGAAAACGCAATCCAGCACGGGCTGGAATCCAAAATCGAGGGCGGCCATATCGAGGTCAGCGCCAGCCAAAACGGCGCGCACCTGTTGCTGACAGTGAGCGATACGGGTCTCGGCCTTGAAGCCAGCGTGCCGCGTCCCAACGGCACCCACGTCGGCCTGGCCAATATCGGCGAACGCCTGCTGGCACTGTTCGGCACCGATGCCAGCTTCAGCCTGCGAGCCAATACGCCATGCGGCGCAGTGGCCCGGCTCACCCTGCCCTTATCCGCGCTCGATAGCGCAGCGACTGAGAAAGAAACATGCTTATGAAATCGCCTATGAAATCCTATCGCGCCCTGATTGCGGAAGACGAGCCGATCCTGGCCGCTACGCTAAGCCATACTCTGCAACGGCTGTGGCCGCAATTGCAAATGGAGCCGATCGCAGCCAATGGCTTAGAAGCCGTGCAGCAAGCGCTCAGCTTGCGGCCCGACGTACTTTTTCTCGACATCAAAATGCCGGGTAAAAGCGGGCTGGAAGCGGCGCAAGAATTAGCGCAAGAATGGCCGGACGACCTGCCCTTCCCGCTGGTGGTGTTTGTCACGGCGTACGATGAATATGCGCTGGCAGCCTTCGAGCAAGCGGCGGCCGATTACGTCCTCAAGCCGATCAACGATGCACGCCTGTCGAAAACCATCGAGCGCTTACAGCAACGGCTGACCCAGTTGGAAGAACCTGCCACGCCGCAAATCAATAGCCTGGAACAATTGGCCGCGCAATTGCGCAGCCTGCTGCCGCAGCCGGCTGCTGCCAATCACAGCAATCAGGCCGAACCTTTGAGCATGATCCGCGCCGCCGTCGGCAACCAGGTACGCATGATCCCGGTGCCGCAAGTGCTGTATTTCGAAGCCACCGATAAATACGTCAACGTCGTAACCGCTGAGGCCGAAGCGCTGATTCGCACCAGCCTGAAAGAGCTGATGCCACAACTCGATAGCCAGCAATTCTGGCAAATCCATCGCGGCACCATCGTCAATATCAGTTGCGTGCAAGCGGCGATCCGCGACGAAGCCGGCAAGCTCTCGCTCAAGCTGCGCGGCCGGCCAGAACAGTTGCGCGTGTCTTCCTTGTACGCGCATTTATTCCGTCAAATGTAGGCTGTTTATCCTTAAAAATACTCCACGGTGTATTTTTATAGAGCCAATGAATGTCTGCGGGATAGAGGGTATTTTGCCTTATACCCCCTATATTTACCTTAATATGTGAGGTAATTAGGCGTTACGCCCGGCCATTACGCCGCCATCCACATCCCACACCGCGCCGGTGACCCATTGCGCCTGATCCGACAGCAAGAAAGTGACCGCATTGGCCACATCGTCCGCCGTGCCGATCCGGCCAATCGGATGAAATGCATTGAAACTTGCCAGCACCGCATCGTGCTGCTCTTTTGGCACGAAACTATCGTAGACCGGCGTATCGACTACCGCTGGCGAGACAGCATTGACCCTGATTTTATGCGGCGCAAGTTCCATCGCCAGGTGCTGGGTCAGCGCATGGATACCGGCTTTGGCCATCGAATAGGCGGAAGAGGGCGTGGCCGCAATCGCTTGTTTAGCCCACATCGAACCGATATTGACGATCGCGCCGCTATGCAGATTGACCATGCGTCGCACCGCCGCTTGCGTCGCGAAAAACAGCGCTTTATTGATGCTGA
Organism: Pseudomonadota bacterium; assembly: GCA_040384645.1. GTDB lineage: Bacteria > Pseudomonadota > Gammaproteobacteria > Burkholderiales > Burkholderiaceae_D > JAZKIX01. The sequence continues at coordinate 5,790 of JAZKIX010000183.1, read as the reverse complement.
GGTAAGCGTCGTAGTCTGCTTCGTCGTGATTGAGGAAAGCTTTAGGCACGAAAATCCCGGCGGCATTGACCAGTAAATCGAAAGGAGTTGGCTGCGCATTGATGGCGTTGATCAGCGCCTGCAATCCAGCGGTATCGGCAATATCGGCGCGTAAGGTCTTTATCGCATTTTGATGTCCGGCTGCCGATTCACGCAATTTCTCTTCGCTGCGTCCGACCACCAATACCTGCGCGCCGCCAGCGGCGAGTTGCCGTGCCACAGCCCGTCCGATACCGCTTGAGCCGCCGATAACCAAGGCATTTTTACCTGAAAAATTTGTATTCATACTATTTATGTACCTTCTAGTTGGTAGGTAAATGAACTAAAAAAAGAGGTTAGTTCTTCCTCAAAAAACCTGCCAGACATAAGGCGGCGGTACGGTCGAATCCTTCCAGATCACCGCTCGCGCGGCAGATCAGCGATGCGCCCTGCAAGGTCGACTGCATAAGACGCGCATGGTCTGCCGCGGCACCGTCAAATGCCAACAACTGCTGCGACTTTCCCTCGTGCAAGAGATCGGTCAACCATTCTGTATTGAGGGTAAAAAACTGCTTCAGGCTGGGCCACATGCTGGCATCTAGCGTCATGATTTCACTTGCCAGCATGCCGCATAAACACATGCGGTCGTTTTCCAGCGAGGTGCGATAGGCAGCAATGTAGGCGCTCAATTTCGCCAGCGGCGCCGCGTTCATGGTCTGGATTCTTTGCAATTCACTGTCAAATTGTGCTGAATAAACCTCGATCAAAGCCAGGCCCAAATCATTTTTGGTTGGGAAATGATGATGCAGGCTCGCTTTGCGAATACCAACTTCAGCCGCGATATCGGCATAGCTGAAGCCGTTAAAGCCGCGTTGCTGCACCAAGCGCTGGGCGCTGGCCAATATCTGTTCTCTGGTATCCATAGGCAGGACAATAAACTACCTACTGGTAGGCAGTCAAGCGATTTCACTAAAAATTTCGATAAATTAACTACCGCAAACCGGCAGCGCCAGCGCTTGCAATATCTCACCCTTATCCGATTGCACGAAAGCCGTGACCGTCAGGTTTTTGGCCACTGCGCCAGCAGGCAGCGTCACCGTCCGTGCCAGCGTTGCCGTGCTGTTATTGAGGACAATCGGCCCCATCCATTCGCGCACCACGTAATCATGTTTGAGAGTCGCGCCTTGATTTTCTCCGGCCTTGACCCGGCTCACCAATCCATTTTCAGCTAGCGCGACGAATAATTTGCCACCCTTTGCGGCTTTGGCATTGACTTCCAATGACAGGCTACCGGTCGCGCCCGGCGCCAGCGTGATGCGGATGTCGGCTTGCGCCGGCCTGTCGTTGATGCGCTTCACATTGGTTTTCAGGCTATTGCTCCAATTGCGCAATTCACGTCCGGCGATGAATAGTTCAGGTGTGTACACGGTACGCGAACCGAGCAGATCGGCCAAGGCACGCTGGCGCTGAGTAAATGCCGGTTTGGCGTAGGCATCTTTCCAGCCGATATAGTCCCAATAATCGACATGCAGCGACAGCGGCAATACTTGATCCTCGGTGAGGCCGGCGGCACGCAAGCCGCTGACGAATTGATCGGCCGGTGGACAACTGCTGCACCCTTCCGAGGTGTACAACTCCAGCAAGGCGATAGTGTGGGCCGGGCTTTGCTTGCTGCAGTTTTGCGCCAGGGCCAGAGAATGCGTGCCCCACAAAGACAAGGCAAAAACCAGGGCCAGCGTGGCTGGTGATTGCTGGGGTGAATGGTGCATGAGACCTCCTGAGTTGATGTGGAACAGCAAACGGTGCAGTTTAGTCTGCCGTGCGAGCCCAGCCTTACACAAAGGTGACTGCAACGCATTGTAAGATCGCGGCTGTTTCTATTTTCTCTGTCACTATTTTCTTTGTGTCTATCTTTCCTATCTCACCATGTCTACCAGTATCGCCAGCCTCATTGCCTCACTCATCGCCGCCCTGCTAGCGGCGAGCCATGCTTGCGCAGCCACCTTGCCCGACAAAATTAGGTTAAAGAATCTATCCTTCAGCGGCAGCGGCACCCGCCTGATCGGACGCTTCGACCGGACTGTGGCCGGCGCCGCCCGCTTCACCTGGCCCGGCTCGGCGCTGGAATTTCGCTTCGATGGCACGGCAGCGGCATTGGGCATTGCCGATTCTGGCAACAACCGTTTTCTGGTGGAAGTCGATGGCGTCAGTCATATGCTATTACCGACCAGCGGCGCGTTTCAGTATGCGCTGGCGACGGGACTATCCAAGGGCATACATGCCATTCGCGTCACGCGCATTACCGAATCGTTTGAAGGCGAATCGGCCTTCGTCAGTGATCCGGTAGTGGATGGGCAAATATTGCCGGCACCCGCCGCGCCCCAGCGGCGCTTGCTGGTCCTGGGCGATTCGATCACGGCCGGCTACGGGGTCGAAGGCGCCGGCCAGACTTGCCCGTATTCGCCCAAAACGTCCAACCAGCAACTGACTTACACCGCGATGACAGCAAACTTGCTCAAGGCCGATTTGCATACGATTGCCTGGTCGGGCATCGGCGCCTGGCGCGCTTATGGCGAAACCACGCCCACAGCGCCCACCATCGGCCAGCGCTATTCGCGCATCCTGGCCGACGACCCGCAATCAAGCTGGAATCCAGCTAACTACCAACCCGACGCAGTGCTGATCGCGATCGGCACCAATGATTATTGGTACGGTCAGCCCGACAAATCCTACCGCAAGGCAATGGACAATTTGCTCGGGCGCCTGGCTGAGGAGTATCCCGCCAGCGCCATTTATCTAATCGTCAGCCCGATGCTGCAAGGCCGTCAGCGCGAAGCCCACCGCACTGTGCTGGAAAGCCTAACTAGCGTCCGCATCCGTCTGATCGACTTGGGAAAGATGGAAAAGGTCGATGGCTTCGGCTGCGATGGACACCCGACACCTGCGACGCAAGCGCGGCTAGCCAAGGCGCTAGTGCGCGAACTGACGCGGGACTTTGCATGGTGAATATCCAAGCGGCACGGTTTGACCTACTTACCAGTAAATGCGCGAAGGTTGGTCGGGTTTTAACCCAACTTTGCATTTCAAGCTAAGAGAGCTCGTCGCTGGTGCCCGGCGACCTGAGCAAGAATTTAACTCACCATACTTATTCAAGCTGTAAGGACTAGTAGCTCAACCCGATAAATAGCCTTCTAAAAGCAATGCTGCCGCCAGTTTGCCTGGATTCGAAATGAATCCAGGCAAACTGGCAACAACAACTTAGCTGGTGCGTGCTTCCAGCAATTGCCTTAAATCCTGCGGCAAGAATTCACGCAAGCGGGCCGACACCGATGCCTCGTGTTTGCTCCACCACACCCCCGCTGCAATCAGGGCAAAGCCGAGCAACGTCAACACGGCAACAAATGCAAAACTATCCTTAAAATAATCCGACGACAGATCACACAGCACCTTCGTGATCCCGATCGCACCAAACACCACAAATACCTTGCGTCCTAAAACCGCCCCCAACAATACGAAACCGAAATTAATTGCCAGATAAATAAGTTTGGCCGACAAGAGGTCTGAGTTCATCGATGACAAAGCGCCCCAGAATGTCATCATGCCAAACAGGTATAGCCAAAAGGCAAAATCCTTGCCATGGCGCGAGCGCAAATCCACCACAAAAGCCAACGCCAACATCAGCACGCCAAACACGAGCGAAATCTGGCGGCGCAGCAGCCAATATGCCTCGCTATATCCAACTTCTTTAGCATGCATGATCAAGGCCGGTACCACGTCCATGCCCATATACCATAGGGTCACCGCCAGCGGCATCACCATGAATGGGTATCGAAAGCGCCACAACATCGCCGCACCTGCCACCAGCGTCGCCAATTCCATGACTAGCCAGCGCCAGTCGATCCAGGCGTGATAATCGCGGTAGTGCTGCGTATTACCGCCCTCCGGCCACAGGCCCAGCACACGTTGTAAGGCAAACACCACCAGCGGCACCAGTGCAATCGCCAGCGTGGCGAAGATACCTGCCGGCACGCCCAGCGCACGTTTGTCAAACCACACCGCCAACCCAATCGCGCCCAGCACATACAGTGAGGACAAAGCCAATAACACCGGCATGCCCAAGGCGTCCACCGCCAGAGTAGTGAATAAGGTTGTGGCACCGATCGCCAGCATGCCGCCCAGGTAATACAACACGTGGGTGCCGCTGAAACGCGCGCGGCCAGAGCTGCTGTCGCGTTGCAGCAAGAACGCCAGCAAAGGGTCGATTTGTTCCGATTCCAAAATACCGGCATGCGCAGCGGCTTGCAGGTCAATACGTTTGATGGTCATGATTATTTTTCCATTCGGCTTTAGACGCAGTTCGCGGGATATTAGGTTGCTGCTTGCAAGTGTTAATTGCTCTGTAAAACTGCGCCATGGTAGGCATTTTTTACCCATTTCGGCACGGCTCGGCCCAGGTAGCGCGTGCTGCTACCGTTAGCACTGCAATCTACGTCTCGAAGACGGCAAACCATCCATTTGACGGCAGCACTGCCGTGTGAAAGAGAGTAACTGTCAATTCTTGTTAATTTCATTTTTTGCAATCTTGCTCTGCTAAAATTTCGCTCGCTGCACCGACTTTGCTGACCTTGCATTAAAACGCCTCATTTATTAATGCTTTATTTCAATTGATAGCGAATGCTTGCCATGTGGATTAAACATACCTCTTTTGCCTTCGCTGTCAGTGCAGCAACAATCATCCTGACCCTGCCCGTTGATACACATGCCGTCATGCCAGCAGCAACGACGGCGACCGCAGGCGAGGGTTTAACCGACCGTATCATCGTCAAATTCCGCGATCGCCAGACCGCCAATGTCAGCGTCCTCGGCAGCGCGAGAATGAGCGCAATGCGCACTGCCAACGGCCTTACCCTCAAGCATGTCCGGCCGATGTCGGGCGAGGCGCATGTCATGGCATTGCCGGGCCGGATGCGTGTGAGCGATGCCAGCGAAATAGCGCGCCAGCTAATGCAAAATCCCGAGGTCGAATATGCCGAGCCAGACCGCCTGATGCACAAGGCGATGATGCCTAACGATCCCTCTTTTTCATCGCAATGGCATTTGCAAAGCCCCGCTAGTTCGGCCGGCGGCGTCAATCTGCCCGGCGCATGGGACATCACGACCGGCTCTGGTAGTTTAACGGTGGCAGTGCTCGATACCGGCTTGCGGCCCCATAGTGATATCGACGCCAATATCCTCGATGGCAGCGGCCGGGTCGTGCCGGGTTACGATTTCATTGGCGACCTGCCGACCGCGAACGATGGCGACGGCCGCGATGCCGACCCGACCGATCCTGGCGACTGGGCCGATTTCGGCGAATGCGACACGGACTCGCCCGCCGAAGATAGCTCTTGGCATGGCACTCATGTCACCGGAACCATCGCCGCCTTGGGCAATAACGGCGCTGGCGTAACCGGCGTCAATTGGACATCCAAGATCCTGCCGGTGCGGGTGTTGGGTAAATGCGGCGGCTATACCTCCGATGTAGTCGACGGCATGCGCTGGGCAGCGGGCCTGGCAGTGGTCGGCGTACCGGCCAATCTCAATCCGGCGCGAGTACTTAACCTCAGCCTCGGCAGCGCTGGTTCATGCAAACCGACCTATCAAAGTGCGATCGACGACGTGACCGCCTTCAATACCGTGGTGGTGGTGGCGGCCGGCAATAGTAATAAGAACGCATCGGGTCACAGTCCGGCTAATTGCAACGGCGTTATTTCGGTGGCATCGATCGGACCC
>JAZKIX010000182.1:0-2474 GCA_040384645.1 Pseudomonadota bacterium | reverse complement strand
GACGTATTCACTTACTACAGCGGCACCACGGTCAGCGGCAGTATCAGCGCCACCGGCGGCACCGCTACCTTCCCGAACACCAATCCTGGCTATGTGCTGAGCGCAGGCGGCTTGTTTACGCTGAATATGGCGGCGTCCAATCCGCAGTTCACCTTGACCTTGTACCGTTGGGCCGGGTCGTCATGGGTAGTGGCGGCGCAATCGACGGCAGCGACTGCCAACAAGTACGTTAGCTACCAAGGTGCGGCAGGCTACTATTACGCGCAGATCCGTTCCACTTCAGGCGCCGGCAACTACACGCTGGTCCATACTTTCCCGCCTTGATCCAGCGAGGCAGCGATGGCGGCGCTGCGCCGCCATCTTTCACGCTGTTTCTGCGTTACCGGCGGCAATGATGGACCGCAAACGCTGGCGTCCAAAGTGATTGCGCTTGCCGGGAAAGACCGTATCGACCGTTAAACCGGCAATGCGCTGCAAACCTTCCTGGCGCTGTTCCAGCGGCGCGTACAGCAAGCCGCCGGTAAACAATTCCTTGCGTTCCGCTTCATACAGCACGATGGCACCGGCGCTGGGTCCGGCAACGTGGATGACTTCCAGCTGGCGATTGCCCAAGTCAAAAATATGCCCGTCGTGCAGGAGACGCTTGGGCACGGTGGACAGTTCATCGGCGTCATACAAGTGAATGGCGGAGTCAGGAAACCGGTTCAAGCCACCCGCCGTCTCTGTATGGCAATTGGTGGCCACCGCCGTCAAGGGACAGCGCAACCAAGGGCCGACAAAACCGGGCAGGTCGCCAATATCGCGGCCCGGGTCGATCAGCAGGTTCCAGTTCTTGCCAAGAATCAGCCAGGTATTGCTGCGGTGGGCGGGCAGCAGATGTCTTTCCCAAATACGGACAACGCCGGGAACGATCACGTCGTGTGAATACCAGTTTTCGAGCAAGTGGCTGTGCATGGCAAGACGGGGCAGGGCGCTGCCCTCTGGAGCAAATGGAAATCCATTCTAGAAAAGCTGGGGTAGGGCCGTATTGCAAATACTGCTCAATCGGGGGGCGATTGTGCTAAACCTGCGCTCATGGTTGAGGCCGATGGGAATGCACAGGGAAAGGCGTCAGGATTTCCACAAAACGTGACGTCTTGGCCGGTCTGTGCCATAATACGAGCCGTTTTGGGAGGTTAGCTCAGGGGTAGAGCACTGCATTCACACTGCAGGGGTCGCAAGTTCGAAACTTGCACTTCCCACCAAGAATATCCATAAAAACAAGGGCTTGCGATTTGTCGCCGGTCCTTTTTTTATGGGCAATCGAAAAGTGCTCAAATCCAGTTTTTGGGTGTGTGCGCCTATTCTTGTGCAGGCTCTTGCGCAAGCTGCGCCCGCGTAGCGACACAATCACTAGGAATCGCCGAAATGGGCGCTATAACGTTAAATATACTTAACATTATTGGATGGTAGGGATGAACTTGGTTCAGATCGGCGGCGAAATTCACAACAAGCGCATCCAAGTTGGCCTGTTGCAAGAGCACGTGGCCAGGTTTGCGGGGCTATCGCGCGTGACCATCAACCAACTCGAGAACGGCACATTGAACGACCTGGGTTACTCCAAGCTGAAGGCGGTAATGGATGTTCTAGGTCTCGACATGGCGACGGTACAGCCTTCCGGGCTGAAAAGCGCGTTGGTGATTGCCGCGCGCAGCATCAGCACCAGTTACCGTGACGTGATCACGCCCGACATGCTGTCGAATATGCTGCGTACCGGCGTGGCGCCGGATCAGTTCCAGCCGCACCTGATGGCCTTGCTCGATGAGACCCCTTTGCCTGTCGTGGTGAAGGCCGTCGCCGAGGCGGCCACACCTGATGTGCCCGCAAAGAAGATCATGAAACACCTCAGCCTGTGGGCTAAACAATGGAAAGTATGCAGGACGGTCTGGTAATGGCGGGCGCCGCCGGGACTTCGAAGGCATGGGAGGCACTGTTTTCCCATGCGCTGAGGCTCATCGGTGAAATCGCCAAACATGGTCGCGACGCGCCATTTTGGACGTTCGGCGGCGGCACCGTTCTCATGCTGCGCTACGGCCATCGCTTCAGCAAGGACATCGACATCTTCGTGCCCGACCCACAGTCGCTCGGTTTCGTCACGCCTCGCCTGAGCGATGTCGCCGCGTCGATCACGAGCGACTACGTGGAAGCGGCAGGCTACGTCAAGCTTTACCTTCCGGAAGGCGAGATTGATTTTGTAGCCGCCCCAAACCTGACGGCACCAGGGTTTGAGATCGCGACGATCTTGGGGCATCAGGTGCGCATGGAAACGTCGGTGGAGATCATCGCGAAAAAAATGTGGCACCGGGGCGACCACATCACCGGACGCGACATTTACGACTTCGCATTGATTGCCGAGCACGAGCCAGAATCATTGATGGCGGCGCGCGAATTCATGATCAGGCATGCGCAGGCGATCTTCCATCAGCTTGATGAGC
>JAZKIX010000181.1:0-15427 GCA_040384645.1 Pseudomonadota bacterium | reverse complement strand
GTGACGTTCCATGCCTTATGTGAAATTGGCCTGCGAGGCGTCATCCATTCCGGTGCCGTGATCGGTTCGGATGGTTTTGGCTTTGCCAATGAAGGCGGCAGCTGGATCAAGATTCCGCAAACGGGACGCGTCATGATCGGCGACGATGTCGATATTGGTGCATGTACCAGCATCGATCGTGGCGCAATGGCCGATACGGTGATCGAGAATGGCGTCAAGCTGGACAACCAAATTCAGATTGGCCATAACTGCCATATCGGCGCGCACACCGCAATGGCAGGGTGTGTAGGGGTCGCAGGGAGCGCCAAGATTGGAAAATACTGCACTTTTGGCGGCGCAGCGATGGTATTAGGCCATTTGACGATCGCCGATCACGTCCATATTTCTTCCGGTAGCATGGTATCGCGCTCGGTTCTCGAAGCAGGTCAATACACTGGATTTTATCCATTGGCAAAAAACGCAGAATGGGAAAAATCTGCCGCAATCGTGCGTAATTTATCCACGATGCGTGAGAAAATCCGCACTCTTGAAAAAACCGTTAAATCGCTCACCGAAGCTATCAATAAAACATCCTTATGAACACTTTAGATATTCATCAAATCAAACAATACCTGCCGCATCGCTACCCACTTTTACTGGTTGACCGTGTGCTCGATTGGGAGTCCGGTAAAAGTATTACAGCGATTAAGAACGTGACGATCAATGAAGAATTTTTCAACGGTCACTTTCCACACAAGCCAGTCATGCCGGGGGTGTTGATGATTGAGGCGATGGCGCAAACTGCAGCGATCTTATCGTTCCTGACGATGGATAAGAAGCCCGATGCAAACACCATCGTGTATTTTCTTGGCATCGACGGTGCGCGTTTCAAACGCCCGGTCGAGCCGGGCGACCAGTTGAAAATGGAAGTCGAGATATTGCGTGTCACCCGAGGCATCTGGAAATACAAGGCAAAAGCAACGGTAGACGGCCAGCTTGCTGTCGAAGGCGAGTTGATGTGTACCTTGCGTAGCGCCGACGATGCGAGTCAACCAGCGGGATAGTCATGACAATTATTCATGCCACGGCCATAGTCGATCCCAAGGCAGAACTGGACAGCACAGTCGAGGTCGGCGCCTATTCGATCATCGGACGCAACGTCAAAATTGCGGCGCGCAGTAAAGTTGGGCCGCATGTCGTCATCGATGGTCACACCACAATCGGTTGCGACAACACGTTTTTCCAGTTTTCATCGATTGGCGCACCGCCGCAGGACAAAAAATACAATGGCGAACCCACCCGCCTGACTATTGGCGACCGCAATGTGATCCGCGAGTTTTGCACCTTCAATCTGGGCACGGCGCAGGATGAGGGATTGACCAGTCTAGGCAGCGATAATTTAATGCTGGCCTACGTCCATCTGGCGCACGATTGCCGGGTCGGAAACCATACAATTTTTTCCAATAATGCCGCTTTGGGCGGGCATGTCGAAGTAGCCGATTGGGTCATCTTGAGCGGTTTCGCCGCCGTGCATCAGTTTTGTAAAATCGGTGCACATGCGTTTATCGGCATGAATACCAGCCTGACCCAAGACGTGCCGCCGTTTGTCCTGGCTGGTGGCAATCCGGCGGCGCCGCACGGTGTCAATATTGAAGGTCTGAAGCGTCGCGGCTTTACCCGACCGCAAATCAACGCCATCCGCAATGCTTACAAAATAATCTATCGTTCTGGCCTGAGCCTAGATGATGCCAAAAGTGCGTTGATCGCGGCGGAGCTGGAAACGCCCGATGTAGCCGAGCCCGTGCAACTGATGCGCCAATTTTTCGACAGTTCGACCCGTGGCATTCTCCGATAATTCCGCCGCACCGACGGTCGCGCTGGTTGCCGGCGAAGCGTCGGGCGACTTACTGGCAGGACGCCTCCTGTCGGGCTTGCGTCCATTATTGCCAACGGCCAGATTGCATGGGATTGGCGGCCCCAAGATGCGCGAGCATGGCTTTGTCAGCGATTTCCCGATGGAGAAATTGTCGGTACGCGGCCTATTTGAAGTCTTGGCCCATTATCGCGAAATAAAGGGCATCCAAACTGCCTTGCGCGATCAGTTGTTAATCGAGAAACCGGCAGTATTCATCGGTGTCGATGCACCTGACTTTAATCTCGGCCTCGAAATTGTGCTAAAGCAAGCCGGCATCCCGACCATGCATTACATCAGCCCATCGATCTGGGCCTGGCGCGGCGGCCGCATCAAGAAAATCGCCAAAGCGGTATCGCATATGCTGGTGGTGTTTCCATTTGAAGAAGAGATTTACCGCAAGGCCAATATCCCGGTCACCTACGTCGGCCATCCTTTGGCCGAAGTGATTCCGATGGTGCCGGATGTGCATGGCGCCAGGACTGCCTTGGGCCTGCCGCAGCAGGCGACCGTGATCGCCATCTTGCCCGGCAGCCGCATGTCCGAGCTTAAATACAATGCGGTTGCATTTGTCGAAGCGGCGCGGATTTTATTGCAACGCGATTCCACCATCCGTCTGGTAGCGCCGATGGCAGGGGCGCGCCAACGTAGTTACTTTACCGAATTGATCGCGCAAGCCGGCCTGCAAGAGGTGCCGATCCAGATTCTGGACGGTCAGTCGAATCTGGCGATGGCCGCCGCCGATGCAGTCTTGGTCGCCTCCGGTACAGCGTCGCTGGAAGTGGCCCTGTTCAAGAAGCCAATGGTGATTGCCTACAAAATGATGAGCGCTTCCTGGCATGTATTGCGCCACATGGGTTATCAACATTGGATCGGTTTGCCCAATATCCTGGCGCGCGAGTTTTTGGTGCCTGAGTTATTGCAGGACGCTGCCACTCCGCTGGCCTTGGCCGATGCCATGTGCGAACAGCTCAACAATCATGCACGGCGTGCATTGGTGACACAAAGGTTCGTTGAAATGCACCGTAGCTTGCTGCGCGACACCGCCGCCGAGAGCGCCCAAGCAGTGTTGAAAGTGATAAAAACAGCTGTTTGACTCTAAAATATACTGGGTGCAGTATTTTTTATTGTGCTTATGGAACGTGCGGGATAGCCTATATTTTGGCATATACCCCCTCTAAAATAATAATTTTGGCAGAATATCTGCACTGATTGGCACCTTCTGAAAACTGCCTCATACAATTTCTCATTACTCGATTACGCTGGCGAAATTATCTGCGGCGTTGACGAAGCGGGGCGTGGCCCTTTGGCCGGGCCGGTATTTGCCGCGGCCGTGATCCTCAATCCCGACCATCCCATCGACGGTTTGCGCGACTCAAAGAAACTGAGCGAAACTCGCCGCGACCAGCTTGCGCTTGACATCAAACAGCACGCATTGGCATGGTCGATCGCCCAATGTTCGGAACTGGAAATCGATAGTTTGAACATTCTGCAAGCCAGCTTGCTAGCCATGCGCCGTGCGGTCGAAGGTTTGACTATGGTGCCGACACTAGCACTGATCGATGGTAATCGCTGCCCGGTGATGACGGTCCGGTCTGAGGCGATTATCAAAGGTGACGATAAGGTGGCGGCGATTTCTGCCGCGTCGATTCTGGCCAAGACCGCACGCGATGCGGCGCTGCATGTCTTGCACGCCCAGTATCCTCAATACGCTTTTAACCAGCACAAGGGTTATCCGACCGCGCTCCATTTGTCATTGTTACAAACGCATGGCGTGTCACCGGTGCATCGCAAATCGTATGCGCCGGTACGCGCATTGCTGGCAACGCAATCACTGTTTTGATCATGAAATCCATTACCTCGCGCGACAATCCGCTCTATAAAGAGCTAAAACATCTGGCGACCAGCGCGCAGGCGCGCCGGAAGGCTGGGCAAACGCTGCTGGACGGCATTCATTTATGTGACGCCTATTTGCAGCATTGCGGCACGCCTGCCATTTGCGTTGTCAGTGAAGATGCACAGTTTCATCCTGAAGTAGTCGCAATTTTTGCCCACTGTGAGGCGGAAAAAGTGCAATGCATCCTGTTGCCGCTGGCGCTCTACCAAGGCTTGAGCCAGGTTGAACATGGCATCGGCATCCTGTTTGTCATTGCAACGCATGAGGCGACATTGCCGGCAGCGCTGACCGAATCGGCGGTTTTGCTGGACAACTTGCAGGATCCCGGCAATCTGGGGTCGATCCTGCGCAGCGCGGCGACGGCTGGCATCAAGCATGTCCTGTGCAGCAGCGGCACTGCAATTTGCTGGTCGCCCAAAGTGTTGCGAGCTGGCATGGGCGCACACTTTTTACTCAATATTGTGGAAAACGTCGATTTGGCAGAGGTGATGGGTAGCGCCAAAATTCCTGTGCTGGCGACCAGTTCGCATGTTGAGAAGCGTATTTACGATATCGATTTGCGGCAGCCGGTCGCATGGCTGTTTGGTCATGAAGGGCAGGGCGTGGCAGAGGATTTGCTGGCGTTAGCAACTCAGCAAGTGACGATTCCCCATCTGGGCGCGATGGAGTCGCTCAATGTCGCTGCCAGCGCAGCCGTATGTTTTTTTGAGCAGGTCAGACAGTTGCAGGCTTGATTGTTCTCATGGCCGATTCGACACAAATTGAAGTATTGAACGGTGGAAACATGAGCGCCGTCCTCCGCGTTGGTGACACAGTAAGACGCCAATGCGGACCATGGACTGTCACGATTCATCGTTTGCTGAATCATTTGCGCCAGCACGGCATCGACTGGGTCCCGGCGCCACTGGGAATCGATCAAAATGGATGCGAAGTATTGCGCTATCTACCCGGCGTATCACCCAACTATCCCATGCCAGATTGGGTCTGGACAGATCAAGTGATGCTCGATGCTACGCGGTCGTTGCTTCAGTTGCATGACGCAACGATTGGCTTTCAAAATATAAGTGATATTTGGCAAATACCCGTGCACGAGCCGGTACAAGTGATCTGCCACAACGATTTTGCGCCCTACAATTTTGTTTTCAATCAACAAAACGATTTATGTGGCGTCATTGATTTCGATACTGCATCGCCTGGCCCGCGTGCGTGGGATCTGGCCTATCTCGCCTATCGCTTGGTGCCTTTAGCGGCGCCCGGCAATCCCGATGCCTTGAGCAATAGTTTAGAAGAACGCAAGCGGCGCCTTGCCTTACTTTGTGCTGCATACGGCCATCAGATAAGTATGCAAGAGCTTGCTGCAATGGTCATTGTCCGTCTCAAAGACCTAGCTCAATTCACCGACGATCGTGCTAAGAATGGCAATTCGCAGGTAGCTGCGCACGCTACGATATATCGCAATGATGCGGCGTGGATTGAACAGCATCAGAGCGAATTTGCGTAAAGAGTCTGCGTAAAAATATTGGCGATATCTCTGATATGCCCGGCGAGTAGAGGCTAAATTCTGTGTTTGGCCGTACCAGTTTCAAGCTATTTTATTTCTTGCAAAATCGTCGTCGAAATCTCTTCAATCGATTTGGTGGTTGACGATAACCAGCGGATCCCCTCCCGCTTCATCATTGCCTCGGCCTCATTGACTTCATAGCGGCAATTCTCGATTGCCGCATATTTACTGCCCGGCAGTCGCTCATTGCGGATTTCCGACAGGCGATCCGAGGCAATACTCAAACCAAAAATTTTATTGCGATAAAGCGGCAGCGCCGATGGCAATTTCCCTCGCTGAAAGTCTTCCGGGATCAAAGGGTAATTGGCAGCCTTGATACCGTATTGCATCGCCAGATATAAGCTGGTTGGCGTTTTACCGCAGCGTGAGACGCCAACCAGGATCACATCGGCATTCGACAGATTTTTGTGCGATTGGCCGTCGTCATGCGCCAGTGAAAAGTTGATGGCTTCGATACGGTTTTTATACGCTTCGCTATTGACCATATTGTGCGAGCGGCCGATGGTATGGCTCGACTTCATGTCCAACTCCTGTTCCAGCGGTTCGACAAAGGTCTGGATCAAATCCATATACATGCTGCGCGATTGCCGCACCACGCCTGACAGGTTAGCCTTGACCAGCGTGGAAAAAACAATGGGACGGTTGCCATCTTGCGCAAAGGCGTCATTGATCTTGCGGACGGCATCATATGCCTTGTCCATCGTGTCGATGAAGGGTAGCCGCACCTGGCGAAAGCGCAGGTCAAACTGCGTCAATACCGCATGACCAAAGGTCTCGGCGGTAATGCCGGTACCGTCGGACACAAAAAATACGGTGCGGGCCAGCGCTGTTGTCGGCACGTCAATAATTGGTGATGTCATGTTGTCATTGAGTTAAAGCAGAATTTGTCTGAATTACAGCCGTTTTTTTCACTTGCCACACTGTAAAATGGCTTGCATTAAGTGGACAGAGTTGCATCATTACGATGATATCAAAAGCGTTGATCGGCATTTTATGGTTCGCGGTTCGCCTGTGGTCGATGGCGCTAAGCGAATTGATTGTGCCTGCATCGCCAGTCTTGATTCGCCGTGAAGATGAACCTGCAATCCCGCAGCGTTACCAAGATTTCTTATCATCAGCAAGAGGTTGTCATGTCCAACGCAGTCATAGCGGGATTGATCCCGGAGGTCACTTACGTCGCCTCATTAGAGCATTTACGGATGTCCGATGTCGAATTTGTCGGCGGTAAAAATGCATCGTTAGGAGAAATGATCAGCCAGTTGGCGGCAGTCGGAGTGCGTGTTCCCGGCGGTTTTGCCACCACGGCGCAAGCGTTCAGGGATTTTTTATCACATGCGCCGGATGGTGCAAGCAGTTTGGCCGATCGGATCGCAGAGCGTCTATCCAGCCTGAATATCGATGATGTGCGAGCCTTGGCGCAAGCCGGCGCACAAATCCGGCAATGGATAGTGCAGACACCATTTCAGCCGCGCCTGACGCAAGAAATCAAAGAGTTTTACCAACGGCTAGTGGACGATTCATCCAGCGAAATGTCGTTTGCAGTGCGTTCGTCCGCCACGGCGGAAGATTTGCCCGACGCCTCATTCGCCGGGCAGCAGGAAACCTATCTCAATGTGGTCGGTATCGACAATGTGCTGGAAGCGATGAAGCATGTCTTCGCTTCGCTTTATAACGACCGCGCCATTTCGTACCGGGTTCACAAAGGTTTTACCCATGCCGAAGTCGCGCTCTCGGCCGGTGTGCAACGCATGGTGCGTTCCGATCTAGGCGCGGCTGGCGTCATGTTTACGCTTGATACTGAATCAGGTTTCAAGGATGTGGTATTCATCACATCAAGCTACGGTCTTGGTGAAACGGTGGTGCAGGGTGCGGTCAATCCCGACGAGTTTTATGTGCATAAACCGATGCTGGAGCTGGGTAAGTCGCCCGTGATCCGACGCAATATCGGCTCCAAGCTGATCAAGATGGAATTTACCAGCGATGCCAAGGCTGGCTATTCGGTACGCACGGTCGATGTGCCGATTGAATTGCGCAACCGCTATTCGTTGAACGATGCAGAAATCGTTGAGCTAGCCAAATATGCCGTCATTATCGAAAAACACTATCAGCGCCCGATGGATATCGAATGGGGCAAAGACGGCCGCGACGGCAAGCTCTACATCTTGCAAGCACGTCCAGAAACCGTGAAATCGCAGCAAAATCCCTACGAAGCACAGCAGCGTTTCAACCTCAAAAGTACTGGCACCATCTTGACTTCAGGTCGCGCCATCGGCCAGCGGATTGGTGCCGGCCCGGTGCGGGTGATTCGCGATGCTGCCGATATGGAGCGGGTTCAACCGGGCGACGTGCTGGTTGCCGACATGACCGACCCCAACTGGGAACCGGTCATGAAACGCGCCGCCGCCATCGTCACCAACCGTGGCGGTCGCACGTGCCACGCTGCAATCATTGCACGAGAACTCGGCGTGCCGGCGGTAGTTGGTTGTGGTGATGCGACCGAGGTATTGCAAGACGGATCGCTGGTTACCGTATCGTGCGCCGAAGGCGACGAAGGGCGCGTCTATTACGGCTTGCTGGAAACCGAAGTGACCGAAGTCTCACGCGGCGATTTGCCTACATTGCCGCTTAAAATCATGATGAATGTCGGCAATCCGCAACTGGCGTTTGAATTCCAGTCGATTCCCAACGCAGGCGTTGGTTTGGCTAGGTTGGAATTCATCATCAACAACAATATCGGCGTCCACCCACGCGCGATTCTGGAATATCCCAATATCGAGCCTGACTTAAAAAAGGCGGTCGAATCGGTGGCACGTGGTCATGCCTCGCCCAAAGCCTTTTATGTCGACAAACTGGCCGAAGGCATTGCCACCATCGCGGCCGCGTTTTGGCCTAAGCCAGTGATCGTGCGCTTGTCCGACTTCAAGTCGAATGAGTATAAAAAATTGATCGGCGGTTCGCGTTACGAGCCGGACGAAGAAAATCCGATGCTGGGCTTTCGCGGCGCAGCGCGTTATCTAGCGCCAGAATTTGCAGAGGCTTTTGAAATGGAATGCCTGGCAATGAAGCGGGTGCGCAATGCAATGGGTTTGACCAATGTCGAGATCATGGTGCCTTTCGTGCGCACCTTGCGTCAGGCCGAAAAGGTGGTCAATTTGCTTGGCAGGAATGGCCTGAAGCGGGGCGAAAATGGCTTGCGCCTGATCATGATGTGCGAAGTGCCATCGAATGCGATTCTGGCGGAACATTTCTTACAGTATTTCGATGGATTTTCTATCGGATCGAACGATCTGACCCAGCTGACGCTCGGACTTGATCGGGATTCGGGCATGCCATTATTGGCCGCAGATTTCGATGAACGCGATCCTGCGGTGCTGAGCCTGATGTCGCAAGCCATCGCGGCTTGTCGCGCACAGGGTAAATACATCGGTATTTGTGGACAGGGACCATCGGATCATCCTGATTTTGCACAATGGCTGATGGGAGAAGGGATCGAGTCGATTTCGCTCAACCCCGACTCCGTGATCGACACTTGGCAGTTATTGGCCAAGGCGGTACATAGGTATCGATAGCCTTAGCCGATAGGTTTTTGAAACCCTCGACAACGAGGGTTTTTTTATGGATAGTGCGGTTATTACAATCATCATTAGAGCAATAATCACAACGGTAAAAAGGAGTGGAAAATGGCAAACTGGATCTTGTGGTGTATCGCGGCGGGATTGATACTGATTTTTGAGATTTTTACCGGTACTTTTTATCTGCTGATGATCAGCTTTGGCTTGGCGGCGGGCGCTGCGGCCTCCGCCTTGGGTTTTAGTTTTGAAATGCAAATCGTGGTGGCTGCCGTAGTCGGCATCGTTGCTACCGCGCTGCTACGTCACAGCAAATGGGGCAAGATCAATAAAACCAATGCAGCACGTGATCCAAACGTCAATCTGGATATTGGGCAAAGCATCGTTGTCCGCGAATGGAGCAACGAAGTCGGAGGTAAGTCCACCGCACGCACCATGTATCGCGGCGCGATGTGGGATGTCGAATTAGCGCCAGGCGCTGAGAAAAACGGGTCCGATGCTGGGACGTTTGTGATTCAAGAAATTCGGGGTAGTCACTTGATCGTCAGTCGCCACAATGTCTGAGTAGTTGCTCGAACAGATCATCAAACAATCATTTAAAAAGGAAATTTATGGAACTTCATTTCGGCAGCTTCGCACTCATTTTCTTTGTACTGGCAGTTGTGTTTGTATGGAAAACCATTAACGTGGTGCCGCAGCAGCATGCATGGGTGGTGGAGCGACTAGGGAAATATCATGCCACCCTAGGGCCAGGCTTAAATATTGTGGTGCCCTTTATTGATCGAATTGCATACAAGCATGTACTGAAGGAAATTCCACTCGACGTGCCGCCGCAGGTGTGCATCACCCGCGACAATACGCAATTGCAGGTCGACGGCATACTATATTTCCAGATTACCGACGCAATGCGCGCTTCCTATGGTTCCTCTAATTACATTGCCGCCATTACTCAATTGGCGCAAACCACGTTGCGCTCCGTCATCGGCAAGATGGAATTAGATAAGACCTTTGAAGAGCGCGACCATATCAATACCACCATCGTCAACGCAATCGATGAGTCTGCCGCCAACTGGGGCGTCAAGGTTTTGCGTTACGAAATTAAAGATCTGACGCCACCAAAAGAAATTTTGCACGCGATGCAAGCCCAAATCACTGCCGAGCGCGAAAAACGCGCCCTAATCGCCGCCTCTGAAGGGCGCAAACAAGAGCAAATCAATATCGCGACCGGCGAACGCGAAGCCGCGATTGCCCGTTCAGAAGGTGAAATGCAAGCCTCTATCAACCGCGCCCAAGGTCAAGCCGCCGCCATTCTGGCCTTGGCCGAAGCCAGCGCCGGTGCCTTGCGTAAAAATGCCGCAGCGATTTTGGAGCCGGGCGGCACGGAAGCGGTGAATTTGAAAGTGGCCGAGCAATACGTCAACGCCTTTGCCAATCTAGCAAAGACCAATAACGCGATTATTGTGCCGGGCAATATGAGCGACATGAGCAGCATGATTGCCAGCGCAATGCAGATCGTCAAAGCACAACAGAAGGTGTAAAAAATATGGCTCTGCGATCGCCGCGGGGCGGCCGCAGAGCCTACTTTTAGTGAAATAATACTGGTGGGAGTAATATATTGGTGCCGCAGAATACCTGCGGGATAGCATATATTTTTACCTATACTCCCGGTTCTATCCTGAATCTACGTCTTTTATTCAAGGCAAACCAACTAGGCTCTGCCAAATATATTGTGCGGCTTAACGCCGATGCTGTTTCATGGCCGCCTGCACTTCGCGCTGTCCGTCGCGCTGCTTTTCTGAATCCCGTTTGTCATGCTGCTTTTTACCTTTTGCCAGCCCGATTTCGCATTTGACCCGGCCGCGCAAGTAATGCAGGTTAATTGGCACCAGCGTATAACCGGAGCGCTCGACTTTGCCGATCAGTTTGCTGATTTCTTCGGCGTGGAGCAGTAATTTGCGGGTACGTACCGCTTCAGGGTGAATGTGGGTGGAAGCGGTAGGCAGGGCGCTAATATGTGCGCCGAACAAGAATATCTCACCTTTGCGTACGATCACATACGCTTCTTTCAGCTGAACCCGTCCATCGCGGATCGCTTTGACTTCCCAGCCTTCGAGCATGATCCCGGCCTCATATCGGTCCTCGACAAAGTAATCGTGAAAAGCCTTTTTATTATCAACAATGGTCATGGGAGCAAGGAACTGGGAAAGAAATTAAGTGGGTCGGTTAAACTACCGCTTTGCGATTTTATCAAACGGTTCCGGCAATGGCAGTAGTGCATAAATCAGTTTTTTTGGGATACAGCGCAGCGCAAATGTTTGCCCTGGTCGATAAGGTAGAAGATTACCCGCAGTTTTTGCCTTGGTGTGGCGGCGTTCATGTAAAAGAGCGCGATGCCAACCGTCTGGTAGCAACCTTGTCGATACATTACCACGGCATCAAACAAAGTTTCACGACAGAGAACACGACCTTGCCGCCGCAGTCGATGCAAATGCGTTTGATCGACGGTCCTTTCAAGCATTTGAACGGCAGTTGGATATTTAAAGCCCTGCGTGACGATGCATGCAAAATCGAATTTGAATTGCAATACGAGTTTTCCAGCAAGATTATCGAACAAATTATCGGGCCGGTTTTTAATGTCATCGCCAATAGTTTCGTCGATTCTTTTTGCAAGAGGGCTCAGGCTGTTTATGGATAATCTGATCGCTGGTAGTTTGGCCGATGTAGCGGATACGATTTCGGTACAGGTTTGTTACGCCAAACTGCATACGCAATTTTTGCGTGCGATGCAATTGCCTGCCGGCAGTACCTTGGAGCAGGCAATCCACGCCAGCGGCGTTTTGGCAATAGTCCCAGAAATCGACTTATCCGGGTGCAAGGTGGGTATTTATAGCCACATCAAGCCGCTTAACACAATTTTGCGCGACGGTGATCGGGTTGAAATTTACCGTCCTTTGATTGCCGATCCCAAAGAATCACGTCGTCGCCGTGCCGATAAAAGAGATAACGCCAAAGCTGGCTGAAAGGCTGCTTTGGCGTCAGGTAGGTGTTTGCTATAGCGGGAAAATTAAGATTTGCAGTCGCCCAGTACGCGTTTGCTATCTTTTGTTTCCTGCGCGCGTTGCTCATCGGTGAGCGGCACACGGTCACCATTTTTATCAAACTTATCAATTCTTTCGCCACTGTCTAGCGCCGCTTTATATTCGCGTGCCTTGTCGCAATTTTTTGCTTTGTCCGCAGCCAGTTTGGCATCGTCAGCGGCTTTTTTCTCTTTTTCTATCTGTTCAGCCCGGCGTTTATTAAAATCGACATTCTTTTCTGCCGTGGTCATTGGCGCTTTTGCAGAGGGTGCAGCTGCGGCGGCGCTGGCCGAGGTTGCTTCAGTTGCGGCAGCCGGTGCCATTACCACACCACGCGGCGATTTCAAAATGCGTGATTGGGGTACCGATGGCGGCGGTGGTATGTCCGAATATTGTTTGGAGCCTTGCTCGTCGAGCCAGACATATTGTGCATAAGCGGCTGTGGTGAAACTGAGCGCGCTTAGCGCGATGAGACCGGATGCGATGGTCAGCCTTCTTGCGAAAATATGTTTCATTGTGATCCTTCTGAAATCGGTTGCTGTGCGGACATTTTCGCCACGCTTTGGGATGCTTGTCAATGGAATACGGATTTTATCGGACTTAAAGTGAGTAAGGATACGACTTTTGAACAGCTTTTCTGTATAATTCTCTTTTGCGCTAATAGGAAATGCTATGCGTTTACTTCAAAAAGCACTCACATTCGATGATGTGCTGCTCGTTCCAGCTTATTCAAACATCCTTCCCAAAGACGCTTCACTCAAAACACGCCTGTCGCGCAATATTTCGTTAAATATTCCGTTGCTGTCGGCTGCGATGGATACCGTGACAGAAGCGCGTCTTGCGATTGCGATGGCGCAAGAGGGCGGCATTGGCATCATTCACAAGAATTTGACGCCTAAAGAGCAAGCCCGCGAGGTTACCAGGGTTAAACGCTTTGAAACAGGCGTCTTGCGCGATCCGATCACGATTCCGCCAACCATGAAAATTCGCGACGTGGTCGCACTGACTGAGCAATACGGCGTGAGTGGCTTCCCGGTGGTTGAGGGTAAAACAGTCGTCGGTATCATTACCAACCGCGATTTGCGCTTTGAAGAAGAACTGGATGCGGAAGTACGCGCCAAGATGACGCCGCGAGAAAAATTGGTGTGCGTCAAAGAAGGTGCCGACCTGTCCGAAGCCAAACGCTTGATGAACAAACACCGGCTTGAGCGCGTTCTGGTAATCAATGAACAGTCCGAGTTGCGCGGCTTGATTACCGCCAAGGACATCCAGAAATCCACCGAGCATCCGCTGGCGTCAAAAGATATGCAGGGCAAGCTGTTGGTTGGCGCAGCCGTTGGCGTGGGTCCGGACAATGATGAGCGGATTGAATTGTTGGTCAATGCAGGCGTCGATGTGATCGTCGTCGATACTGCGCACGGGCATTCACAGAACATTCTCGATCGCGTTAAGTGGATCAAAAAACATTATCCCCACGTTGACGTGATCGGCGGCAACATCGCCACTGCGGCTGCGGCAAAAGCCCTGGCCGAATATGGCGCCGATGCAGTTAAAGTCGGTATCGGCCCCGGATCGATTTGCACTACGCGGATTGTGGCTGGGGTGGGTGTACCGCAAATCACTGCAATTTCCAACGTGGCGCAAGCGCTCAAAGGCACTGGAATCCCCTGTATCGCCGATGGCGGTATCCGTTTCTCGGGTGATATTTCCAAGGCATTGGCCGCTGGCGCATCGAGTGTCATGATGGGCAGCATGTTTGCCGGTACCGAAGAAGCGCCGGGCGAAGTGATCCTGTTCCAGGGCCGCAGCTATAAATCCTATCGTGGCATGGGTAGTCTGGCGGCGATGGCAGATGGTTCTGCTGATCGTTATTTCCAGGATGCGGCAAGCAAATCTGATAAATTCGTACCCGAAGGAATTGAAGGCCGGGTTGCCTACAAAGGCAGCGTATTGGCGATTATTTTCCAACTGGTCGGCGGTGTGCGGTCGTCAATGGGTTATTGCGGTTGCTCGACCATTGATGAATTGCGTGAGAACGCGGAATTTGTCGAAATTACCTCCGCCGGTATGCGCGAGTCGCATGTGCATGACGTCCAAATCACGAAAGAAGCGCCGAATTACCGGTCCGAATAAGCAAAATTTTCCTGTTCTATTGCCATATTTCACTAAGGGTTAGCGTTTATGCCGAACTTGGATTCTTTGGGGCAGGAAATAAATCGGGGTCTCAATTCAGATAATCTGATCGACAATTCCAAACTCTCCGCAGCGCCTGACTCGGTGCTAAAGGCGCCGGGCGGCTCAGTAGAGGCCGCCATGGCACCAAACAAGGAAGCTGAGCAGCAGGAATTGCGGATTTTGCGGATTCGCCGCATCACAAAACGGTTGTTCGGTGTCGCAAATTGCATCGTCTCTTTTGGCCAAAACGCTCTGGCACCAGTGGCCAATGCGCGTTCGATGGCAGCGATTGAAGTGGCTTTTTGCGCCAGTCTGCCATTGCCGGTAGAGCCGATGATCGTTTCGGATACGCGTGCCGGCAAATGGTTGTCGAACCATCGTTTCGTGGTTGGCGCGCCTTATATTCGTTTTTACGCAGCCCAGCCCATTTTCAACGATGAGCATATCGTGGTTGGTAGCATTGCCTTGCTCGACTACGCGGCGCGCGCATTTAGCGAAGAAGACCGGTTATTGCTGGCCGATATGGGGCAATTGGTCGAGCGTGAATTGCACATGAATGAAATAAGTGCCTTGCAACTCGATTTGGTAAAGAAAAATCGACATCTGCGACGCGATGCCCTAATCGATCCGGTGGTCGGTACCTGGAATCGCGTCGCCATTACGCGGGTGTTGTCGACTGAAATCGAACGTTGCAATGCCGAAGACAAATCCCTGTCACTGATATTGGCCGATCTCGATTCGTTAAAGGCCGTCAATGACGTTTTTGGTTTGCCCGCGGGCGACAACGTATTATTGAAATCAGCCAGCCGCTTGCGTTCCTGCCTGCGGCCCAGCGATGCACTTGGCCGCTATGAAGGCGGCAAGTTCATGATCGTATTGCCAGGCTCATCGCATGCCACCGTGATGGTGGTGGCAGAGCGCATGCGGCAAATCGTAATGACGCAAACCGAATCGATTGGTGAGACAGCGGTGCCATTGACCCTAAGTTTGGGTACGATATCGACCGATGTGTTTCCTTTTGCCACGATTGACGAGCTGATTACGCAAGCCGACCTAGCCCTGCATTCCGCCAAAAATTCCGGGCGTAATCGTGTGGTGCAAGCACTACCGCAGCCAATCGATAGCCCTTGAAAATTTACACAAAATCAACTTAAAGCGTTTTCATATGCATTCCAAAATTTTGATTCTCGACTTCGGTTCGCAAGTAACCCAATTGATTGCGCGCCGGGTGCGAGATGCAGGTGTGTTTTCCGAAGT
>JAZKIX010000180.1:0-2234 GCA_040384645.1 Pseudomonadota bacterium | reverse complement strand
AATTATGCCGCCTGTTTTTAGTATGGCCGCTTGTACTCGGTACATATTGCGCGAGCCATGCGGCCGACTCGCCCTACGCGCTGGAAATCATCCAACCCCGCGCCGGCTTAAACACCGAAAATCGCTTTTACAAAGCCTATCCCAACCTGCCTTACGAAGTACGGGCTGCCGTTATTGGCGGCTCTTACCCCTACACCTTTGCGCTCACTACCGCGCCTGCCGGCATGACAGTGGACAAAAATACCGGCCTCATCAAATGGCCCACCCCCCCGGCAAGCGGCACCGCCTATCCGGTCAAGTTGACAGTGACAGATAAAGCGCTAGTGAGCAAACAGGTGAGCTGGACGATTAAAGTGACCACCGACAAATTCATGTTTGTCGACCAGGCCAACGGCCACAACGGGGCCACCGGCACCATCAACGATCCGGTCAAAGGCGTCATCGATGTCTATGGTGGCAGCACGTATGACGACAAATATTCCGAGAAAAATAAAGACTATTTCGTCTATTTTAAAAACGGCACCTATTCGCTGGAAGGGTTTAGGGGCGAGCCGCCGCTCACACAGGGTTTGCAAATGACGTATCGCCAGCCTTTGGTCTGGATGGCGTATCCGGGCGCCGCGCCGGTGATTGAAATGAGCAAGGTCGCTTTCCGTCTGGTCGATACCGAAGGCGACAACCTGTACATCGAGGGTTTTGACATCGACACCATCAATACGGATGCCGCCACCGAATTCCGAATGGGATTCCGTATCGGTAGCCTGTCGAACAACGTCACCTTCCGCAAGAACAAATTCCACAACATTTCGCCCACTGGCGGTTCCTACAACCAGAGTGCGATCATGATTTCGCGCGATGCACCTGGAAAGTATTGGTCGTTTCAAGACAATGAGTTTTACAACCTTGGCACGGCCTACGGCATCCTCGGCTATACGGCGCAAAAGGTGCTGATCGAAGACAATTACTTTCATGAAGAAACCGGCGCAGGCGGCGGTCATCCCATCGGCCCCAAGACTTCCACCAGGCAATGGTTCATCCGGCACAACACCATCAAAAATGCCAAGGAATATGCCATCTGGGTGTACGGAAACAAGGAAGATACAACGCCAACCACCAGCGACATAGAGATCAGCTACAACAATGTTTCGATGCAGCCCGGTGGCTTTGCCTTAGATATCAATCTGGCCAGCTTACCCGAAGGCATGGGTCCGGTTTATGTCTTCCGCAATACTTTCAAGGGCGATATCACTCTAAATACCACCAATACGAATGTTGGACCTTTGACTCTGAAAAAGAATGTGTTCATCAATAGTATGGCCAATGGGTACAGTTGCCTGGGATGCTTGAACACCAGCAACAATTTTGTCTCCGACAATCTGGTCGGCACTGCCGCCGCCGGCATCATCGACGGCAACGGCAAATTGACCACCGCTTACAAAAACTACCTCGGCAATACCGGCTGGGAAATATTTCCGCAAACTCAACAGCAAGGGCGCTCTCCAGTACCGGAATTGATGCTACTGTTGCAATAAAAAAGTGTTTGGATCAGGCTCCTGCCCAACCTAATCCAAAATTTCGATTGAAACCAGATTCCTTGACCGGACTTGACGCCGGCGAATCATTATCGGAAGACTTCCGCATGCGCTCTTTGCCCCTCGCTGTCCTCCTGATTTCTGTGCTTTCCGGGGCCTCATTTCTCGCTTTTGCAGATAATCCCATCGCAGGCAAGACCAGCAATAAAAACGCCAATGCGCACCAACCAGTCATTTCTTCTTTGCTATTGAGCGACGATCCCGCGCCAAATTTAACGCTCAGTCAAAAGTACAAAAATGATGTCGGCATTGGCACTGATCCCGATGTGATGTTCAGCTCTAACTTTGAAAACAATCTTGCAGGCTGGTCTAATGTCAGTTGGGCTGACCCAGGATTGAGCAATGAATCCGAGTTGATGGCGGTGATCAATAATCCGGCAAAAGCCAATGGCGGCAGTAAATTCTTGCAGTCCAAGGTCACCAAGACACAATTAGCCATCAAAGGTGGTAGTTACCAATATATTTCCGCCCAGGTGCAACATCAGCTGGCCACGCCATCCGATATTATCTATGTCCGTTTTTATGCGCAATATGTCGGGCTGACTGAAACGCCGCATCACTGGATACGTGTTGGCGCTGGCAGCACCGGCGGCCAAGCCAATGTAAAACCCAATGGCAACACCAGTTTTTGGTTCAACCTGG
>JAZKIX010000179.1:0-2262 GCA_040384645.1 Pseudomonadota bacterium | reverse complement strand
TGCTTCGATGAATTCCATGTCTCCGATATTGCGGACGCGATGATTTTGTATAACCTGTTCAGCGCCCTGTTTGCTAATGGCGTCTCGTTCGTGATCACTTCCAACTATGCGCCGGACGATCTGTACCCCGACGGCTTGCATCGCGACCGCATGCTGCCGGCGATTGCCATGTTGAAAGACAAGCTACATATCATCAATGTCGATGCCGGCATCGACTATCGCAAGCGCGTGATGGAACAAGTGAGCTCTTACCACACGCCCTTGGGTGCCAAAGCTGATGCCGCCCTGCGAGAAGCCTATACGCGGATTGCCGAAACCGGCGATGAAGATCCGATAATTCGCATCGAATCGCGTGAAATCCGTGCCTTGCGCCGTGCCGGCGGCATTATTTGGTTTGACTTTTCCACCTTGTGTTGTGGGCCGCGTTCGCAAAACGATTACCTGGAAATCGCCGACCGTTTTCACACCGTGATCTTGTCCGGTATCCCTGAAATGTCGCTTGCCATGTCGTCGGAGGCGCGCCGGTTTACCTGGTTGATCGATGTGTTTTACGATCACAAGGTCAAACTTTTAATGTCGGCCGAGGTCGCACCGGATCAGCTATACACGCAAGGTGTATTGGCCAAGGAATTTCATCGCACCGTGTCACGCATCATAGAAATGCAATCGCGTGAATACATGGATGCGCCACGGCGTCAGACCGCCGACCAGATTGCGTGAAAGGGATGCACCAAATGTTTTTGACATCGAATGGATTAGAGGTCGAGCGCAAAAGCCTGCGTATGGATTTGATTGCGCTGGTGCTGGGTTTTATCTGCACGGCAACCGCTTATGCCGAAGCGAGCAGCGCGTTAGGTGTGGCCAGCGCAAGAGCTGGCACCAAATCAGCCGTTGCTTCGGTCGAACAAGCTGACCAGATTTTGTTGGACGTCGCACAAAATCGCGTCAAGGTCGAGGCGCTATACGCCGACCAGGAGCGGATCTGCGATGCTCGATTTTTTGTGACGCGTTGCCTGGACGAGGCGCGCGGCCGTCGTCGCGAGGCGATGTCACAATTGCGTGCAATGGAAATTGAAGCGAACCGCTACAAACGTCGCGCCAATGTTGACGGCCGGGATAAAGCGCTGGCAGACAGTTTGCGCGAAAAACCAGAGCACCGGGAAAACAACGATCCGGTAGTGGATAAAGTCGAAGAAAAAGAAATTGAATAAGGCGTCCTAAGAAAATAAACCGCGTTTTGCCGACCATAGCAGGACGGATTGCACCGCAATCCGGGCACCGTAGAAAGCCATGGTGCACAACGCGCAATGCCTTGGCCGCAGGCACGCCAGCGACCTAGTCCTTGGTTAACACCGACGGAATCCGTTTCGGGTTGTTTGGCCGATTGATATTGTCCAGTCAAGGCAAATTCAAGCACCTCGCGGTACAGAAACAGCAAGGCGCTCAGTGCCTGATTGCGGGTCGACGCCGACGCTTTGCGCTCTGTCGCCAGCATGGACAAAAAAGCCTCAATTTCCGGCGCACCCATCTCACGCGGATGCTGCAAGCTATGCCATCGAATGAAAAATCGCACCTAGTACAAGTAAGTTTTCTCATTGCTAAAGCTATAATCCAAATATCGAATCCGCCCACGCACCTGATTGAGCAGATGGATGGATTGAAAAGGAGGTTTGCCGGGTTTCATGGTCTGTTTTGTGCCTGTATAAAAACACAGTGTATTCAGCGAAAACCAATAGGCAAGCGATTTACAACCAATTTGAGCGGCTAATATATACCGCAGGTTTTGCGGCATACATTACGTTAGGCACTTCACCGATCGTCAAAGGAGCTTCACTCGTGGAAAAGAAACAATCAAAAGCGCTACGGACAACCGGGATGATTCTTGTTCTGGTAATGGCTGGTTTGCAATTGACTTATGCCTTGTATGCCTTCGCTGACCCAGCAGGTTTTTCACTTATACGCGGCACCGAGCTGTTTGCTACTGGCGATGCTGACTGGATCAGAATCTACGCATCGAGAACGCTGTTCATCGCTCTCATTATCGGCTACTTGCTTTACCGAAAGCACTTCGCAATCCTGGCCGTAGCCTCACTACTGGGCACTGTTATGCCAGTTGCGGACGCATGGCTTGCGTATCAGGCATCGGCGGGTGACAAGGTAGTACTCAAACATGTAGCCACTGCCGTATTTCTCATCGTTACGTTCGCGGTCCTTCGTTCAGTGGCCAGGCGCGGGCAAAGTACCTAACAATTCATTCAAGCC
>JAZKIX010000178.1:12063-20080 GCA_040384645.1 Pseudomonadota bacterium | reverse complement strand
ATGCCATTGGAAAAAATCAGGTAGGTACCGCTAGGCGCGACTTCCTGAGTGCGCAAATGATCGTACGCAGTATGGAATGCGGTAACTGAATAAGTCATCCGGTCGCCAAACTGCCCTCGATAGCCAGCTTCGTAGACCCGCGCCGATTCAGAAACCACTGCGCGACCGCCATCGAGCAAAAACGGTGGAACTCCCGGCACATAGGCATCCCTATCAAGTCGAGAAGGTGCTCTGACAGTGCGCGATGCTGCGGCCCACAATAAATGGTCGGGGGCTGCTTTCCACGCCAAACGTGCGCTCGGCAGAAATTCATTGCCGGTGTAGACGTTACGCTCGACCCTACCGCCCAAGACCAAGCGTAGCGTATCGCTTAATGCCACTTCATCCCGCGCAAAAATACTGCTCCATTTTTGATTGACGTCAGCTGGAAGAAACGCAAAATAAACACTGTTGTCGACGCGGCTCATGCCATAACGATAATTAGCACCCCAGGCCAACGTGTGGATATCAATTGGCAACAGCGAATGCTGAAATTGCAGGTCGACCACGTTGAGTGCTTCGCCGAAGGTTGGCGGGACAGTGCGTTTGGTGTGGTCGTAGTACGCCTGCAAGCTTATGCTGGAGCCATCGCCCATCGCTTGCGCCCAGCGGCCACTTAGATTAACGCCTGAGACGGGGATCGTCCCAAGATCGAATTGCGTGCCAGTTGCAACCGAACCGGGAGCAGGCTGCTCAACCGCGCCGTCGTAAGCATTTCCTTGCACGGTCCATTCAGTACCGGCATGCTGCCAATCGGCTCGAAAGCCAATCTGGCCTTTATGCAAGGCATCGTTGACAGCAGTTCCATCATCCTTCGACAAGTGATGACGATCAAAGTAGGTGCCGTAGACCCGATAATTGGCGCCGTTCTCCAGCGTGCCACCAAAGCGCCAGGCGAGATCATTTTCACGGTTGCCAGCACCTATCACAGCCAAGTTTCCCTGCGTATCGCGCGCTGAACGCGTGATGATATTGATAACGCCATTGACCGCATTGACGCCCCACAGGGTGCCGGCGGGGCCGCTAATGACTTCTATACGTTCGACGTCTTCCAGCATCACATCTTGCACATCCCAGAATATGCCCGAAAACAAAGGTGAATATACCGAACGTCCGTCGATTAAGACCAGTAACTTATTGGGGGCGCTGCTGTTGCTGCCGTTGAATCCACGCGCGCTGATGGCGTATCCGCTGGCACTGGTCTGCGCCACCTGTAAATTAGGCGCAAGGCGCAACACTTCCGGCAAACTGCGGGCACCGGACTGCTGGATATCTTCTGCTGTAATGAGAAATATCGATGCCGCTGCATCGGCCAGACGCTCGGCTTTTTTGGAAACCGAGGTAACCTGGATATTTGCCAGCTCTTCAAACGACAGATCGATGAAATTACCCGCGGGCGTGGCGAATGAATGTACCGTTAAGGGTAATAAAAACAGCGCACTGGCGACCACATTGGTTATGGATGATCCCAATTTGGCTTTTACGACCCCGTGACCTGATTGAAGATCGCTCATGAATTTTTCGCCATGGGGGTTGCAGAGCGTTTAACGCTTTTCTGCGAGTACCAGCAGTGGCTAAAAAAAGACGCCTTCCGTTGAAGACAATGACTTAAAACAAAAATTTTTTTCATCATGTCTCCTCAATATTCGTAGTCCGCCATATTGCCATTCCGATGACAGAATGCACCGCTATTGCGTTAACATCCACCGCTAATCAACAAGCGGCATCGCAAGCCTACGTAGCTGTTTGATAAGTTCAATATACAACGCCGAGTTCCAATAGTAAACGAAACCGGAAACGCTATTTTCCTCATCTGATTGTGCCATTCATCGCGATGACTTCGTTTGACGTTTACTTAATTCCATCCTGATAACAGGACATATACGCTCATCATGCGCAAAAATTGAGCATAACCAAAGGCTTGCATAACATTGCCTCCCACACACATTCAGATGGTTATACTGGAAGAATATTTTTGTCCGAAAATTGCCAAAATACCGATGAATCTCACGACGCCAGCGTTACTATTCCCAGCCATTTCACTGTTGTTGTTGGCCTATACCAACCGTTTCCTGGTACTGGCGCAATTGATCCGGCAATTGCATGGCAAGTACCTGGAAGACTCAATGGATGTGGGAATACGGCAAATTTCCAACTTACGTGAGCGAATCACCCTGATCCAACGCATGCAGGCGCTGGGCGTGTCCAGCTTTATCCTGTGTGCGATATCGATGTTCCTTGTCTTCATCCATTTCGAGATATTTGCGCAAATCACTTTTGGCACCAGTCTTTTCTTATTAGTGCTTTCGCTGTTGCTATCTTTATACGAAATCACCATTAGTACGCGCGCGATTGAAATAGAATTGGAAGACATAGAGCAACGCATGGCAAAACTGTAACTGTCTTGAGGAAGACTCGATATGTCAGCCCATTACGATCAGCCGATATTAGACGATTTCATACGCAACAAAATTCTGGCCGTAACGCTGTACGGCAATAACCGGGCGCAATCGATTGCCTATTTCCGGGTCTGCGTCGGATTGTATTATTTGTCGAAAATCATGGTGGAAGAGGAGTTGAACTTCAAACGGATTGACCGCGAATTCAATGTCTTCATTTACCGGACGATAGGCAAAGGACACAGTATTACCAGCATCCTGCAATACTTGAGCAGTAAAAAAGTGCTGGCGGTACTCAATTCAGATGTCTTTATTTCTACCTTATTTATCTATTTCTCCGACATACCGCTGAAAAATATTCCGATGCTGTTATCGATTAATCTGTCAGTATCGAAAAAAATATCCGGCCTTGGGACGGCGGGACCGGTCCACGACTGGATTCAAAGTCACGAAGGTTTCCATTGATCGACCTTGCGAGCGATAGGAGGCTTGCGCAATCAATTTAATTCTTAATTCCAATTCTTTATTTCAATTCTTTATTTCAATTTTTAAACGCCGTTTTTAAACTCGATATCAAACAGGTTGCCATGATTCTCGAAATTGCAGACATCCAGATTCATCCTGGACAACAAGCGGCATTCGATGAAGCCATCGTCCGCGGCTTGCAACAGGTCATCAGTAAGTCCAAGGGTTATAGCGGCTACAAGGTTAACAAGGGCATAGAATCGCCGGAACGTTACATTCTCATGATTTTTTGGGAAACGCTGGAAAATCATAATGTCGATTTTCGCCAATCGCCGGCATTCCAGGATTGGCGCGCCATCGTCGGTCCGTTTTTTGCGAAGGCGCCGACGGTAGAGCATTTTGATTTGCTGGCAAAATCGAATTAGCCAAATTAGCCCAGCCAAGTGGATTAGCGCCGTCTCGATCATCGCTGCCAATCGCAGCATTTTTGGAGGAAGCAATATGAGCAGTAACAATATGCAAGTGGTGCTAAACGACGCTATTCCGGGAATGGTATTGGCCGATGATTTGCTCGACTCCCACCGTCAGGTACTGCTACCGCAGAACACCGTCTTGACAGTGGCCATGCTGCAATCGCTGGCACGGCACGGAATTCCAACCCTATCCGTGTTGACGGAAGAAATTTCGGCAGCGGATGCTTCCATTGACCTGGCGCAGCAAGAAGCGCGTTTATCGATCCTGTTCAGGAAACTAAAGCCATCTGCCGATACAGTCGGGGTCGGCGATGCCACCGACGCAACCTGGCTATTGCAGCAACTAATCACCAAGTTCCGTCTAGGAGCATCCACATGAACAAGCTTTCGCTGGATGATGTCGCGCGACAAATCAAAGACTTGCCAACCCTGCCAGCCGTCGTCATGGAATTACTCAATACCATCGACCAGGACGACATCGATATTCATGTGCTGGCAAAAAAAGTCTCGCATGACCAAGCCCTGACCGCCAAGACCTTGCGGCTGGCCAATTCCTCCTTTTATGGCTTGCAAGTGAAGGTCACCACCATCCAGCAGGCGATCAACCTGATGGGCATGCAAAGCGTGCGCGGCTTGATAACAACCGCCGCGATGACTGGCTGCTTTCCTGCCGAGCGTTGCGAAGGTTTTGACCACAAGGGATTTTGGCGCCATTCCATCGCTACCGCCACCTGCGCCAAAGTGTTGGCCATGCATTTGCACGTCAACCAGGATTTTGCTTTCACTGCCGGCTTGTTGCACGACCTAGGCCGGCTGGCGCTGGTGAGTTGTTTCCGTGCCCAATATGAGGCGGTGATCCGATACCGTGTAGCCAACGATTGCTATTTATTGGAAGCCGAGCGCAAGGTCTTGGAAATCGATCATGTGCAAGTTGGCGTTGCGCTGGCTAGCCTGTGGAATTTTTCCGACACCATGATCAAGGCGATTGCTGGCCATCACAGTCCTGAAACGCCCGGCGCAGGATTTCTGGCCTCGATTGTCCATGTGGCCGATGCCATCGCGCATGCGCTGGATCTGTCGCATGTGGCGGACGACCTGACGCCGCCGGTCTCGATGGTAGCTTGGCAAGGGCTGGGATTAAAGGATGAAGTGTATTTACAGGTTTTCCGCGAAACCCAATTACAGTTTGAAGCCATCAGTACGGCCTTGCTAAATTAATTAATGCTGTAACCCATCATTTGCTGGAGGGTTTCTTGAAATATCTGTGCTCTTTTAGCGCATCTGCTTACCCGATCAAGACTTTGCAATTATTCAGCGATGTCGATGACCGGCGTCTAGCTGATCTGCTTGCCGATTGTCCGGTGATACGGGTCACAAGCGGACAATCGGTACTCAACACGCATGATAAAAGTCCGCGCCTGTATATCGTACTGCGGGGCGGTTTGGGCGTTGTTTCGGATGAGCCAAGCGGCAACGGCGAACACACTATGACCACCGTATTGCCCGGCGAATGCGTAGGCGAATTATCGGTATTGGACGAGGAATCGAATCCGGCCGTTATCAACGCATTGGAAGAAAGCGATTTGCTGGTCATCGATGCCGACAAATTGTGGCAATTGATCGACGAATCGAACGGGGTAGCACGTAACTTATTGCGCCTGCTGTCGTTTCGAATACGGGCCGCCAATGCACAATTGCGGCGCCGTCAAAAAGTGGGCGAATTCTATCGCCAGTTATCAATGGTCGATGGCCTCACCAACCTGCAAAATCGCAGCTGGCTCAACGATCATTTGCCAACCCTGATTGAACAAGCGCACGCCGCCGACAATCCGTTGTCGTTGATCATGATCGACCTCGATCATTTCAAGAAATTCAATGATCTACATGGCCATCTGGCGGGCGACGATGCCTTGCGGGTGGCGGCGATGGTACTGAGCGACACCTTGCGGCCGCGTGATTTCGCGGTGCGTTACGGCGGCGAGGAATTCATGGTCATCCTGCCTAATACCCATAAAAAAGCCGGCCTCATCGTGGCGCAAAGGCTGTGCGAACGGATGCAACAGGCACGGGTATTTCACGACCCCAAACATAAATTCCCACATATCACCGCCTCGCTCGGACTCGCTGTGCTAGTGCCAGATCAAGATGCGCACGGTCTGATAGCCATGGC
The DNA here is from genome assembly GCA_040384645.1 of Pseudomonadota bacterium. Lineage (GTDB taxonomy): Bacteria > Pseudomonadota > Gammaproteobacteria > Burkholderiales > Burkholderiaceae_D > JAZKIX01. Next base: position 14,534 of record JAZKIX010000178.1, on the reverse strand, counting down.
GGATGCTGCGTTGTACCGTGCCAAGGGTAGCGGACGCAACCAGGTGGCCGTATGAAACAGGATGAACCAAACGGACCAAGCGGACCAAACGGACCAAACCTGCCTGCCATGCTCGGACAAATCAAGCAAATTGCGCCGGGCGTATACCGCCATTACAAGGGTAAAAATTATTTCGTCCTTGGCCTGACGAAAAATACCGAAACCGCTGAAGTCTGCGTGGTCTATCGCCCGCTATATGACACCGATTGGGCACATCTGATGCACCGCAATGCCGACATGTTCATGGAACAAGTACTGCTCGATGGGCAGTTGACGCCACGCTTCCAGTTGGTGAAAGACTAACGCAAATCAAGTCTGACAGAGCGTCCTTGATTGCCAGGCAGGCGCCTTCCAACCATGCTACGGCAAATAATACCGATTTAAATATCCATCATGTAAACTTAATTAAATATTGAATAATGCTTGCTTAATCAAGTATTATTCAATATTATTCCATTCCGATACTGCACCTAAATCTTATTCCATCCCGGAATGAATATTTGCTGCAATCACAAGGATTGAATATGAATGACGACACCATCACGCCGGATCAAACCGATGCGGAAAACAGTCCGGCGCTAGATTTTTGTTTGCGCCTGGCACGCGCTTATGCGGTACAGATACGCCGTTTCGACAATTCGCTCGGCAATCATCACGGCCTGAGTTTTGGCGATTACATGCTGCTGCTGCATCTAAACCGGGCGCCGGGCGAACGGCTGCGGCGGGTCGATCTGGCGGAACGCGTCGGGCTGACCGCATCTGGCGTCACGCGCTCATTGCTGCCACTGGAAAAAATCGGCCTGATCGCACGCCAGACCGACAGCCGCGACGCACGCGCCAGTTATGCGGTACTCACGCCGGCTGGCAAAGCCTTGTTTATCAATGCTTCAGTCTCGGCAGAACTGGTGGCGCAAGATGCACTGCAAAGCGTGCCTCCGAAACAGCTAGCAGCCTTGTCAGCAGTGCTGGGTCAATTGGCGGGGATGCATGCGGGTAATAGTTGAGGTCTTTTACTGGCCAGGTGCGTCGAATCCAAACCGAAACCCTCGCTCTAGCCGGGCGCGCCCAGCCCTCTCCCGCAAGCGGGCAGAGGGAGTTAAAATCGGCGCAGCCATAAGTTTGAATGATTGTCAGAATTAGGTTATTTCAAGGGGGTATATTGCTAAAATACACCTCTCCCGCACGTTTTATAAGGGCCTTTTTTAATACCCTACCCAGTATTATTTTGTCATAAAACGGTATTCTTATAGATTCCGTTTGCAATTTCACTAATCTTCCACCCTCACTGGCATATTGCATGGCATCACACACTTTTCTTTGGCACGATTACGAAACCTTTGGCGTCCAGCCGCGGCGCGACCGGCCGGCGCAATTTGCGGCGATCCGCACCGATGCCGAGTTAAATGAAATCGGCGAGCCGATCATGCTGTATTGCCAGCCGGCCAATGATTTCCTGCCCGATCCGCAATCCTGCCTGATCACCGGCATCACGCCGCACACTTGTCTTGAGCGCGGCGTACCAGAAACCGAGTTTGCCGCCGTTATCGAACAAGCGATGGCAGAACCGGGCACGATCCGCTTCGATGACGAAGTCACCCGCTTCCTGTTTTGGCGCAACCTGATCGATCCCTATGCGCGCGAATGGCAAAACCAGTGCGGCCGCTGGGACATTCTCGATGTCGTGCGCACTGCGCATGCTTTGCGGCGCGACGGCATCGTCTGGCCGACCAACGACGAGGGCAAGCCCAGCTTCCGGTTGGAACATTTGACCGCCGCTAATGGCTTGGCTCATGAGACGGCGCACGACGCGCTGTCGGATGTGCGCGCCACCATCGCTTTGGCGCGCCTGATCCGGCAACAGCAGCCGAAGCTATTCGATTTTTGCCTGGCGTTGCATAAAAAGGATCGTGTTTCGGCTGAAATCGGTCTGCATTTCGGGCTCGATGCACGGCGTCCTTTCTTCCACGTATCGGGCATGTTCGGGGTCGAGCGCGGTTGCCTGGCACTGGTGTGGCCGCTGGCAATCCACCCTACCAACAAGAATGAAGTCATCGTCTGGGATCTGGCATTCGACCCAAGCGAATTGGCCGCGCTCGATGCCGATACCATCCGCCTGCGCATGTTCAGCCGCGCCGATGCGCTGCCGCCGGGCACGACGCGCTTGCCGATCAAGACCATCCATTTGAACAAATCGCCGATGGTATTTAATAGCCTGAAGATTCTTAGTACGGAGATGGCGGCGCACTGGCAATTCGATATGCCGCAAGCGCTGGTGCATGCCGGACTGGCTAGCGATTTGCCAGACCTGGGCGCCGTATGGGCGCAGGTATTTACGCGGGCGGCGGAAGATCAGGCGCTTGACGTGGATGAAGATTTGTATGGCGGTTTCATCGGCAGCGTGTGGCACTCGGTCCTCACCTACCTTCCCCACC
>JAZKIX010000178.1:8097-12053 GCA_040384645.1 Pseudomonadota bacterium | reverse complement strand
GACGGCTCGATGAATTGTTGTTCCGGTATCGCGCCCGCAATTTCCCGGCTACACTCTCGCAAGAAGAACAGGACGCTTGGGAGCAACACCGGGCGGCGCGCCTATTCGATGGACAAGCCGGCGCGCGCACACTGGAAGCGCTGTTTGAACAATGCGACCAGTTGTCGGAAACGGTCGATGAACAAGGTGAAGCGGTTCTGGGCGCGCTGTATGAATATGCAGAAAGCATCGCACCGGTCAGGAAATAAGCTTACGTTTAATGGCTTTTTTCTTCCAGCTGCTGTTCACTGAGACTGCAATACACTCCTTTTAATACCAACGTATTTTTACCGGACAGGACGTATGGACAAACGACAATTCCTCAAAGCTGCCGCCGCCGGATCGATGGTGCTCGGCGCCTCGTCAAGCTTCGCCAAAAAGAAAGAAAAGCCAGAGCCGGAAGCGGCCAAGCCGGCAGCGCTGCCGCAAAACTTAGCTTTCCTCGGCACCGATAGCAATGGCAAAGTGCCGGCAAGACTTGCTTGATCAGCTTTTTCACATCTAGCTGTAATCTCTGCACCCGCGACTTGAAATTGATGCGTGAGTTTTATCTTAATAACAAGGCACGCGATTTTGTTTTAATCGGCCTCAATATCGATGCCGCCAAAACCGATTTCATGGAATACGTCCATCTAGTCGAATTGACCATTCCCGCCGACCAGCGTTTCCCCATGATCTGGCGCAATGCTCCCGGTCATGAAGACAATTTCGGCCAAATCGTCAAACAACCGACCCATTTTGTCCTCGATAAAAATCACAAGCTCTCATTCAAGCGCGAAGGTACGTTCTTGCCGGATGACTGGGATACGCTTTGGACGCAATTGGGATAAAAACATACTGGTATATGTATTTATAAAGGCCCAATTAAAACGCGCAGGAGAAGGGGTATTTTGGCATATACCCCCGTCTATCGCTAAATTTGGCAGATTTCTACAGCCAGCCGGATTTCTTAAACCGCGTATAAAGATAAGCGCACACCGACACCATCACGCTCAAGGCCGCCGGGTAACCGTACTGCCATTCCAGCTCAGGCATGAACTTGAAATTCATGCCCCAGATCCCGGCAAAAGCAGTCGCTACCGCAAAGATCGCAGCCCATGCCGCCAGCCGCTTGTTGACTTCACTCTCGTCGATGGCGACCATCGACAGGTTGACCTGGATCGCGGTGCTGATCGTGTCGCGGATGGTATCGACCGAGGTATTGATGCGGTACAGGTGATCGTACACATCGCGGAAATATTCTTGGGTATTAAGGCAAACCGCCGGCAGCCGGCCGCCGAACAATTTGCCGCTGGCGTCCATCAGCGGCGATACCACGTGCTTGAGCAACATCACCTTGCGTTTTAACGCATATAACCGTTCGATATTGGCACGCTCCGTCCCTTTATTGAAAATCTGTTCTTCGATCTGTTCCAGCTCGGTTTCCAACGCATCAACAATCGGGAAATACCGGTCCACCACCGAATCGAGCAAGGCATAAAAAACGAAGGCCGAGCCTTGTTTCAACAAGTGCGGCTCGTGCTCGCAACGGCTGCGCACCCCAAGAAAATTGCGTGCGCTACGGTTGCGTACCGACAGCACGTAATTGATGCCGACAAAGACATCGACCTCGCCTACTTCCAGCTCGCCATTCACCATATCCAGTGTCTTGATGACGGCGAATAAGGAATCGCCATACTCTTCGATCTTGGGCCGTTGATGGCCATGTCGCGCATCTTCCACCGCCAGTTCATGCAAGCCGAATTCTTCTTGCATATGGGCCAGTTCGTTATCTTCGGCATCTTTCAGCGCGACCCAGACGAAGCAATCCGGCCGCTCGAGATAATCGCTGATTTGTTCGGTGGGGATGTCCGATAGCCGGTTGCCTTCTTGATAAACTACGCAATTGATGAGCATGAAACACAATCTCCGGAAGTTGGTCGCCGCATCAAGACTGGCTTATGAAACCCATCCTGACGACAGTGGCTCACTCTAAAGCAGAGTGCCGGAAAATGCACCGTTTTATCCGCACAATTGAATTAAAAAATAGAAAGCCAATATGCCAAGATCAGAAGGCCTGGTGCCGATCGGCGCTTTTTCCACCCTGAGCCAATTGTCACACCGCGCCTTGCGGCTATATGCCGAAGAACAGTTACTGGCACCGGCCTACATTGACAACAGCAACGGGTATCGTTTTTATCGCATGAGCCAGCTGGCAGATGCATCGCGGATTCGCCAACTGCGTGAACTCGATATGCCTTTGAGCGAGATCCGCGAATTGAATGCGCTCGACAACAACGGCGCCATGCTGCAGCGGTTGAACACGCATTGGCAACGCCAGACGCAAGCACTGGAAAGTCGGCAGCAAATTTTTCAGCAACTGGTGCAGCAATTGGTCTCGCAACAGCCCATGCCGCATTTCACAACAGAAGTGCAAGCACGTCCCGCCGCCTGGCTTTTGGAAATGAGCGGCCAGTACACCACCGATAGCATGCGTGCTGCGGCGGGCGATATTTTCGCGCGCCTACACGCCTATGCGGCGTCCCAAAATATTGTGCCCAGCGCACCGGGATTTTTGGCCTGTGCCGATCCGATGCTAGCCGATACCGCTGGCGAAGTGCGCTTTTGTCTGCCGTTGGCCGACTTGATCGCGCCCAAAGGTGACATCGTCCTGCGCGAAGAGCCTGCCTGCCAGGAAGCGGTATTGTGTACAACTGAACAATACGCGTTTTACCCGGAGTTATTACTACCGATCGAAGCACTGGTAAGGGCCATGCTGGCGCAAAATTTACCCTTCGATGGCAGTGGCCTGCGCTATTGCTGGGTGCCAGCCTCGCCGCCAATCATACGGCTCAGCTGGACATTATTATCGAATTAGACTGCTTGACTCTGACATCGGGTCAGACTGCACACTACATTGCCGCCTGCCTTACGAGGCATGATCGGCATCATATTTGCACCCTCACTTGCAGTCATACCCATTTTTTGGAGAACACCATGAAACGCGATATCAAATCCGGCACCCTATTGGCCGCAGCTGCCGCAGCAATGGCGCTGTCGGGCAGCGTGAACGCTGCCGCCACAACCCCGGTCTACGCCAACGACAATGTCAAATGCGTCGGCATTAACAGCTGCAGGGGGAAAGGTGCATGCGCCACTGCCACTAACGCCTGTAAAGGCCATAACAGCTGTTCAGGCAAAGGTTACGTCAGGACTACCGCTGCGGCATGCCTGGATTTGGGGGGCGGCATGCTGCTGGATACAGCCAAAGACTAAACAGCTCTGTGGTTGGTGTGTGGGCAGAGTCAAAGCACCTGTCCACGCGCCGTTTCTAGTTTTAATTCGCTTACTGCGAATGCAGCCGGCGCCGGCAATACCGGCGCTAGCGATTCGCCTTCGTCGCAAATCCATCAAATAAGGGTGTTGGACGGCAAAACTGTCCGCGTGCTGCCCTCTATTGCAGGCCGAAGAAAGGGGCGAGATCAGCATCGTCAAGACCGATATCCGTGGTCAATTTGCCGATCATATTTTCGCTGGAAAGCGGCTAGCTGCTGCATGCAAGGATTCGATTGCCGCGCCAATATTTTTTACCAGCACCAGCACGTAAAAACAATATCCAATAAATACGTTGCATTGAAGCAAGTTAACGCTTTTTTAAAACATTATTGCGCCCAGCACTACCACATCAGGTCGTCTGGAATCTGGAACGCGGCATACGGATCGTCGGCATCAATCTCGACGCTGGTTTTATTGGACCGGACTACCAGCGAGGCATCGCGCTCGGCGATCTTGTCGGCGATCACCCTAGGCACCAATTCGACCGTGCCGCCTTGGCACACGATCACCAGCCGTCCGGCCATTAAATGCCCCTGCACTGCAGCGGACACATATAGCCGTTCGATTTTTTTATCGTGGGTGAAATTGTAGGCAATCTCGCC
>JAZKIX010000178.1:0-8087 GCA_040384645.1 Pseudomonadota bacterium | reverse complement strand
CGGCGCCCTTGCTCTGGCGATTTTTTTGTACCATCTGCGTAATTTGCGCCGCTATCGCTTTTTGGGTCGCCGCCGCATCGCGCTGCGCATTGAGTTCGCGCGCCCGCTCGGCATTCTTGCGTTGTGTCTCTAGCGCGGCCAGACGTGCTTCAGCGACACTTTGCGTGCCGGTACGGCGCTCGACCTTTTGCTGCTTGGTTTTGTCCTGGTGCGCCACTTTGGCTTTATTTTTATCTACCAGGCCGGCTTTCAAAAACTGATCTTGCAAAGAGGCCATAGTGGCAACTCCGTAAATAGTGGCCGCTGCGCATGCGACGGCGGGCCGGTGGAAAGCCGCTAGCATAGCAAAAATGGTGCAGCTGCAATCCGGCAATCCTGCAAATGTGCAATCCATGGACACTAAAGCTTGCATGTTTTCAACGTAAAATCGTGTCCTTTCCACATCCAACAAAATGGCGCTAGAACAGGCGCTACGATCCACGGTCAAAATATTATGCAAAAACTAGAATTCACACTCAATGGCGAGTTCGTCGAACTTAATCAATTGCTGAAACTGGTCGGTGTCTGCGACAGCGGCGGCGCTGGAAAGATGCTGGTCGCCAGCGGTGCAGTCAAAGTCGATGGCCAAACCGAACTGCGCAAGACCGCCAAAATCCGCGCCGGACAAGTGGTCGGGCTGGGCGATATCCGCATTACCATCGTTGCGGAAAGCGCCTGAGCTATTCGGCAAAAAATCAGGCAAAACGCCTAGCCACTTTTAAGGAAACGTCATGAGCACCAGAACAGAACGCGACAGTTTCGGCCCAATCGAGGTTCCCTCTCATCGTTTGTGGGGCGCGCAAACCCAGCGTTCGCTGCAACATTTCCATATCTCGACCGAGCGCATGCCGACCGAGCTGATCCTGGCGCTGGCTACTGTCAAGCGTGCCTGCGCCGCAGTCAATCAAGCCCACGGCCAGCTCGCGCCCGACAAAGCCGCCGCCATCGTGCAAGCCGCCGATGAAGTACTGGCGCGCCGCTACGATGACGAGTTCCCGCTATCGATCTGGCAAACCGGCTCCGGCACCCAGACCAATATGAATATGAACGAGGTCTTGGCCAACCGCGCCTCTGAATTGCTGGGTGGCACGCGCGGCAGCGGCCGGCTGGTGCATCCCAATGACGAAGTCAACCTGGGGCAATCGTCCAACGATATCTTTCCGACTGCCATGCATGTCGCCGCCTGTAGCGCCATCGTGGACAGCCTGCTGCCGGCGCTACGCGCATTGCGCGCCACGCTGGCGGCCAAATCGAGCGCCTTTGCCGATGTCGTCAAGATCGGCCGCACCCATTTGCAAGACGCCACACCACTGACGCTGGGGCAAGAGCTCTCGGGCTACGTGGCGCAGCTCGATCATGCCGAGGCCATCATCGGCGCCGCCCTGCCGGCGCTGTTTCAACTGGCGGTCGGCGGCACTGCGGTCGGCACCGGCCTCAATACCGATGCCCGTTTCGGCGATTGGGTCGCGGCAGAATTGCACATCCGCACCGAATTGCCTTTTGTCAGCGCCCAGAATAAATTTGCCGCGCTGGCTTCGCACGACGCCTTGGTCGCCGCCCACGGCACACTCAAAACCCTGGCTGCCGCATTGATGAAAATCGCCAACGACGTGCGCTGGCTGGCTTGCGGCCCACGCTCCGGCCTGGGCGAAATCCGCATCCCAGAGAACGAACCCGGCAGCTCGATCATGCCCGGCAAGGTCAACCCAACCCAGTGTGAAGCCTTGACCATGTTGTGCTGCCAAGTGTTTGGCAACGATGTGACGATCAATTTCAGCGGTGCCTCCGGCAACTTTGAATTAAATGTATTCAAGCCCGTCATCATCCACAACTTCCTGCAAAGCCTGCGCTTGCTGGGCGATGGCATGCGCAGCTTCGACCAATACTGCGCCAGCGGCATCGAACCCAATCGGGAGCGGATCGCAGAAATGCTCGCCAATTCACTGATGCTGGTGACCGCGCTCGCGCCCCACATCGGCTACGACCGCGCCGCAGAAATCGCCAAACGCGCGCATCACGAAGGCAGCTCCCTGAAGCAAGCCGCGCTAGCACTGAACTACGTCAGTGAAGACGATTTTGAGCGCTGGGTGCAGCCACTGGCAATGACGCGTGCTGGGTAACTTGTCTTGCAGAGGCTAAAAAGGCAATTAAGTCGAAAATATACTGATGGGTGTATTTTATTTGCAGCAATGAAAACGTGCGGGATAGGTGGCATTTTGTTATATACCCCCCTATTTTTAATCCTTTACAGCAGACAGTTAATTGTTTCATTAACTACGGTTGCGCAGGCTTGTAGGTCCGGTTTTAACCCGACTTGCCCAATTGACCAGGCGACATTGTCGGATTCAAGTCTGACCTACGGCTATGCGAAAGCTAAGCCTTATTGCTATACCAGCCTAGCAAATGGACACCAATATTAAATCGAGTAGAACAGTACTCAAATCCCTCTTTGACCATTGCGATCTAACGCAAACCGCCTGATAAATGCATCTTTGCAAATAGGAATTTTGATAATATCGTTTGCATCTTCCCACCCTGCACTGTGTCGCCACAGTCGCGCATGAGCCTGCAATGAAAAAAATCCTGAAACCCATCGCGATCCTACTTGCTACCCTCTTGCTCATCGTGCTGGCGGCGGTGGGGTATCTGCTATTCATCTTTGACGCCAATCAATTCAAGAGCCAGATCACGCAAGTGGTCAAGGAAAAGCAGCAGCGCACCCTCAGTATCGATGGCGCACTCAAGCTGACGTTTTATCCAAATCTGGGCGTCGACTTAGGCAAGACGTCGCTGTCGGCACGCAATAGCGAGGTGGTTTTTGCGCGACTCGATTCAGCTCATGTCTCGCTGGCGTTGATGCCATTGCTGAAAAAAGAATTGGTGGTTGACCGCATCGAATTGACCGGCCTCGACCTGACCCTAAGCCGCGACAAGGATGGCAAAACCAATATCGACGATCTGTTGCCCAAGGCCAAAGACAATGCGCAGCCAGCCGCTGACACCGATAGCGGCACACTGAAATTCGATGTCAAGGGATTGGCGCTGAAGCATGCGAACCTGCATCTGTTCGGCGCCGACAACAAGCCGATTGCGGCGCTGAAGAATATCGACCTCGACACTGGCAGGATCGCTGACAAGGTATCGACGCAGCTCGATCTGTCAGGCGAATTGGAAGCGCCAGCGAAAAAACTGCGCGCCACTTTCAAGCTCAATGGCAAGCTCCGTTTTGACCTGAAAGCGCAAACCGTGGCGGCTGAAAAACTGGCAATCTCCAGCAAGATCAGCAAGGCGACGCAACTATGGGAAATATCGTTAAGTTCGCCGCTGCAAGCCAATTTGTTGACGAAGCAACTGACGCTGGCCGCACTTTCCATCGATGCCAAACTTGCCAACGCTGCGACGCCGCAGAAAGTGTTGACCATTCCCTTGCGCGGCAACTTGCAAGCCGACCTAGGCAAGGAAAATATCTCGGGCAAACTGACGTCCAGCTTTGACGAAAGCCATATCGAGAGCAGCTTTTCGGTCACCAAATTTTCTCCGATGGCGATCAAGTTCGATATTGGCATTGACCGCATCAATCTCGACCGCTATCTATCACCCAAAACGACTGCTGCAAGTGCTTCAGCCGCTGCTACACCCGCCGCCAAATCCGAAGCGAAGCCAGAGGCGCCGCTAAATTTTTCTGCACTGAAAACACTTACGCTGGACGGCAATCTGCGCATCGGCGCTTTGCAAGTGCAAAACATCAAAGCCACCAGCGTAAGCACGCGTCTTCGCAACACACAAGGCAAGCTTGAAATCGCGCCGCTGGCAGCGCAGTTGTATGGCGGCAGTTTAAGCGGCGGTATCGGCGTCAATGCCAACGACAATAGCGTCAGCCTGAGGCCGCAACTGAGCAATATCAATATCAATCCGCTGCTGAAAGATGCGCTCAATCACGACAATCTGGAAGGCCGCGGTAATCTCACCCTCAACCTGACGATGGCCGGCAATACGCCGACCGCATTCAAACGCAATCTGAATGGCACGATTGCGCTGGCCTTGCAGGACGGCGCAGTCAAGGGTATCAACCTGGCCAAGGCATTTCGCAATTTCAATGCTGCCTTGGGACGCAATCAAGATCAAAAGATGGTGGCCGATTCCAGCGAGAAAACCGATTTTTCAGCGCTGACAGCCTCGATGCGTTTTGCCAACGGCGTTGGCAGCAGCGACGACTTGGCGCTCAAGTCGCCGTTCTTGCGCGTGGGCGGCGACGGCACCGTCAATGTCGCCCACGACACCCTCGACTACATCGCGAGAGTGACGGTAGTCAATTCTGCCACCGGTCAAGGCGGGATCGACCTCGGCCAATTGAAGAACCTGACCGTGCCGGTGCGCATCAGCGGCCCGCTGGAACAGCCGGCGTTTGAAATCGTCTATTCCGAGGTCGCACAAGACGTTTTGAAATCGGTGATTGCCAATAAACTCGGTTTGAACACACCAGAAAAAAAAGAAGAAGCCAAAAAAGAGGCGGTCGATCAATTGCAGAATAAATTAAAGGATTTATTGAAATTCTAAGCAGGCTTGACGTATTCTGTTGGCAAGCGACATTGCCAGCGGCAATATCGGCAAGACTCACAAATCAGATGCACGCGAACAGGAATCCTGCATGAAAAACACCTCCACACTACTACGCGTAATCAATGGCGCGCTCTGCCCATCCTTGCTCGCCATTGCACTGGCAAGCCCGGCGCAAGCGGTCATGCTGGTCGGTTTTATCGGCGACAAGAACGGCCAACCGGTCAAGGATGCGGTGCTATATGCCAATCCACTCGATGCCGGCAAAGTCGCCGCAAAAACCAGCGCAACTGCCGCAGTGGCGCAAGAAAATTACAGTTTTTCGCCCTATGTCAGCGTCATCCGCAGCGGCACGATGGTCAGCTTCCCCAATCGCGATGGTCACGAACATCATTTGAAGTCATTTTCGCCCGCCAAGACCTTTGAATTGCGCGTCAGCAATAAGCGGGTGGAACCGCCTATCCTGTTCGACAAAGCCGGTGAAGTAACGCTGGTCTGTCATTTCCATGACTGGATGCGCGGCTTTATTTATGTAGTCGACACGCCCTACTTCAGCAAAAGCGATAGCGCCGGCAATGCGGTCTTAAACGATCTGCCGCCGGGTAAATATGAAGTAAAAGCGTGGACGGCCAATATGCTGACGCCGCCTTTATCGCAGACGATCGAGGTTGCACCTAGCGGTTCGACTACCGTCAAATTCAAATTCGATTTCGTCCCGCGCCCGGCGCCGGTACCACGCGCTCCACCGAAATCGAAAGGCGACGATGCGTATTATTGATAATCAACCAAAAATCAGCCAATAATCGACTACTGATCCGCCTGCAAGTTTAAGCAGTACCGGCTCCATGTTTGTTTTTGGATAACCAGCGATCAAGCGAGAATTTACCCGGTCCGAAAACCACTATCACCAGCAGCAGGACGCCCCAATAAAAATGGTCATTGATGGCGGCCGGACATTCGAATTTAAATAGCTGCGGATACGCAATCACCGCCATCAAGTTGACACCAAACAATCCCAGCGCCGCAGGACGCGACAATAGTCCGACAAAGAGCAGCAAGGGCAAGGACAACTCGCCGAAGGTGCCGATCACAGCGGCCAGATCGGATGGTAATAGCGGCACATGGTATTCGTCTTGAAATAGCGATAAGGTCGCGCCCCAATCCGCGATTTTGATCAAGCCGGAATTGAAAAATTGCCAGCCGACATACAGGCGCAAAGCCAAGCTCATGGCGGAGCCGCCCCATTCAGTTAACTGCTGGTCAAAACGGATGGACGACTGGTGTAATTTCAGAATTTTTTGCATGATTTTTTCTTTTTATGAATTGTTGAAAACCGGTTTTTAAACCGATCATTCTGCCGATAGCCCGACCAACACCCCGGCTGCCAGCCACTGTTGCAAATGGTGTCCCACATCAAAATCGGCATCGATGTCAAGCGCCGCATCGAGTGCCTCGCCCAGCGTCAGTTGCTCCTTCAAGCTTGCCAATGCCGCATGCGCCGCATGCGACAACGGCAAGATTCCGGCCTTCCAGCGCGGCCTAATCGTCAAACCATACGATGCCTGTTCCAATTGTTCTGGAAACTCGACTTCGGCATCGTCCTGATGCGCTTGCCACAGCGGTACGATAGCCCAATCGGAGGCATGCAAAGTGCAAGCGGGATGCAAGGTAAAACGCACCGTCTCGAATCGTTCCGGGCTAAGCGTGGTCAAAATATCGGCTGCCAGCGCTGTGCCCGGCGGCGCGTAATGCGCGCGATGCAACGCCCATTCCAAGCGCGCCATATCAGGGAAATACGGGTATTGCGCCACGTGTGGAAATACTTGTAAAAATATGGGGAAATGGGCGCCAAAACGGTTCAAGTCGCCACTTTCAGACGGATATTGCTTGCCATAAGCACGAGACAAGGCGGTAAAAAATTCTTCCCCGACCAGCATGCGCAATACCGGATAGGCTGCACCCAATACCTTGTCCCAAGTCCCGCTCAAGTTACCGCGATACAGCGCAAGCCGCTGCGCCACAAGTGCAGTGTGGCCTTTGAATAAAGGCAGCGCTTTAGGCTCTGCAGCGATGTCAAACAACGCTGCAGAAAATGTCGTTTGCGCCTGCGCCAGCAGGGTTTCAGCACCTTGCCGCTCCATTTTAACGACGATGCTGCGCGCTTGATCTGCCTCGCCCAGTAACACTTCGAGAGCTGGAATATCGGTATCCCATTCGATCAAGGTAGAGACATTGCCAAAGCGTGCCAGTGCCAATTCATACAGCCCCCATACCGCCGGCGCCACGCGGTCGCCGTGATGGTCAACCACCGCTTCCGGCAGGACAAGATGCCCGGCCAAATGTATCTCGCCTACCAGATGCGGCGCAATTGCCGCCATGGCTGCCAGCGGGTCTTCCTGATGATTGGCTTGATTGACAAATAGATTATTGACGTCCAGCAGAATCGCGCATCCACTGCGGCTAGCCACCGCCGCCAGGAATTCGGCTTCGCTCATCATATCGTCGCGATAACGCAGATAGGTTGACACGTTTTCTAGCAAGATTTGGCGACCCAATGCGTGTTGCATCTGGTCGACCCGCTCACAGACCAGATCCAGCGCCTCGCGCGTCAGCGGCATCGGCAATAAGTCGTTCAATTGACGGTCTTGTACCGCGCCCCAGCAAAGATGTTCGGACACCAGCGCCGGCTCGATGCGCTGTACCAGTCGCTGCACCCGTTCCAGATGCTGCACTGAAAAACCGCGGGCAGAACCCAGGCCTAGCCCGACACCATGCAAGCTGATTGGATAATCGTGGCGCAACTGCTGCAACACGTCGAAATCCCAGCCGCCCTGATCAAGATAATTTTCGGTATGAACTTCAAGCCAGTCCACCTTGGGCCGACGTTCCAGAAAGTCCCGGTAATGCGTGGCTCGGAGGCCAAGCCCCACGCCCAGACCGGTCGCGCCGGCCTGGCGATTTGTCGATGGGATTGGCACGAGCCGGTCCATTTTTTGACTATGTTTGAAACTGAATCTGAAATGGATTATTTCTTTGCTACTGTTTTGCCGCCGGCTTTTTCACATGTGCCTTTAGCAACATACTTCCATTCGTTGACATCGTTGTCGACTTTGCTTTGGCCAGCGCAGGAATGGGAGCCGGTGGCTGTAGCGCAATCGTTCTTGCCGGCTTTGGCTACGCCGTAGCATTTTTCTTTTTCAGCATCGGCTGCATGAGCGGTCGTTACCAAAGTAGAAGCGCACAAGGTTGCGAGGGCGGCGGCGAAGAGGGCTTGACGTTTGTTCATGGTAAATCTCCTAAGTGAAGGGGTAATTCAATAAAGTAAAACGATAATTGCAAAACAAGTTTACACGACTGATGTGACGCGCAAAAGAAATCAAACTGTTTTCTCCTGTTTCCCAATACGTACTCTGTCGGCGCGCTTGAACAAACCTTACACAGAAATTATTAAAATTTATCCTTTCCAGACGAAATGACATAATCGCCAATCC
>JAZKIX010000177.1:0-7384 GCA_040384645.1 Pseudomonadota bacterium | reverse complement strand
TGAGATTTCAATCGGTGATCGCGTAGTCAATGAATTGCCGCCAAAAGACCGTGACATCGCTATGGTGTTTCAATCCTATGCCTTGTATCCGTCAATGACCGTTCGCGAAAATATTGCATTTGGCTTAGGCGTTAAAAAAGTACCGGTGCAAGAGCAAAAAGAAATTGTTGCCAGGGTTGCTGAAACCTTGCAGATCACGCATTTGCTGGATCGCCGTCCAGCCCAATTATCGGGTGGACAACGCCAGCGCGTTGCAATGGGACGTGCTATTTCCCGCAAGCCGTCGCTGTTCCTATTCGACGAACCTCTATCCAATCTCGACGCCAAGCTGCGCGTCGAAATGCGGGCAGAAATCAAATTGATGCACCAGCGTTTGAAATCGACGATCGTATATGTAACTCACGATCAAATCGAAGCGATGACAATGGGCGATTTGATCGCTGTCATGAAAGATGGTGTAGTGCAGCAACTCGGCACACCGCAAGAAATTTACGACAATCCCGCCAATTTGTTCGTGGCCGGATTCATCGGTTCGCCGTCGATGAATTTCATTCCCTGCGAATTGGAGATTGAAGGTGAAAGTGTGTACGTTCCGGTCGAAAATGCCGGTAAAACGACGCGTCTAAAATTGAATTTCGCGGCTGATCGTTTACGTTCTTTTGCCGGTAAAAATTTGCTACTGGGCATTCGCCCTGAACAAATTACCGACATCAGTAGCGCTCATGGAGAAACCGGACAGGAAATGTCGTGCTTGGTGGATCTAGTTGAGCCGACCGGCCCAGATACCTTGCTGACGTCAAAGCTGAATGGCGTAGCGGTCACTTGCCGCAGCCATCCACGCGAAGCAGCGCAGCCCGGTCAAACAATGACTTTATCTTTCAATTTATCAAAAGCTGCACTTTTTGATCCTGCCAGTGGAGAAAGAATCATTTAGGCGCTGCTGAAATTTATTTCAATAGGCGTAAAAATAGCCGTTTGGTTGCAAAACCACTCGGCTATTTTTTTACCTTCATAAAGGTTTAAATGGACATGGCAAACAAAAAAGCCCTTTGCGAATCGCAAAGGGCTTTAATTTTGTTGCTACGATGTCTGGTTGCGGGGACAGGATTTGAACCTGTGACCTTCGGGTTATGAGCCCGACGAGCTGCCAGACTGCTCCACCCCGCGTCTGATGTGAAGAATCATACAGTGCAACGCACAATTTAGCAACTACAATCGGCTTTACGCTTGGCTATTGCGCGAAATCGTCTGCATTACTTAGCGCTCGGTCAGGCTAAAATAAAATACTCCTCGCGAATAAGCCTCGCGGTTCTACTCATTTCCTCACTTTAGTTATTTACTTGGCTCTCAATGAAATTTTGCTCTGCATGTGCCCATCCAGTGTCATTCATCGTTCCACAAGACGATAACCGTCCGCGTTATGTTTGCAGCAATTGCGGCACGATCCATTATCAGAACCCAAGAATGATAATTGGGTCGATACCAGTGTGGGAAAAAGATGGTGACGTGCAAGTCTTGCTGTGCAAACGCGCAATCGAACCACGTCATGGCTACTGGACTTTACCGGCCGGATTTATGGAAAACAGTGAAACCACTGCTGGTGCTGCCGTGCGCGAAACGGTGGAGGAAGCAGGCGCCAATATCGCTCTGCACGAACTTTTTTCATTGTTAAATGTGCCGCATGTGCACCAAGTTCACATGTTTTACCGGGCTACCTTGTTAGATCTGGACTATCAGGCGGGTATCGAAAGCCTCGAAGTCAAAATGTTCCGCGAGGCTGATATTCCCTGGGATGAAATCGCATTTCCAACGGTGGCACATACGCTCAAATTTTTCTTCGCCGATTACCGCAAGGTGAAAGAGGGCGGCACTTATGCTTTTCATGCACATGACATAATGAAACCCATGCTGCAAAGCCGATAATCTGGCTTTATAAGATCTGGCTTCATCCCAAAACAGATATCAGGCGCATATCCTCGCAGTCAAATTGCCAATGTCTGTAGATGAAACGTAAGCCAATCTCCCTGCATAACGGGCTTATGTCCGGTTGATTTCCATGACACTCAATTCTCCATTACACCGACTTCCCCAAGACAATAAGAGCACCCTGCTGGCCGTGTGGACGCTGGGCGGCCCGGTCGCGGTGCAATCAGTGCTGGCATCGCTATTAAGCGTTGTCGATACCTTGATGGTCAGCGCGCTTGGTCCGGCTGCATTGGGCGGGGTTGGCTTGGTCAATCGGCTATTGTTTGTCGCCACTATGATCGTCGCTGGCATCGCCAGCGGTGTTGGCGTATTGGTCGCCCAATATTGCGGCGCCGGACGCCGGGAAGAAGTGACTGGGCCAGTCAGCATAGCCCTTGTTTTAGCACTATTGGTAACGCTCCCACTAACGGCAGTTTCACTTTTTGCTGCACAACCGTTATCGCTTTGGCTGACGCCGGATGCCGATGTGGCGCACGAGGCGTCCACATTTTTATTCTGGATTTTTGCTTATGGGCCTTTGACTGCGATATCGATGACCCTCGGATCGACCTTGCGTAGCAGTGGCAATACGCGCACGCCGATGTGGGCAGGTCTATTTGCCCTTGGCGTCAATACACTCTTGAATTACCTCTTTATTACTGGCAACTTCGGTTTCCCCGGTTACGGAGTGGCGGCGGCGGCGATTGCTACTACAATTGCCCGCATTCTTGAAATCGGCTGGATCTTGATAGTATTGAAGCCCTCACGGCCAACCAAAGTAAATCGGGCCGAAACCCGTCTGGTTTTACACAGCACCCTGCCCTTGGTATTCAAGGAAATTTTCTGGGCCGGCGGTTTGTTTGTCTGTAGCGTCATCATCAGCCGCATGGGAAAAAATTCGCTGGCTGCATTTAATCTGATTACGCCAGTCGATGGCTTGATGATTAGCGTCTTTATCGGTTGTGGCGTAGCCAGCGGCATCTTGCTCGGTCACGCAATCGGCCGTGAAGCCTTTGATGATGCATTCCATTCTGCCAAACGCATGCGTCGCATCGTGCCGCGCGTGGCGTTGGGCTTCGGCTTGGTTGCAGCGCTCATCGTCCAGTTCCTGCGGCATCAGGGCTGGCTACTTGGGCCGATTGATCCGGCGCTACACGATATAGCGCTCGATAGCCTGACCGTACTCTGCCTTGCGGTCGGTGTGCGAACCCACAATATGATGGTCAGTCTCGGCATTTTGCGCAGCGGTGGCGATATCCGCTGGCTCATGCTTACTTCGGTTGGGTCGATGTGGCTGTTGAATGTGCCATTGGTGGCGTTGGCGGTATTTGTACTAAAGCTATCATTGCCTTGGGTAGTGGCAATCATGATGATGGAAGAAGCGGTAAAAGTTTTCATCTATCGGTGGCGCGTGCGTAGCGGACGTTGGATCAAGCGCCCGCTCACTGCACCGATGGCACTATCGGGCGCCTAATTGCTTTAACTGCCGCTTCAAAAAAGTGAATTGCCCTACATTGTCGATTGACGCTAATCGTCCATCACTCCTTTAACATCACGCGCCCTGTCTTTCGTGACAGGCGCCGATGACTTGGCGGACTGAGCATCGGCCGCAGCCTGTTTTTCTGTTTTTTCTGCGCTTTGCCGGCGCTGCGTGACTGTCTCTGCCGAAGGTTTTTCTGTCTTGTTGGGCACTTGTTTTTGGGGAATATTCGGCGCCGTTTCAATCGTCTCATCCGGCGGGTCTTCGCTACCGATATCGGATTCCTGCATCAAATGTCTGGGTTGGTTCATGGCAACATCCTTTTCATTAAAAACAGATTGAAGAAAAAACTGACTTTAAAACCATCGTCAAACATGATCTTTAACGAGCGTTCGCTTCGCTAAGACTTTCATTGCACGTGAATGGTTCAGGCAAAAATAGCTATCTCAAATGCTACAAATTGACCAATTAATACCCCTGGGTGTATTAATTCAAGCCCAATAAATACCTGCGGATAGTGGTATAAAATGCCATATACCCCCCGATAACTTGCCATATCAAGCGCAATACACTGACAATTATGGCTACAACCGAGTCCACCTGTTAGACTGCACTCCCCCTCTTTCTGCTGGCCAACTTCATCGTGAATCCGAACTCTTTTGCCAGCCTGCCGCTGTCGCCCAATTTCCTCAGCAATCTCGACCAGCTCGGCTATCACGAGATGACCACGATCCAGGCGCAAAGCCTGCCGCTGATTCTGGAACAACGTGATTTGATTGCGCAGGCCAAGACCGGTAGCGGCAAGACAGCAGCATTTGGCATCGGTATCTTGCATAAGCTCAACCCCAGTTATTTTGCAATTCAAGCGTTAGTACTCTGCCCTACGCGTGAACTGGCCGATCAAGTTGGCAACGAACTACGCCGGCTGGCGCGCTTTGCCGACAACATCAAAGTCCTCACACTCTGCGGCGGTGCGCCGATGCGCCCGCAAATCGCGTCGCTGGAACATGGCGCCCACATCATTGTCGGTACCCCCGGCCGGATTCGCGACCACATCGGCCGTGCCAGTATCGATCTGTCGACCGTGCAAACCCTAGTGCTGGACGAAGCCGACCGCATGACCGACATGGGCTTTTATGAAGAAATATCGGGCATCGTCAGTGCCTGCCCGGCGTGGCGCCAGACCTTGCTATTCTCGGCTACCTACCCCGACGATATCCGCAAAGCCAGTGCCGAATTCCTGCGTCAGCCAGCCGAAGTCAAAGTCGAATCGCAACACGACGCCAGCCGCATCGAACAACGTTTCTATGAAGTCAGCTACGAAGGCCGCAACGCCGCCGTCGCGCAACTCTTGCATCACTTCAAACCAGTTTCGACTCTGGCATTTTGCAACACCAAAATCCACTGTCGCGAACTGGCAGCCGAATTACGCGAACAAGGTTTCAGCGCGCTGGCTCTGTACGGCGAGCTAGAACAACGCGAACGTGATGAAATCCTGGTGCTATTTGCTAACCAGAGTTGCTCGGTGCTGGTCGCTACCGACGTCGCCGCGCGCGGACTCGACATTTCGACTTTGGGCGCAGTCATCAACGTTGACGTCTCGAAAGACACCGAAGTCCACATCCACCGCATTGGCCGCACCGGCCGTGGTCACGATAGCGGCCTGGCGCTCAGCCTGTGCGCGCCCAATGAAAAACGCTGGGTCAAATTGATCGAAGACTTGCAAGGCGGCCCGGTCAGCTGGTCGCCCTTGGACGAGCTAGAGCCTGCCGGCGGCCCACCGCTCTACGCACCGATGGTGACGCTGTGCATCATGGGCGGCAAAAAAGACAAGTTGCGCCCCGGCGATTTGCTGGGCGCCTTGACCGGCGATGCCGGCTTAAGCAAGGAACAGGTCGGCAAGATAAACGTGTTCGAATTCATGACCTACGTCGCGCTCGACCGGCGCGTCGCCGAGAGCGCGGTCAAACGCTGGTGCAAGGGCGATCCCGGCAACGACGGCGGCAATATCAAAGGGCGCAATTTCAAGATGCGGTTTATTGCGCTGTAGCAGGGGCTGAACGACACAGTTCTTGGGTTCGATAGAGAGTAATATTAAAATCCTATTGCCCGCGTGCTATAGCCACGCCGTCAATAATCCGTAGTTAAGTGTGTAGGGCACCGTTCTACACACTCTCGATTCTTGTAATAAGTTGTTTGTAAGAGGCGTAAGGATTTGCAACTGTCGGGCAAAATTTATCAAGCTGACAGTTAAAATTTTGACACTATCCCTTGCGATAGACGCATTCCCAACTTCTCTTTTACTGGAATCCACATGATCCAAAACTTTCAATGCCGTCGGTCGCCACCGATGTCCCAATTACGCACGATTGCATCGACCATTGTTCTATGTCTGATTGGCATCAGCGGCTGTGGTGGGGACGGCAATACCTCTGCCAACAGCGTTGCAGCGACACCGGGCATAAGCGTGTTCGCCGGCAAAGTGGGCGGTTATGGCAATCTAAACGGTTCGGTAAAAACAGCGCGGTTTGACTATGCAACCGATGTTGCCGTGGACAGCGCTGGCAACCTTTTCGTCGCAGAGTTTAGCGCGGTACGAAAAATATCATCTGATGGGGTCGTTACAACCTTCGTTGGAAAGTCTGATGAGAGCGGAAGTATCGATGGAACAGGATCATCAGCCCGCTTTCTAGGGCCATTAAGTCTGGCGATCGATGGTACCGATACACTTTATGTAGCGGAAAGTGGCAACGGAACGCTTCGCAAAATCACGCCGTCTGGCACAGTCACAACATTCGTAAAGAAAGCAAACGGTCTTGAAAATCCGATAGCCATCGCGCTCGATCAATCTGGTTTTGTTTATGTGAGCGACCGCAATGCAATTTTGAAAATCTCTCCGGCAGGTGTCATCAATTCTTTGGCTGGGGCAAACGATGGCACAGTTGGCAGCGCCGATGGTGTCGGTAATGCAGCCCGATTTCAATTCCCTCAAGGTATTGCAGTCGACAATGCCGGCACCGTATTTGTTGCCGATAGCGGTAACGGCACTATCAGAAAAATTACTTCCGATGGCGTTGTAACAACCTTGGCAGGACTTGCAGGCGCAGCTAACGACGTTGTAGACGGATTAGGTAGTGCGGCAAGATTTACCGCTACAAATGGCATCGAAGTAGATCGAAACGGCACAATTTTTGTCACCGACTTGTTTGCTAAAACAGTACGCAAAATCACATCGGCGGGACTCGTAAGCACCTTTGCCGGAGTTACCTCACGCTGGACAAATGGCGCTTCAATAGATGGAATCGGACTCGACGCAGGATTCATCTTCCCAACCGGTATGACGATCGATGGAAGAGGCAATCTTTTTGTGATCGACGCCACCAGCACTGTGCGTAAAGTGACACAGACAACAAAGGTCACAACTATTGCAGGTTCGGCACCCAACCCTGGCTATGCTGATGGCCCTGGCCCGGCCGCCATGTTTAATAGTCCCCGAAATTTAGCAATCGACCTGTCTGGAAATCTTTACGTCGCAGATTATTTCAACAACTTGATTCGCAAAATTAGTCCAGCTGGAATTGTTTCCACGCTGGCTGGCAATCCATCGGCAATACAAGGAGGATCAGTCGACGGCCTTGCGGCAGTTAGCATGTTTAACGCCCCTCAAGGTGTGGCGGTAGATCAATCAGGCTACGTCTATGTGGCCGATACCGGGAATAACTCGATCCGAAGAATTTCACCTGCAGGAATCGTAGCGACTTTAGCGATTTTAACAACAACGGATTCCTCGACATACACGCAATATATGAATGGGCCGGTAGGCATTGCCGTCAATAAAACCGGCGATATATTTACCGCAAATTCGGTCACAGGCCGCTTTCACCGCATTAGACTGTTCGCCAATGGTGTAGTCGACGACCAGTCTTACTTGCCATACGA
>JAZKIX010000176.1:15654-16626 GCA_040384645.1 Pseudomonadota bacterium | reverse complement strand
ATCCAGCAATGACAAAAGGCAGCAATGCCATCACAATCCCCTGGATCGTGCCTTGCGCCGTCAGCGCCTTGATCTTGCCTTCCAAAATCGCTTTGTTGCGAATCGTATTGGCCAGGGAATCCAGAATCTCTGCCAGATTGCCACCCACTTCGCGCGACACACGCAGCGCCACCGACACCAGATGAAAGTCGGGGATCGCGATACGATCTGCCATGGTTTGCATGGCAGAATCAAAGTCGACGCCAAGCTTTTGTTCACGCAACAGGATCGCAAATTCTTGTCCCAGTGGACCTGGCTGCTCGCGTACCAAAATCTGGATTGCCACTGGCAGCGCACTACCGGCACGCAAGGAACTGGCAATCATCATCAGCGAATTTGGCAATGCTTCTTCGATCTGTTTAAGACGTTTGGCCTTGCGCCGTTTGAATAAATATCTTGGCAGCAGGTAAATTGCCAGTGCCGTTACCAGCGGTGCAAATATCCCCCCCAGTACAATCCAGACCAACAATGGCAAGACAATGATTGCCGCATATTTTGATGTTACGTAAAGCTGCGCCTGTCCCACCAGTAAATTTAAATCTTTGGACTGGACGCGCGCCAGCTCACCAATTTTATTGTTGATTTTGCCGGCCGCCACATTGGCCAGGCGGCGCACGGATAACCACTCGACCAGCAGATAGCCAAGGACGCTAAATATAAAAATGCCCACCATGATGGTGGTGGCTAATAGCAAGCCGCTCATGACTGCGTTCTTTCTTCCATCTCGAAAATATCCAGATCCACAGGAATCCCGGCGGCCTTCAATTCCCCATAAAAATCGGGAATGCTACCGGTAGCTTCAAACCGTCCTTCGGTCTTTCCTTCGCTGCTACGGCCAGTTTGGCGATACACGAAAATATCTTGCATCTGCAAGGTGTCGCCCTCCATACCCGTAATCTCTTTCTCCATCGAAGAAATCATACCCTCGATAAG
>JAZKIX010000176.1:14613-15570 GCA_040384645.1 Pseudomonadota bacterium | reverse complement strand
TTCCAGCCGGGCGACCGCATCACGCGGCGTGTTGGCATGCAAGGTGGTCAAGGAACCGTCATGACCTGTATTCATCGCCTGTAACATATCGAGCGCCTCACCACCCCGGCACTCACCAATGACAATGCGGTCCGGGCGCATCCGCAATGAGTTACGCACCAGATCGCGAATCGACACCTGCCCCTTGCCTTCTGCATTGGACGGACGCGATTCAAGCGATACCAGATTGGGCTGGTCGAGTGTCAATTCAGCCGCGTCTTCGATGGTCACAATCCGTTCGTCGTCAGGAATAAATCGCGACAACATATTTAAAAAAGTCGTCTTACCAGTACCGGTTCCGCCCGACACAATAATATTGCGCCGATGCAGGACGGCATTGCGCAACACTTCAATCATCGGCTGTGTCAACGAGCCGTATCCGATCAAGTGATGCGGCTCGACCCGCGAACGTGAAAATTTCCGGATTGTGATGCTCGGCCCGCGCAATGCCAGAGGTGGAATAATCGCGTTGACCCGTGAGCCGTCCTTAAGCCGGGCATCGACCAGTGGCGAGCTTTCATCAACTCGCCGTCCAAGTGGCGTCACGATCCGCTCGATAGCGCCCATCACCGCTCGGTCACTGGTAAAACTGGCGCCGGTCAGTTCCAGCTTGCCACTCCGTTCTACCCAAATATCGTTGGCCGCATTGACCATCACTTCGCTGACCGTCGGATCACGCAGCAGCGCCTCCAGCGGCCCCAATCCAACTGCTTCATCCAGTACCAATTGCGACAGCTCGGTGACGTCAACAATTTTCGGAATATCTTTTTGTTCGGTGACGATGTCGCGGATCAAAGCACGAACATTGGAGCGCACTTCATCATCGGCCATCTTGTTGATGTCGATCCGGTGGCTCTCCATACGCTCCACCAGCGTCTTGTGAACCGCCTTACGCCAGGAAAACATCTGCAAGTCTGC
>JAZKIX010000176.1:13305-14603 GCA_040384645.1 Pseudomonadota bacterium | reverse complement strand
GGCTCTTGTGGCTGGACGCTGCGTTCAGCGGGACGTTCTTTCTTTACTGGTGCCACAACTGCCACCGGTTCGTGCATATGTAGCGCACCAGGTCGCGGCAAAGTTGGTTCTGTCCTCGCCGACGTCATTTGGCGCAACGCGATCGTCTCGCGTTCTTCTGGTGCTGGGAGCTTGACTGCCGTATGAGAAACTGGCGGCGCCGCGTGGGGTTCTGCATTCATGGCAGACAGGTCGGCTTTGACTATATCGACTGAAATACGATAAGCACCGATGACGATTTCCGTCTCCACCCGCAAGGGGCCAAATCGTTGACTCCGCTCACCGTTGACCCAGGTGCCGAACATGCTATCCAAATCTTCGATGAACAAATTGTCTTCATCGAACAAAAAGGCGGCGTGCATTTTCGATACATTCCATCCACTGAGCGCGATGTCGACATCGCCACCTTTACCCACCGTGGTGCGCTCTTGTTGCAAGGCATAGATCGATTGATCGCCTTTGCCCGAGCGGATCACGACGCTGAACTCACTCTTTCGCACTGGCTGGCTCCTTCATTTCTGCTGGCGCGTTGTCTGACTGCTTGGACTGCTTGCTCGGCCCGACTTTGTTCACTTCAACATAGTCCGTTGCCACATTGCCGTCACCCAGTGACGTACCGTATTTGTTCAAGCCATTGGTGCCACGTTCAATTGCGCGCCGGTTGATTTCCGATTGCGCGGAATAAATGTGAGGCGTAATAAATACCACCAGTTCGCTATCCTGACCGGCGATCTGCTTGTTGCGGAAAAATTCGCCAATAATGGGGAGATTCCCAAGCAAAGGTACTTTGTCAACGATACGCGAATTGGCCTTGTCGATCAGGCCGGACAAGACCAGTGTTTCGCCGTCACGCATATTGAATTCCGATTCGGTGCGTCGGATTAAAAAGCCGGGCAAACCTTCCACCTTATTCGCGTAATCGACACTGCTCACTTCCGCTGCGACCCCGCCGGAGATGCCATCGGCGCCAATCACATTCGCCTCCAGGTCCAGCAAGATGCCGTATTTTTTGAAAATGATCGTGGCCAGTCCATCTCTGCCAACGGACTTTAACGGGATCTCACCACCGGCCAGGAATTTTGCTTTGCCGCCACTGCGCGCACTCAGCTTTGGCGCGGCCAAGACATAGGCGTCACCATTGCTGATAGCCAGATTGATGGTTGCGCTAACGCCGATGAGTGCGTTCAGTGAAAATTTTTCCTTCACCGTCGAGTCTGGGTACGGAGTCGTGTAGCCCTCAGGAAGTTGACGCGCGGCAT
>JAZKIX010000176.1:0-13295 GCA_040384645.1 Pseudomonadota bacterium | reverse complement strand
GATCAGGTCGCTGAAATAGCCGAAATTAAAACCATTAACTGCTTGCGTATCCCATTTCACACCGAGGTTTTCCAAGGCAGTTTTCTTGAATTCAATAAAGTTCAAATCAAACCGGATCATCGGCTCCAACAATTGGTTGGCCGCAGTTGAGGTCGTCATATTGCTGGCCTGGGGATAAAGCTTGACGACAGAATCGACCATTTTGCTGGTGCCGGCAGTGACGTTCTGCCCTTCGATCAATATCCGCTCACCGACCACACGCACCGTGAGGCCAGGCGTATCACCCAGCGCTTTTTTGACCTCATCACCGATGCGATCCATGTCTTTCAAATCGACCCGTACCCGCGCTTTAAAGTGTTGTCCCATGCTATTCCACACATGGACGGTGGTATCGCCAGCGTCGATCGCCAGTATCATCAGATCGCCATTGTCGATGCTGGAGCTATTGAGTACCTTGCCGTTACCGACCGCAACCGTCTTGATCGGTGTCTTCATCCGAAACAATTTGATATCGCCTACAAACATCCTGATTTGATCAGGCAAACCATAGACTATTTCAGACTCGGCATCGGTGGCGACAGCGCTATTTTCCGGTTTAGCAGGAAGTTCTTTTTCTAAAACAGAAGTATCAAGTTTTAGTACGGTCTTTGCGTGCGCAGGCACCGTTACGGCCAGTATTACCAAGCTTAAAAATAGAAGCGCACTGCGCCACTTTTCACGTGGATTACAAACACTGCAAATAAAGCTGATCATTCACTTACCTTCTTCGCATTAGCGATACTAAATGGTCCAACACGACAGCCAATATCGATCTTCAATTCCAGGTCGCGCGATCACACTACGCGACTAAGGGCGGTCTCTTGACTGCCAAATTTTTTGGGCAATAGGTGTTGCAATAGGGATGACAAAATGCAGTACGCGGATTTTTTAGAATCGGGATAATCAATTCAATAGTGCGTTGCAGTTTTGCAATGCTATTTTTAGCCCGAGTTTTAAATCCGCTTCAGGATCCAGCCAATTGCCGGCGCAGTTTTTCCAGAGCGGCAGTTTTTTCGACTGCAGCTTCGCCGTCTTTCAACGTAACTTCTTTGTCTGGACTTACTGTCTTGGGTCCGTGAAATACGCTGCGCTGAAAGCCGCCCTGGCCACCAATCAAGAACTCCACGTCATCAAACTCCTGCGCTACTTTCAGGAGCGGTGGTGGCTTGTACTCTGTACCCATTAATTCCGGAATGCCGACTTTGGTGTTAGCGCCGACAATCCTGTCCTCGGTGCCACGCAACACGGCCGTCAAGTGCCCTTGGGTCTGGGCCAACACCAGACGCCCCGCGTCAAACTGGCTGACCTCCAACGTGATAGTTGAATAAGCGCTTCTCTTTTCGTCATCGCCTCCCATCGCTGTCAGCCTGCGCCGCGCCTGCACTTCTTCCATCATCATTTGCCCAGTCGCGCGAACCACCACGTCTTGCATGATCGGCATCACCATTTGTTCGCCCGCCTGCCCTGTTCTCGGTGTGAACAAGAGGTCGATATGATCGCCAGCACGCAACAAGCCAGAGATCGAATTGATTTCATCCACCGTCAGCGTGATCGCGCGGGTCCCGGTGACCAGCCGCGACGAAAAAGTTTGGGGTGCAGGGCGTTCCAGAAATGCCGTCAACAAAGGTTTACCCGCAGCAAGCGGCTCGGCAAGTTTGCGGCCGAAGATGCCTTCCATCTGATCCGGTGTCAGGACGTTGTTGTGCAAATAGCCGCGCGGCATTGGCCTAATCGACATATTGTCATTGCTGACGATCGTTCCTTCCGGCAGATCGGCGTTAGCGACGACCACGCTGAGGGTTGCCTCGTCACTGGCATTGGCGTATTTTTTTTCCAAGTCACTGGCGGTATTGCGCAAATAGACAAAGATCAATACAGCGCTGATCAGACCCATCGAAACGATCCCTATGATCGGAAAGTACTTTTTATATTTCGCTAAATTCATATGCTTTGGGTTCTAGTAACCAAGTTCCAGTAAATTTTTTACCAGGCGCGAAAACGCACTCTGGCATAGAGTTGCACATCAAATTTTTCTCGTAGTGCCTTTCATTGAATCGAATCCTTCCAATTTCTATATGCCAAGCGGTGACACCGGCATCGACATACCGGCCGAAAACCCCTGATAAAACGTCCTGATGGCATTGATAAAAATCAGATACAAGGGGTCACCAAATATCGGCGCGAACAGCAACAGGGCAAAAACGGCAGTGCCTACCAGATATTCAGCAGCGACCTGTCCCCGCATTTTGCGATGAGCCAGTGGGAGAATTTTTTGCATGGAAATTTTGTCCATTTCAGTTGACTTCTGTCTGATTAGAAAATATTTCTGTCTGCGACTGGCGCCTGCTGATGGTCAGTGTCAACTCCTGATGGTCGCGCGTAAAAATAAGTACCCGCGAACGTCCATCCTTATTCTGGTTATCCTGGATACGGCGCCATCCCTGCAACAGTAGTTGCTCTCGCAGATAGAGCGCGTTGTCTTCTATCGTGAACGTATTTTTGTGCATGATCATGCGGCCTTGCTTTCCCTCGTCGAATGACTCCATGTCCATGTCAACATTGCTGCCGCTCATCATCGGAAAACCCACGCCAAGCTTTTTCATTTCCAGGCCAGACGCTTTTGCACGTCTCGCCTGCTCTACCATTTCAGGTAATCGGCTCACTGTCAGCACGCTTTCAGAACCTCCTTTGACTGCCCGCGTTTCTACCGTGAAGTGACAGGGGCCACGCGTCTGCGATACCACAACCCATGGTTTCAGTTCCATGACGGTGACCTTGGCGCCATTCAAGGTCCATAATTTTTGATAAAACGAAATGACGACGCTCGGATGCTCTGATAACTCCATCATGCGTATCTGTGTCGGCACATTGTTGTAGCGCATGTTTTGCGCAACCCAACTGACACGGGCATTTGCCGGGGTCGGAAATGCAGGCCAGCTAAACTCGTCAGCAGGCCTGCAATGCGCGCTGCCACAGATTGCCAAGAATAGAAAAACCATGAGTCGCAGCGGATTACAACAAGGCCGAGCACTCTGAAAAAACCGTAGATTCATGGCAAGAGTTGGGTAATACCGTTGGTAGGATCAATCACACCAAGATTGAGCGGCATTGCCAATACTGCAGCAGAAGAGGGCACGTATTGATACATCCTGAATTCTTTAATCGGCTCGCCAACACTGGGTTGCCCGGCATAGCGCGGAGCTTCCCATTTCTTTACCAGCTCTTTCCGGTCATCTGGGATACCGTCATCGGATGCTTTACCAAACACCAGACAGCCGGAAGTGGCGCATCCCGCATTGGTGCCGAATACTTTGTCAACGTTATTGACCGCCCGTTTCCAGTCTTGCATGGTTTGGGTATTGGCAACGGCCGTCAACACCAGGCCCTGCACTTTCTTCTCGACCCGATTACGTCCGCCGCCATACCACTCATTGGCCAGCAAGGTGACGTTGCTGTTGAAATTAAGCGTGCCGCCGATTTGATCATTGACCTTGGCCGTGACCGTGGATTTATACAAGCCCTTGGTATCGATGGCGAACACAGCGCCATTACCGGTTGCGCCGGAGACAGCCGTATTAATCCAGGTGACTGCACTAAACAAGGGTCCAAGAACATTGTTCAGTATCCAAGCCGGCGAATCGCTGTCTGTCGTCGTTACTTCGACGTCGGCGATGTCCTTGATCATCGGCGTGCCTTTGATATCTTGCCAATAGCTGTGCTGCGGCGTCATCGCACCTTCAGTCATCTCTT
The DNA here is from genome assembly GCA_040384645.1 of Pseudomonadota bacterium. Lineage (GTDB taxonomy): Bacteria > Pseudomonadota > Gammaproteobacteria > Burkholderiales > Burkholderiaceae_D > JAZKIX01. Next base: position 9,506 of record JAZKIX010000176.1, on the reverse strand, counting down.
TGCGCTTCACATCACCGGTAAAAAAATGATGCCGGATACTTTCCTCCACCAGATCGTCTTTCAGGATGACTGCACCCTTATCGGCTTTTTGGGCTTCCCCTAACCAGACCGTGCGCTCCCACGCGGCATGGCGGGCAGCCTGCTCCATGGTTTGGCGTACATCACCTAGCTTCGCTAAATACGGCAGCGCCAGCAACGCAACGATAAAAATGCCAATGACGGCGACAAATTCCGCCATCGCCTGCCCCTGCTGGCTTTGAAAATGCCATGTCGACTGTTGCATATTTATGCCCTCCTTCATTCAACAAAGGTGTTCAAGAGTCGCTCCCACAATCTCGGATGCACCAAACGCGCATTCCAGTAGGGATTGAATAAACTGCGATGCTCGACCACCAGATCCTTGCGCGGCCAACGATCCAGCGGCGCCTTGAAATAGACTTGCCCTTTACCGATGACACGCAGTTCCTTCGATTCCGGCAAGGCTGCGCGCTCTTTTCCGATACCGATGGTCGAAGTGGTTCTGACACTGTTCATGGGTTTGCTCAAAGGGATCAAGATCGATGGCCCGATATCAGAATTCGGATCAAACAGGTTCCATCCGCCCTTGGTGATCCGATCCACCCGTATCGGGCCATCCAGCACATCAACTAAGTCAAGATCGGATCGCTGAACGGAATAACCCTTGCCGTTCTTGTCCTCATAATTATCGGCATACAACTGCGAGGAAGTACGCACGTCAAAATAATAGCGAGGCAATTCAATATTTCCGCCGATCACCTCAACGCCCTTAAAATTGGGCGGCAGCGGCAACAACGTCGCCTCTACCGTTTCTGCGTTATGCACTAAGGCACCGTCTATTTTTTCCTTCTCCGGAACGACGTCGACGGGTGACGGCCACCATGCCTTGACTGCAGGCTTCCATCTCTGTCCGCCATACATTGCCAAATATTTTTCTTCATCCTTGCTACCGGTGCCAAGTGCAGCCCACAACCTTTGCTCAACAGTTTTGAAGGTGATTGTTTCATTACTGCCTAATTGGATTGCACTGCCTCCGATCGGAATTTTTGGTAACAAGGCGCCAATAATCGGCACTTTAAAACCGAGGGTATCCATCGCAGTCCAGCCATAATGACCATCTGCGAACTGCGTCAACTCGGTGCCGCCATCGATCTGGAACGGAATGAAATCCTTGATGATGTCAAGCGGCGGAAAAATTGCACGGCGTTTGGTAAATTCATCGCGCAACTCTTCTGCAAGCTTGGTAAAGCGCTCATACTTTTCAGTTTCTTCATCTTTCACTTTTCTCGTCGGGCGCTTATAGGGCTTGACAAATGCACCCGCTTCCGAAGCTGCAGCAGCGAGCGCCACTGTTTGATTTAAAGCTGAAAAATGTGCAGTAGCATCGTTGGCTTTTAAAACGGTGACATAGGTCTCTGGCAGAGATTCGATGGTCGATGCCGCCATCGCAATCTGACTGGCAAAAATTGCCTGCTCCAATCCATATGTCACCTCCACTATTGCCAGACTGACTGCTTTAAGCACTGCAGTGAGTGCAGTGGTTACGCCCTTGACGACATTCATCGCCCTCCCGAAAGCGGTCCAGGCGACATTCAAGCCAGGAATAAAAACCATTACTGGCGTCAACATATCAGCGAATAAAGAAATATTGCCTACTGAAGAATCCGCCATCCGCATCACCGATACGAACGAAATCATCTGTGCCATCGACGCATGATTGGCAACAATGGCGCGATTGGTATAGGACATGTAGTTAAGGCTCCTGGCCTCAACTGTGGATATGCTGAACGCCACCGCGTCTGCTGTATTGTGCAGCTTGATTTTTTCCGAAGTCAGTTGGCCGGTGTTAAATACCATCATCACCACCAGTGCGACGGCCAACATCATTGCCAGAGCGTAGACGAGTACGCTGCCAGACTCCCGCCGGCGGCGAATTGAGGCGATCACAGGCTGGCCATGGCTGCTTGCAAGTTCAATCATCTGCACTTTTCCATCTCAAAAAAAATCCAGCAACTCTCAGCGTCATTCATCTGACGTATGCCGGCTGGTGCCGCAAAACCCTGTTTTATCGAAGAGCTGGCGCCGCGCATTGCAGCGCCAATTCATTTGAACCACTTCTAAACACTTGCCATCAACAACGCACTCAAAATATCGATACAGGTGAATGTCGGGTTGCATTCCTCTTTGCTTGCCAGGCCATAGTGCTGGTTTACGCATGCGAGGAAAGCCAACACTTCATCCCGCTAATGAACTCGCGCGATTATTTGGTGTTTTGATCCGTGTAAGTACCCATCTTGTTTTTTGTCGCGGCAACGGTTGCTGCGCTTTGTGCTGTTGTCACGGCATTGGCAACTTCAGCTGTACCTGAACCGCCTGACAATTCAGCCGCCATACCAGCTACTTGATGCTTGACGGTTTGGCCGAAATAACCAAATGCGGCGATACCGGCGATAGCGATCAGAGCGACGATGATGATGTACTCAACCATCCCTTGACCGCGTTGCTTAGTTTGTTGCTTTGGCTTTTTGAACATGGTGATTCTCCTGAAATTTAGGGCATTAAAAATGTCTGCATGGATTTTAAAAGTGAACTTTTGCATCGTTGCGTGGAAGTCCTCCAACCAGACTGACAGACCAAACTTGGACAATGCAAATAGACCACTGGCGAAAACTTTCCTGCATAAAAAATCTGCAGCGCAATCATCCAAAAAAAATTATTCTGAATGCATTGCGCTCCAAATAATCTTGCAGCGTCGACACTTTGCCAAACCGCTATTACGTGGTGATGACAAGGAACAAAATTGTGAATTTTTCGCTTCCTCTGGCAAATATTCTGAGTTAAATTTTTACGTGTTATTTTCAAAATGACTTATAAATTCAAAAGCTTCAGTAACGGAAAATTTGCTTCTTAAACCGTCTAAAGTTATTGAACGACACAATTTGACGGCTTACGGCAAAGTAAAAGCGGGGGGGAATTGACGCACTTCGGCATTCGAAGCAATGCAATTGGATTGCTTGGCTCGAGCGCAATGAGATGGCGTGGTCTTACGGCGCGGCGATGGATGGAAGCGTTAAGCGAAGACAGAAACCAGCCGGTTTGCGGCTTGGTTTGTGAGGATTATTGCTATTGACTGAAGTGGCGCACGATGTATAAAACCGCTTTTTTTCAAGAAAAAATCAGCGATTTCAGGCGCGATTGCCAGCGTCGTCAATCGCGGCTGAATGTGACGGATTCGACAAGCCGTCCACGTCATGTACACGCAAGGTGTCGCCAACCCGGATCGTGCTGTGTGCCAGGCCGCCTGGTGGCAGTTCGAGGGTGGTACTTGCGCCGAAACACATCGCGAAACGAAGCGGCTTTACACTGGCGACGCATTTGCGCACGATGCCGTATTTATCGAGGAACACAATATCGAGCGGATAGGTCATGCCGATGGTATGGATCGAGCGGCAATGTTGCAACAACATGCCTTGACCCACAATTAGCGGCGGACGCCGCAACAAACCGCGGGTCTGTTCCCAAACCGACTGCGTCACCCATAGCGTGGCGACCACGGCGACTTTATCGGAATCGCGTACCAATGAAGCAGTTTTCATAGCAATTTTCACAGTCAAAAGGTCGGTCAAATATTGGATAGCGGAGCAGACCGGGCAATCCCGCAGTTTATCTGGACAAGGCTGAAAAACTTGGCATAATCAGTGCCGGCCAGTTTAGATAGCAAGGCATTTGGCAGGAGTATAGCCAATAATACCTACTCAGCCGCACAGCTTTATTGGGCCTTTTAAAATACACCAGGCAGTATATTTTTGCATAAAATGCTCTTGAATCACCCTACCCTGATCCTGATTTTTAATTCTTTCATCGCTTAGTTGGAGACATCATGCGTTTAATTTTGGCTATCTTTTTACCTTTCGTGGTTTTCTTTACTATTGGCCGCCCGCTGGCCGGCATCATCTGCCTGATCTTGCAAGTGACCTTGATCGGCTGGATTCCGGCGGCAATCTGGGCCGTGTATGCGTTGGGGCAATACAAGACCGATAAAAAAATCGAGCAAGCGCTGGGCGCCAGAAGGCCTTGATCAGTTCGGCTAAACCAAGCGTAAAACCCATTGAAACGTCCATGAATCTTGCGCAAGCCCACACGATTTACCTGCGCCTGTCGCAATCCATCGGCAGCATCGTCTACGGCCAGGATGCGGTGTTGCGGCACTTTCTGGCGGCGCTGGCGGCGGGCGGTCATGTCTTGCTGGAAGACTTTCCTGGCACTGGCAAAACCACCTTGGCCAAGGCGCTGGCGGCATCGATCGGGGTCGATTTCAAACGGGTGCAATTTACACCAGATCTGCTGCCGACCGATATCCTCGGCATGTCGGTCTATGACCAGCGCATGCAGGCTTTTGAATTCAAGCCAGGGCCGGTATTTACCCATATCTTGCTGGCCGATGAAATCAATCGCGCTTCGCCGCGCACCCAATCTGCCTTGCTGGAAGTGATGGGCGAAGGCCAGGTCAGCCTGGACGGCCATTTGCATCATATGGGGCCGCTGTTTTTTGTAGTGGCGACGCAAAATCCGATTGAGTTTCGCGGCACCTATCCGCTGCCGGAAGCACAGATGGACCGCTTCGCGCTGCGCCTGAGCCTCGGCTATATCGATGCCGATACCGAGGTCGCGATGATCGGCGCCCAGCATGCGGCGCACCCGCTGGCAAGCCTGTTGCCATGCATTGATCTGGCGCAGATATTGATGTTGAAAGAAGCGCTGCAGCACATCTATATCAAACCCGAACTGACCCGCTACGCCGTCGACCTGGTGCGCGCCACCCGTAGCCGGCCCGGCGTGCAACTGGGCGCGGGGCCGCGTGCCAGCATCGCGCTGGTCAAGACTGCCAAGGCGCTGGCCTTGTTCGACGGCATGGAATTCGTCACGCCAGAACATATCCGCGAATTGGCCACTGCCGTCATCGCGCACCGGTTGGTGCTGACCACCCAGGTCAAATACGGCGGCAGCAATGCCGAAGCCATCGTCGCCCAGTGCCTGCATGACGTCCCCGTCCCGCATTAGCACACTGTTTTACTACAACTTTCGCCGCTATTATCGATACCGGCATTGGTTGTTGCGGCGCTTTACCAAGAGCGGGCAATTTACCCTGGCCGCCTTGCTGATCAGCGCCGTGGTCGGGATCAATACGCAGCAAGTGGTGGCATACCAAATTTTCGGCTTGATGGCGGCTTTGCTACTGCTGGCCTTAGCGTATGTCGCCGTGTTCAAACCCGTAGCCGCTGAAAAAATTGCGATTGAACGCCCGCTGCCGCGCTATGCCACGGTGGGCGAAGAAGTTACCTACAGATTGAGGCTGAGGCATCTTTCCGGCAGCGCGATCGGGGGTTTGAGCCTGCTGGAAAGCCACCACGACCCGCGTCCCACATTGATCCAATTTTCTCAAGCGCACGAGCCCGGATCGGAGCGCCAGAACCGCTACGACCGCATGGTCGGCTACTACCGCTGGAGCTGGCTGGTGCGGATGAATGCAGTGGCGCAGATCGATGAAATCCACGTCCCCTCGATACAAGCCGACGCCACGCAAGAATTCACTCAGGAAGTCACGCAGCGCTTCACGCCGCGCTTCCGTGGCCAGCTCAATTTAAGCGGCTTGGCCTTGGCGCGACGCGACCCGCTCGGCCTGTGCCGCGCCACCCGCGAGATCGCCCTGCCCGCCTCGATGCTGGTCTTGCCGCGCACGTACACGCTGCCGCCGCTCGACTTACCTGGCCAATTACATCACCAGCCGGAGCACCGCGTCAGCGCCGCTGCCAGCGGCGATGGCGAAGAAATCGCCGGCTTGCGCGAATACCGTCCCGGCGACGCCCTGCGCGACATCCACTGGAAAAGTTTTGCCCGCAGCGGCATCCCCGTCGTCAAGCAATATCAATCCGAATATTTCGAACGTCACGCGCTGTTGCTCGACACCATCGGCGCCCCGGAAGGCGCCGCATTTGAAGAAGCCGTCTCGCTGGCAGCATCGTTTGTCGGCAATCTGCATGGCAACGACGGCCTGCTCGACCTGCTTTTTGTCGGCGTCCAATGCCATTGCTTCACGATGGGGCCAGGCGAGCTACAAGCCGAAGCCTTGATGCGCGTACTGGCGCTAGTTAAACCCTGCCCGGACGAATCACTGGCAGCCTTGCAAGCAAGCGTGTTAAGCCGCCGCGCCGAACTCAGTTCCTGCATCTGCATTTTGCTGGACTGGGATGCCGAGCGTCGGCAGATGGTGGCCGAGTTGCAGCAAAGCGGGCTGGCCTTGTTGGTGTTTCTGGTGAGTGAAGTGCCGCTGGTTGATTGTCCAACTTGGCTGCATCAGCTGGTGCCGGGACGGATGGAAGAAGGCTTGGGGCGGATTTAGTCTATTAAAACCTGGCCTTAACTAGCATAGCGGTAGCGCAGTTGTGCAATCAGTAGTGCGCCTTCTGCAACCTTATAAACGAATCGATGCTCGTCATTGATTCTTCGTGACCAATACCCGGCAAGTGCATGTTTCAAAGGTTCAGGTTTCCCAATGCCCTTAAAAGGCTGTCTCGCGGTTTCTTTAATCAGCGCGTTGATGCGCTCTAATAGTTTTGCGTCACTTTTTTGCCAATGCAAATAGTCTTCCCACGCTTGCTCTGAGAAAACCAATTTCATTCAGAAAGCGTCTGTTCAGACCCTTGACCTGATTCCAGTTGCGCTATGGAAGCTAATAGTCGTCCGGCATTTTTCGGTGTGCGTAGCAGGTAGGCAGTTTCTTCAAGCGCCTTAAAATCTTCTAAAGACAGCATGACGACTGACTGTGCGTTATTTCGCGTAATAATAAGTGGCTCATGGTCTTCGCAAACACGAGTCATAGTGGCTGCCAGATTCGCTCTGGCTGTGGTGTAGGAAACGGCATCCATGATTTACCTTTACATTTTATGTACAGAAAATTGTACATAGTTGGGTTGGGCTTGTCTATCCTGCATATTGGAAACCGATCAAGAACGTTGCACCTTAGGTGGAGTGCCTGATTTGCCGAAATTTTTCATGTATTGAAACTAATAAGGCTAAATCTCAAAATAGAACTATTGGCAGACTTGAGAATGAAACGAAAGAATTATCGCTACCTAAATTTCGCTAATTTAAATTAACTTTCAGTGTACGCATAAAGCAACTCAATAATCGAAATTTACGCAAATCGTATCCTTTATGGGCGTCTAGGGTCATGAACGAAATATCACTGATACACGGGTTCGGCCCAATTAAATTCGGAGCGACACCCAGTGAAGTCAGAGCCGCTTGGGGGCAAGATATGTGCTACGAAGAATGGATGGGAGGCAATTTGGAAAATTTCTTGTTTTTCAAGGGTTCCTAGTTGGCTTCCGCGGCGAAATTTCAGGACAACCAACAGAAAATTCGGCAGTTTGCATGTTTCAGGTTAAAGCTATTCATCATTTAAGTATTTGGGGGTACGAAATTTCAAATTTTTCTCAAAGTAATATTGAGGATCTTTTGAAGAATAGGGATAAGGGATATAGGAAATTGAAAAATAATATTATCCGTTGCGACGATCTGGAACTTCAGTTCCACTTTGGAGCTAATGGTATTTTAGATGAAGTCTATTTTGCATGCTAAAACTTGTCAGAATATGTTTATACAATTAAAAATAGGGGGTATAAGCCTTTTTACCCCCTCTTCCGCACGTTTTAATTGCCTATTCAAAAATACCCCTACCAGTATTTTTCACCATCCAGCGCGCATTAACAACCAATAACACCTCAAAACAGCAACAACATCAGGCTCGCCAGATTCAGCGGCGCATGCAATTGCACGATCGTGCTCAAGGCCGGTGCGATGCTGGCCGGGTCGCTGGCGCTGCCGGAATACGCCGCACTAAAGCTGTGGCTACCTAGCGCCAGAGTGTCGATGGTGCAGGTGGCGATGCCGTTGGCGTTGAGCGCGACGGCGCTGCAGCCGGTGATGCTGACCCCGCCATCGGTAAAATTCACGCTACCGGTGAAGGCGTTGCCGATCACGCTTGCGGTCAGGGTCAACGGTTTGCCGCTTTGAATCCGCAGGGCCGATGTGCTGAGCTTGATGCCTTTAACCATGATGCTTTGGGTCACGGCCGGCGCGGGATTGAAATCGGTATTGCCGGCTTGATTGGCGGCGATCACGCAAGTGCCGGCTGCGATGCCGGTGACGGTCGATCCGGCCACGCTGCAGATGGCTGGCGTGGTGCTGCTGAAGCTGACCGGCAAGCCGGATACGGCGGTGGCGCTGACGGATGCGGTGCCGCCAGTTACCAGGATCGGTGCGGTGGCATAAATAATGGTTTGCGCACTTTTAGCGCTTTGCAAATGCAGGCTGATGACGACCGGATCGTGATCCGAGGCGCGGTAAGGACTGGCGCTGTAGAGGTCTTGCGGCTTGAATTCAGTGTTGTAATCGATCACCGATGGTTCGTCGGCATTGATATGCCATTCGGTGGTATCAACCACTTGCGCGCTGAGCGAGGTATTGGCCAATGCGTGATCCAGATAACCGGCTTCGCCATCGAACACGAAGGAATACGGCATCGTATTCGGACGGACAAAACGTTCGATCTGGTTGACCATGCCGCTGGCGGTCAGGGTATTGATCGGGTCTTCCGCACCGTAGGCATTGAAGTCGCCTATCAACAAGACATCGGGGTCATTGGCGGCGCTCTTGACTTGCGGGATAAAGCTATTGAGCAAGCGTTGCGCTTGTTGCAGGCGGGTCGCGTTCCAGCAACCCTGGCCATCGCCTTGATCCGCATCGGGGTCGCCTGCGGTCGGGCAACTGCTCTTCGATTTCAAGTGATTGACGATCAGGGAAAAACGCTGCTGATCGGCAGTCGCGAAGGTTTGCGCCAGTGGCGGACGGTGGTTGATGGCGTCGGTATCGGACAGCGCGCCGCCGACCAGCGTCAGTTTGGCTGGCTTGTAAATCATCGCGACCCGGATCGCATCGGTGCCGGTGCTGCCGGCAGCGACCGGTTTTGGCACCACGGCGTAGGTGCCGGCGCCGACTGCGCTATTGAGCGCGTCGACTAGATTGCCGACTGCTACTTCGCCATTATTTTGCATTTCCATCAAGCCGAAAACATCGGCGTCGATGGCCGCCATGACGGCCACGGTTTTGGCGCGCTGGCGTAAAAATTCGGCCAGATTGTCGGCGCCGCGGCAATTGGATTTGGCGACAGAATTACCGAGGCTGCAACCCTGCCCGCTTTGGCCATCGGCGCTATTGCCATCGGTAAAAGTGGTAAAGAAATTGAGCACATTGATGCTGGCGACTTTGACGAATTTGACATTACCAGCGGCCATCACCGGTGTGGCGCTGCGTGGATTGCTGCGACTAAACACCGGCGTGACGGTCGGCTGCACTTTATAAGCAGCAGGGCCGGGATTGCTGGCGCTAATCAAGCCAAAATCGATCACGCCGGTCAGGCCGGCCAC
>JAZKIX010000175.1:3558-41496 GCA_040384645.1 Pseudomonadota bacterium | reverse complement strand
ATGTTCATAAACGGCAAGTCGCGACGCTTCCATCTGGGCGACCCACCTGAGCGGGCTACGATCAAGCTGAGCCCGACGCGCCATGTTCAGTGAAAGTGCATCAACAAAATCGAGTACGCATGGCAGAGGGGCAAGTCGTTCGACCATCGGTCCAAGCCGCGCCAGTTGAATGTGTGCCAGATCAAACAAACCTTCGCACAGCAGAGCTTCGAGCCCTGATCCGCGCGGCACCGAGTCATACATCGCCACCTGCAAAGGGTGTCTGCTACCCAGCGCGCAGAATAAGCGCCAGGCCATGCCGATGCGGCCTCGCTTGACAGTGATGACGCGTTCGCAACAGGCTTCCATCTCAGCCAGCCAAGGGGACGCAGGGGGTGCATTTTCAAATGCCAGCAAAGTGATCGCATGACGTTTGGACAAATGTCGGATCTGCTGATATGCCCGCATTTGATCGCCGCACACAAAGTGGCCGGGGAAGCGGTTAGTGATGAACAGTATGCGCATGGAGTGAAGGATTTTACCTGTAGTACCTGAGAACGTCGATTACACTATGGCTATCGTGCGAATTCTCTGTGTTGCAACCAAACCACCCTGGCCGCCTCGCGACGGCGGCCGACTCGCGTTGTGGCTGACCCTGCAGGGATTGGCGGAGGCTGGGCACGACATTATGTTGATCGCCCCCAGCGACACAGACGCGGAAACACAGGCTGAGCAGGCCACTATGCTGGCGTCGGTCTGCTCTCCCCACCTTGTGCCGGTAGCGAAGCGAAGCTGGCTAGGTGCATTGGCCGCTGCATTAATCCACCGCCAGGCACTCACCGCCGTACGCCACCATTTGTCCGAAATCGAGCAGGCTGTCGTTGAGTGTGTGACGTCGTGGCAGCCAGACGTGCTACATGTCGAACAACTACAAGCCTTCTCAAATTGCAAGGCAGCGCATCAAGCAAATATCCCCATCGTCCTGCGCATGCAAAACGTGGAATCTTCTTTGTGGCAACAAGTCGGCCTTGCACGCCTGTACTCTCGTCTGTTTCTGCTTGAAGCGCGCAGGCTGCGTGCGGAAGAAATGCGTGCGATGCATACGGTGATGCAGGTCGTGGCATTGACCGAACGCGATGCCGAAGGATTGCGATCCATTGCAGGAAGCGCGGCACAAAACAAAGTGATTGCGCTCGCACCACCCTTTCCTTCCCACCTGCCGGCAGGCGAGGCAGTTTCCGGAACACCGGCAGTTGTCTTGGCAGGCAGTGTCGGGTGGTGGCCCAACACCGAGGGCATCAAATGGTTTCTTGACCAGGTCGCTCCTAAGCTCGCAAGCGCAGATTCCCGAACACGTATTCACGTATATGGTGGAGTGGTCATGCCGCAATCCGTTCACGACGGTTGCGTCATCTGGCATCCTGCGCCCGCAGACGCAATTGAGGCATTCCCGGCAGGCGCAATCGCCGCTATACCGCTACATATTGGATCCGGGATCCGCATGCGTATTCTTGAGGCCTGGGCGCGTGGCCTGCCTGTGGTCGCGACGGCAACTGCCGTAGCCGGCTTACAGGTCGAATCGGGGCGGGAACTATTGATTGCCGATACGCCAGCCCAATTCGTCCAGGCAATCTTGCGGTTATCACGCGATCCGACACTTTGTACAGCGCTGATTGACACAGGTCGAGCCTACCTTGTCAAGCACCATGACAGCGTTCTGCAAACCGGCAAGTTGATAGCCCAATTCGATGCCGCCCGGCGAGAGTGCAAGCAATGACGGAGAGGGTAAAATTTTCGTCATCCAACCGCCGCCTGGCGCTCAACATCGGCAGCAATTATGCCAACGTCGCGCTGATGGCTTTGATCACATTGCTGGTGGTGCCAATCTACGTGCACACACTGGGAGCGGCGGAATGGGGTGTGGTAGCACTGTGCATGACTTTGCAAGGATTGCTGTTCTCCATCGACGTTGCACTGGCACCGCTTATGCTGCGTGACATTGCACGCGCCGCGCAGCACGGCCGCCAGCATATTGTCCATCTGCGCTTCTTGCGGATCTATGGCTCAATTGCATTGGGCGCATTCGTTCTGGGCCAGCTTGCAGTACTTGGATTTCAGCATCCTCCTGTCCCCTCAATAGCGCCCCTTGCCGACGGATTAGACTGGGCCATCCGTCTCGTACTGGTTCAGTTCTTGTTTCAGTTTTCCAATAATGCGGCGATTGGATTCTGGAATGGGCAAGAACGGCAACGGTATGCGAATCTGCGGCTGGCAGGATTCACGCTGGCGAAGCATGGCTTGGCACTTTTGCTGATAAGCCGATACTCGGGCACCGCCACCATGTACCTTGCGCCGTTTGCGGTGATCAGCATGATCGAATTTTTTCTCAATTTTCGGCGCGTCCAGTTTGAAGTCCGTTGCAGAAACAAGGATGTGCCAGCCAATCAGCCTAAGCCATCCAGCATGGTTGATGAGGCCGAGGCAGCAAGCGGTTGGAGGGCTTTTGTCGGATTTGGATTGGCGGCCAGTTTGGGGCTGCTGACGACGCAAATTGACCGCATTTTTTTATCGCTAACGCTACCCGCCGAGCAATATGGTGTGTATTTCATCATCGGAACCCTGACGTTGTCGCTGCTGCAGTTGCAAGTGCCGATCTATCGCGCTTTCTTGCCACGCATGGCAACAGCAAATTCAGCCAAAAAAATCGTTGCTGCCATGCTCAAGGTTTCGCTAAGCTTATTAACGCTTCCGTGTCTAACGATGGCTGTGTTTTCAGAAATGCTCCTAAAACTCTGGCTGCACGATGACGTGATTGCAGTAACGGGCGCAACCCCATTACGCTTGATCCTGCTTGGCGTTGCGATGACGGCACTGTACGCACCGTTTAACTTGCTATTGATAAGCCAGCATCGATATCGAACCCTGAGCCTCATTAACGGCACAGTTTTTCTGGTACAGCTATTGGTCTTGGTCGCATTCACCCCGGCCTTTGGCATCACTGCCGGCGCAATGGCCTGGCTGGGCTGCGGCATGGTCCAGGTATCGTTTGCAATTTTCATCTGGTGCACTGCCCGCGATCAACACCCGCTACAGATGGGGATGCCGTCATGAGCGAAAATTGGATACAGAATCAGACGCCACTTGTCGTCGTATCCGTCGTGAACTGGAACACCGAGGCCCGCACCCTGGATTGCCTGCAATCGCTCCATGCAATGGCGTACCCAAACTATCGAATCATCATGGTCGACAATGCGTCAAGCGATGATAGCGTGGCACGCGTGCGCGCGACATTTCCGCATCTGGAAGTATTGGAGAGCGCGCACAACTGCGGTTTTGCAGACGGGCATGCCCTAGCCTATCGCCAAGCGCTGGCATGGGGAGCAAGCGCCATTTGGCTGGTCAATAGCGACGCCCTGGTCGACGTGCAGGCATTGACTCAACTGGTGACGGCATGGCAACGAGATGGGAATGCCATCTACGGCGGCGTCCCGCTGATGCGTCGAGAAGACGGCACGGTACTTTTGAATTTCCCAGCGAAGTATCTTGAGGAATCGGGAACGCCGCAACCCTTTCAACGTGATGCCGATATCACGTTTACCGAAGCGTGGAAAACACGCGCAAGCTTTCGGGTCGGCGCTGTTTCAGGAAGCTGCTTTTTCCTGCCGCTAGGTCTGATAGCGGACTACGGCTGGCTCGATTCCGCATGGTTTTTATACTGTGAAGAAATCGATTATTGCTATCGCCTGCGTACGTACGGGGTACCCTGTTATTTGGTGCCGCAATCCCATATTTGGCATGGCGGCGGCGGTAGCCACCAATCGCGCAAAGGCGTTGAAGATTGCATCTACTACTATAAAACGCGTAACGAAATCGTCCTGGCGCGGCGCTATGCAGGGCGACTAAGCTCGTGGCTTATCGCAGCAAAAAAAATCGCGCGCGCGGCGCAGATATCGGTAAAAAATAGGGCGAGAGGACGTTTGATCCTGGCTGGCGTGCGCGATGCATTGCAATCCCGTATGGGAAAAACCCTGGCTCCGGAAATCTATATCGGCGATGAGCTTGAAGCCAAATCCTAAAACATTTTCGTTTTCCTACGCTTCCGTCCAGGAACAGCTTCTATGTATATAAAACGTCTTCTAGGAAAGTCGCTCGACTATATCGACAAACGTTTCTGCGCAACAGTCATCAAAACAGAAATCATCGGCAATGCATGCCTAGCCTACGACCGAAAACATCCGATTTTCATTCGCGAATATTATTTGTATTGCGTCGATTTGCTTCGACAAGTTCTCGCTTCTGGTGGCATCCCGATCAACGTCATCGTTGGCGACTACAAGGTCAAATTTCCAAACCGCCAAAGCACGATAAGGGTCGATATCCAGTTTGAACACACACTCGTAAAATCCGGTGGGCGCGACAGTACTGCTGCTGTGACCGGCAATATTCCCATACACGGGACCCGTGATTGCTACTTGGTGAGAATTTGCAATTATGACTATCTCAATTCTCTTGATCTCATCGTTGACTATAGTCTCCCTAACATATCCAATATCAGGGCATCGGGCGAGTTTGCCTCGTACACCAGCAAGACAATACTGATACATCCCCTCCTCTACGACGCCGATTTTGGAAACAGCAATCGACTCGGGCATATCGTCACCTTATTTGCCGACTGCAATCAGCCAAGGAGGAAATTATTCCTTGAAAAATCCTTGAACGCCGGTTTGCCACTGAACAATGTAAAAGGCATCTTCGACAAATCGGCATTGCAAAAACTTTACATGAACACAAAAATCCTGGTCAACATGCGTCAAACAGAGCATCACGACACGCTTGAAGAATTGCGGCTTTTGCCAGCGCTGATGTGTGGCGTCATTATTATCAGCGAGGACGCGCCGCTGAAAGAATTGGTGCCGTATAGCGAATTTGTAATCTGGTCGAGTTACGAAAACATGGTCGATACCATACGTTCCGTATACGAGAATTACGGCGAACACTACCAACGGATATTTAGCAAACCTGGCCTAGCGGAGGTATTGACCAGGATGAAAAAAACCAACCTCGAAGGTGTGCATACAGCCGTGCAACGCCTACGGAATGGCTGATATACGCCCACGAAGAAACTTTACGGATGCGACAACCAGGCTGGGCCAATATTACATCGACCGCACATCTAAATTTGATGCAAATGTGGGAGTATAGGCAAAAATAATACCTATCCCGCTCGAATTTACTTGCTCTTTAAAAATACATCGGGGAGTATTTTATTGGATCTTGTACGTAGAATTAATACGTTAACACCATAAACGCGGCAACAATCAGAATATATGGAGCGCTGAAATGGCCACAAACAAGCAAAAAACTCGCGCAACAGAGGGTTCTACAAAGGTGAGCGGACAAGGTGCGTAAAAGCATAGTCAACTATGTGACGGTGCACTACGCTTTATGTCCTCCTTTATCTAAGCAATAAGAGGACTATCTTTATTGAGAGATATTCTTAGTCGTGGGCGCCAGAGTGGTAAGGGCAAACACATCCAGCCCGCCGCCTTCCAAACAGCCGCGCCCGATATCATAAACGGACGGTTCACCGGAAAACATTGCTGCAAGTTGGGGAGGTTCGCCGGGATTCAACTTTGCCCATTCGAGCTGGCTAACCGTACACCCGCGGCGCCACTCGGCAGCAGGCCATTGGCCCAGTTTCAGTGACCGGCCGGTAGCATCGACGTGATACAGGTCGATGATTCCATGATCATCGCCGACTGCGAGAATTTCACCTGGGAGCCCCCAAGGGCGCGCTTGTGTGACAGCCAATGCAGAAAAATAATTTGAGCCCTGACGTTCGGCGATCACAGTGTCAGGAACAATCGGAGCATCACCGGTTCCAGCCAAATTTGAAAAGCGCTCGACCCGGCGGCTCCACGAATCGTCGATGTAACGCGATGTAGCAATGTATGCGTTAGTGGCATTTCCCTTTGGGTTTGGCAGAACTGCCAAGGCATGTGCAAATGTTCCTTGCGGGAGACTTCCTGCAAGTCTGGCCGAAGGTTTTTCCCGCGACGCATCCACCTCGGTGACACCTCCTCTACCTAGATAAAAAACTTTATCCCGGGCGCCAATACCTGGGTGTGACCCGGAAGGCGCACCCGGCACGTCATGCCGCTGCCAACCGCTTTTTGAGAAGATCCAGACTGAGGCGCCAACGCCACCGTTTTGCACGGCTTCGTAAGCAACAAATAGCTGCGATCCACCAATCGCAGCAGGCCGCGGCAATGCTAACAAGGCTTGGCTACCAGCAACGGAAGGTGAACCGTCCACGTAGTTATTCAAGCCGGCACTGGCATCGTTGAACTTCCCGGGTGAGGTCTGAGTGATCGCAGCCAATCCCTTGAGATGCATTCCATACACCACGTGGCGTTGCTCGTCGCCATCAACACCTGTATTCAATACAGCCACGCCACCATAGTCATACCGTCGATTCGGTAACGAAGCATCCTTCCACTCAGCCCAAGACCCATCGAACTGCCCTAAAAACATTTGCGGCCTACTGCCCCCCTTTCGGGCAGCAGGAAGAACCAAGTCTTGCATGCCATCACCGTTGATATCGGTAATCGCCATCTGGCTGCGCCATTGCCCACGATGCGGCAAACCATCTCCCTTGGATAGCAAATCAAAACTAGGCACAACAGTTAAGGGGGCGGTAGATGATTGCAGTCTAGCCAAATCTGCTGTGTGTGTGCCCGCGCAACCGAACAAAAGCGCAAGCGTAGGGAGAACAATGGCGTTTAAAAAAGTGATGCGCAATCGGGTAATTTCCAAATACATCCTAGGTCAATTCTTTAAAAACAGCACGATTTGAAACCGCGACAGACAAAACAATAATGCCGTACCGTGCCATTGTCAGTGACACGGTACGGCATTCTGGGCATAGCTTAGATTAGCGGCGGCGCCCCGATGCAAAAGTCCAGAGTCCCGCGCCAAGCATCAGCAAGATCATCACTAGCAAACCACTCTGTGACTGGGTCGGAATCGCAGTCGGCGCGGCGCATTGTCCAACCAATGCCCAGTCCGTCACAAACCCTTCGAAGCCATTGCTTTCATCAGCCACCGTCAGGGTCCAAGCACCCAAGGAATTAGGGCTTTGCAAGAAGTTAAGCCCTGGGCCGGACACCATGACATTGCCACTGACAGCGGGGCTGGTAAGCTCTTGGCAAGTGTTGCCGGGGGAGCCTACCGCCCCAAATACCGCCCGCACATCTTCACCAGCACAAGCGCCTGCAGCACCGCTACCGGCAGGTCGGTTCAACAAGGTCGTGCTACCCGAAGGCCCCGCTACGCTAATGTTCAGGTCGCCCACATGATCGTGCGTCAAATTCACCCGCACGCCAACACCAACATAGGGCGCACCGCCCGGACAGGTCAGGCTTTGCGGCAAGGTGATTGTCGATGTATACGGGGTGGCAATGGGAAAATCAGGAATCGTACCGCTGCAATTGGTACCGCCCGATCCGCTACAAGTGACTTCTTGCGCAATGACAACCGAATTTCCAAACAAAGCGGCCAACAAAGCAGCGAGTGCAAATAGAGTATTTTTTTTCATTATCGTGCCCCCGTTAGTTGCCAATGCGATTGGCAAACTGCCCTGGTGTAGCGCTTTGCGGCGAGATCACCACCCCCGGCACGCTAACAGCGTACGCGCCAGACTTAGAATGAAATGCGCTGATATAGGCTTGCCGACTGCCCGCGAAGGGTGCCGTGGCGCCTGGATCATTAAAATTCAAGCGCAATACGCCGAACTGGAATGGTGACAATGGGCCGGTCGGCACACTTTGAGTCACGATCGGGAATGCACTCGCCGAACCTGCCACAGGCTCTCCTCCGCTATTCGGCGAGTATGCAATTGTTTCCTGCTCGTCCCAGGCAACGATTTCGCGCATGGTGAACGGGAACCCGGTCGGTAGTCCGCCACCACAAGCCACCGGTGCTGGGTTGACCACCGGATCACGCCAGACTACCGCGCGCGTTCCGCCAGTAAAGCCGCCGCCGTTCAGGTAGCGCATGTCCCAAACGCTACTCAACGGTTCACGCAAATCGATATTATTGGTGACACCGTTAAAACGACTATAGAAAGTCGGATTCCCTGCGGTTATCGCGGGGCCAGGAAAGCTCGAAGACTCTATATGAACCATTGCATCCGTCGTCACAAAGCGCTGATTGCGATTGGTCATGGTGTAGGAACCGACCCAGATATTGCGATTGCCAGCATGACTTCCATCGAAATAGTCGGCGGTCGATGGATTCATTTCATCAATCTCTGATCCGACATTTGCATCGTCGATCGTGACATAGCCGCGCGCAATGCCATCCCCGTATGCCTTGCTGCCGCACAATCCGCCGAAAGTGCCACTAGCCAAACCGGTATGCGCGGCTGCCAGATTCTGGATGGCTGTCGGCGACAAAAGCGTTGTATAAGGCGTAGCCGCCGGACCGTTGCCAGGGAAGTTGATGTCTTGCGACCAGGAGCCTTTGGGCGAGATCTTGTTGGTCGGATCAGATCCTGCGTCAGCCGTACGCGGCAAATGTCCCTTGAATAACAAACGCAAATCAATCTCGGTGGTGTCATAACCCGTCATGTAGATGCCGAACGACTTAGTTGGAATGCCCCAGTCGCTCCACAGCGTGACGTTGAGCATGCCGGCCGAGGCCGAGGCATTCGACACCCGTATTGAGGTTTGCACACCGTTGTTGTTGTTCAGATCGGCTTCAAAATAGGGCAGCAACAAGGTTGCTGCCGGTACGTTATCGGCCGCGCCAATCACCGCATGGGCAGGTGCCGTCAGCAACGCGGCTAGGAGAGCCAATACGGTTGCCACCAAGACCGGCAAACGCATATCGACCAGGCGGCGTAAGAATGTAGGAAGAGTCATCATTGGCCTCATCAATTATGAATTACACGGCCAAAGCCAGCATTAGGCGTCATGACCTGCTGCACCGGGAACGCCATGGCACGCGATCCAAGTAAGCCACCAGTCCGCGGCTGCCTGACGGCAAGAACCATGCTTTGCGCCACGGCTTGCGTGCCGACCGTCGGCACGCCTGCCACCGTATGATCCAGACCCAGAGCAAAGAAGCCAGTCTTCTTCACCGATGGCATACTTAACGGCGCTGTGCTAGACATTGCCAACTTGCTCAGTGGTGAACCGAAGGCAGCAGTTGCAGTCAGGTCGTCCGGGAAGGAATCGAACCAGACAACATTGGCATAATCCGTTGCCAGTGGTTGATTGGCAGGGAGTGTGCCGCAGGTGGCGCCCGCTATACCGATGGTGGTTTTAGGATCGCGCCAAGCCACAATTTTTGTGAAATCCGTGTCGCCATGGATTATCCAGTGCGACGACAGCGCTTCGCGCTGATCAGTCGCGGTGAAACCGTTAAACCGACCGTAGTAAGTATAGTCACCACTCGCGAACGGAACAGTATACCCCCGCGACTCCAGCATAGTAGCCAGTCCGCCTTGCCCGGTACCAGCCGCGGGATTGATCAACATGTAATCGCCCCACATGACGTTTTGGTGCGTAATGTCATCAGTGAAATAGGTACTGTCAGAGGGATATTTTGTGGTGCAGTTATTTTCCGTATCGATCGTGACGTAACCACGCGCAATCTGGTCGCCGTAAGCATTGGACACGCAGCTGCCAGCAGTAATGCCGGGCAGATTTGTCACCGCCGTACCAGTCAATGCAGCACGGATGTCGGCCACAACGCCTGCACCGAGAGTCGTCAAGGGAAGCTGTGCGTTTGTCGGAGATGCACTAGTACAGGAGGCGAAATTAATATCCTGCGAATAATGACCTTGCTTGCTGATCGCATCGGTAGGATCCTGACCATCGCTTGCGCTTTGCGGCCGCACACCGTTCAGTACATTTCGCATATCCCAACTGGCTACATCGTAGCCGGTCAGATAGATCGGGAATTGATGCACCGGCGTGCCCCAATCGCTCCAAATAGTGACGTTACCAAGGATTGCCGTGGCTGATGTGTTAACCAGAGTCATCACAGTTGTCGCCCCATTCGAATTGGCGAGATCAACTTCAAAATACGGATAGAAAACGGTGGCGCCAGGCGCCGGATCCATGGCGTTAACCACCGCAGCAGCGGGCACAGACCAGATTGGAAGCAGAACCATAAGCAGCGCTGCACAGAAATTTCGAATTCGGGACATGTCCCCCCCTTGAAGCGAGTAACTGCTGTTAATCAGCAACAACTACGCCTCTCAAAAACGCAAGGCGCAGACCTAGTTTTTGTATATTCAGAAACGGGAAAAGACATGAAGAGAAAAGATATTGCGAACAAAGTGTAACCCAATGTAAAACAGCTTTGCAACGAAGAAATTTGCCTAAAACAACAAAAGTTCCCGTTTACAAAAATATATTTTTCCGGCAACGTGACGATGGCTATTTGCACCATTTCCGCATGGAAATTTAAATTCGATTACGAGTACATATCCATCCCATTGGTCACAAAACAGCGCCATCCGGCGTTACAAGACGCTATGATGGTGTCGCCCGAATGGAGCAAAATCAACATGACTGCAAATTCGCCGCGTACTTCGACACCATGAAATCCGGTGCAACCAACTTCAAATACTAGAGATTCGCCCATGGAAATTGCCGTACTGGGAGGGTGTGGATTCATCGGTGCGCGCTTGGTAACGCAACTGCTTGCCGCAGGTCATCAGGTTCGGATTTTTGACAAGGTATCGAGTACGGCGCATCCAACACTCGCAACCTTGGGTGACGTGCGTGACCGTGCCGCGCTTAAAGAATTCATGGCGCACTCTGATTGCGTTATTAACCTCGCAGCAGAACATCGTGACGACGTCAAACCTGTCTCGCTCTACACCGATGTGAATGTTCGCGGTGCAGAAAACGTCGTGTTCGCAGCGGAGGCGAACGGCGTCGAGCATATTCTGTTTCTCAGTACGGTGGCAGTGTACGGATTGGATCAGCCTTTGGCTTCGGAATCAGCTGCGATCCGACCTTTCAACCATTATGGACAGAGCAAGGCACAAGCCGAAGCCGTCTACACAAAATGGGCGTCGGCCAAAGCGACGCAACGGGTCTTGACAGTGTTACGGCCGTGCGTTGTGTTTGGGGAAGGCAATCGCGGTAATGTATTCAAATTAATTGAGCAAATTCGGCGTGGGCGATTTCTGATGGTCGGTGATGGCAACAATCACAAGTCGGTCGCTTATGTCCAAAATCTGGCTGACTTCATGTGCCTACAGATTCACGCTCCGACCGCTGGCATTCAAGTTTTTAACTATGCCGATAAGCCTGATTTGACGACCACGGAACTGGTTCAAAAAATTCGCGCATTGCTACCAGACACAGTAACAAGATCGTTCCACGTACCGTATGGCTTAGCCTTGGCAGGCGGCTATGCCTTCGATGTATTGGCATGGCTTTCCGGGCGCTCGCTTGCGATCAGTAGCGCACGGGTTCGCAAATTTTGCGCGGAAACACGCGTCGCTACCGACGCACTGGAACAGATCGGCTTTCAGCCCAAATTTACTATCGAAGAGGGATTGCTGCGCATGATTGCTGACATGGCAACCGATGAATCACCGCGCCAGCGTTAATGCCAGCACTAGACCGGTCAACAGCTTAGTTGGTTTGAAAAAAGCTGGATCAGATGCTAAATTTGACATTGCAGTTCTTCAATGCGCACCGATAATCCGCCAATGCGCGTTGCTAGCTCGCTCACCATTTGCGTCAACAGCTGATCTATATCATTCATCAGAGTTGCAAGCGCCAGATCTTTGCAACAATCATCTTGAAAGCCACAATTTTTAACAAATACTGGGAGTATGAGCATAAATAGCCTATTTCCCGCACGATTTTAAACGGCCTTAAATAATACAGGCAGGAGTATATTTTCATGACTATTAATCCATTACGCGCGTTGCACCGCCAAATTCGGGCAAAAATCCCGGCACGATCGATGGCTGTCGCCTTTGGCATATTGACCGCATTCGGACCGCAATCAGCCAACGCCCTGAACCCAGCCGTCACTGTCAGCATCGATGTCAACGCCAACCGGCATGCGATCAGTCCGCAGATTTATGGCTTGGCGTATGCCAGCAGCGCGCAATTGCTCGACTTGAATGTGCAGCTCAACCGCTATGGCGGTAATGCGGCAACGCGGTACAACTGGCTGCAAAATGCGGACAACCGCGGCTTCGACTGGTATTTTGAAAGCATTGGCGACGACAGCGCGGTGGCGGGTGAACGCGGTGATCGCTTCATCGCGCAAAACAAGAGCGCCGGCGCCGATTCCATGATCACGATTCCGATGATCGACTGGATCGCCAAGGTAGGGCCGAACCGCAGCAAGCTGGCCAGTTTCTCCATCCAAAAATACGGCGCACAAACCGGCAGCGACTGGGAGTGGTTTTCCGACGCCGGCAACGGCATTTTGAGTAGCACGCAGCAAGCCATCAGCGGCAATGACCGCAACGATGCCAATGTCCCAAATAGCGCTGCCATCCAGCACGGCTGGGTACAGCATATGGTCGGCAAATGGGGTAATGCCACTAATGGCGGCGCCCGCTTTTACATGCTCGATAACGAATCCAGCATCTGGCACGCCTCGCACCGCGACGTACAACCGGTTGGCGCCACCATGAGCGAGATCCGCGACAAGATGATTGCCTATGCCGGCGCCGTCAAATCCGTCGATCCGACTGCCATCGTCGTCGGCCCCGAGGAA
This sequence comes from Pseudomonadota bacterium, assembly GCA_040384645.1. GTDB lineage: Bacteria > Pseudomonadota > Gammaproteobacteria > Burkholderiales > Burkholderiaceae_D > JAZKIX01. Next base: position 28,752 of record JAZKIX010000175.1, on the reverse strand, counting down.
TGGGGCTGGGGCGGTTATTTCTACAGCGGTTACGACCAGCAATGGGGCGCTGCGCATGGTTGGAGCGGTTATCCCGACCGCGCCGCACACGGCAATATGGATTACATGCCGTGGCTGCTGGACCAGATGCGCCAGAATGAGGTAGCAACCGGCAAACGGCTGCTGGATGTGTTCTCGCTGCATATCTACCCGCAAAACGGCGAGTTCGGCAACGACACCTCGGCCAATATGCAAGCGCTGCGCAACCGCTCGACCCGCTCCTTGTGGGATGCCAATTACACCGATGAGAGCTGGATCAACGACAAGGTGCAACTGATCCCGCGCATGAAAAATTGGGTCGCCACCTATTATCCTGGCCTGAAAACTGCGATCACCGAATACAACTGGGGCGCCGAAGGCCATATCAATGGCGCGACGGCGCAAGCGGATATCCTCGGCATTTTTGGGCGCGAAGGATTGGATTACGCCGCACGCTGGACCACGCCCGACACCGCCAGCCCGACCTATAAAGCGATCAAGCTGTACCGCAATGCCGATGGCAATAAAGCAGGGTTTGGCGACACCAGCGTATCGACAGTGGTGCCTAATCCAGACCAGTTGGCGGCCTTTAGTGCGGTGCGCTCCAGCGATGGCGCGCTCACCGTGATGGTCATTAATAAGATCGCCGGCACGACGCCGCTCACGCTCAATCTGGGTAATTTCAATCCGACCGGCGTAGCGCAAGCCTGGCAACTGACGTCGACTAATTCGATTACCAAGTTGGCCAATCAAAACCTGAGCGGCAACAGCCTGACAACCACGGTACCGGCGCAAAGCATTACCTTGTTTACGCTGGCCGCAGCCAGTACGCCACCGCCTTCAGTTCTGAGTTTCAGCATTGGCGCTGGCGGCGTGGTCAAGTTGAACTGGCACGACAATTCCAGCGGCGAGCAAGGCTTTTATATCGAACGGGCGACGGCGGGATCAAATAATTTCGTCCGGGTCGGCCAGGTCGGCGGTAACGTCACCAGCTTTTCCCACACCACGCCCAAGGGCAATTATGTGTATCGGGTCCAAGCCTTCAATAGCGGCACAGGACAAGTCTCGGCCTATTCCAATCTGGTGTCGGTCAAGGTCGGCGGCTGGTCGTTTGCGCCTATGATGTTGCTTCTATTGCATTAACGCATCGCCATAGCGCTCAAAGTGCGCGACATGGTTTCAGGTATGTCGCGCATTTTTTGGCATTCCGCCTCAATTCCTAGGTCGCGCTGGCAGTAGCAGCCATCTCTCTAGCTCAGCGCCTATTACCCTCTCCCCGACCCACTCCCGCAAGCCGGCAGAGGGAGTGAAATCGGTGGCACCGCGATCAAAATAATGACCGCAATAAGCAATAGATAGGGGGTATATGCCAAAACACCCCCTCACCCGCAGGTTTTTATTGCACTTTTAAAAATACACCACCGTGTATTTTTAAAGGTTTTTTGTTCAATGCAGCTTGATACGCGGATTGCGCACCCAGTTGATGGTTTCGGCCCAAGTCGATAGCCACGTGTGGAACACGCCGTTGACCGCGATCTGGTGATGTTTATGCAGCCACCAGTACATCCATTTGGCGATCTGGCCTTCGAGGAAAATCGAGCCTTGCGCGATGGCGCCCATCAAGCTACCGACGGTGGTGTATTCGCCCAGCGATACCAGCGAGCCGTGATCTTTGTAGGTGAATTCCAGCAGCGGCTTATTTTTTAGCATGCGCTGTAGGGATTTGGATAACAGCAAGGCTTGCTGGTGCGCGGATTGGGCGCGCGGCGGGACGTTGGGCTGGCCCTCGCCTTGCGGGCAGGCAGCGCAATCACCGAGCGCAAAAATGGCGGGGTCACGGCTGGTTTGCAGGGTGCGTTGCACTACCAACTGGTTGATGCGGTTGCTTTCCAGGCCGTCCAGATCCTTTAAAAAATCAGGCGCCTTGATGCCGGCGGCCCAGACCACGATGCCGCTGGGGATGAAGATGCCGCTGGCCATCTTGACGCCTTCTTTCGAGACTTCGACCACTTTTTCATTGGTGTGGATTTCGATATTAAGCTTGCGCAATTCCAGCGCGACCGCCGTCGACAAGCGCTCCGGCAGCATTTGCAGCAGGCGCGGCGCGGCATCGACGATGACGATTTTCAAGTCTTTTTCGGGGTGAAAATTAGCCAGCCCATAGCTCGACAGAATCTTGGTCGTCATATGTAATTCAGCCGACAATTCGACCCCGGTAGCGCCACCGCCAATGATGGTGACTGTGAAGCGTCCTTCGCCGGGTGCTTTGGCTTTGGCTTGCGCCCGCAAGCAAGAATTGATCAGGGTTTGGTGGAAGCGTTCGGCCGCCACGGGGGTGTCGAGCATGATGCAATGCTCGCGCGCACCTGGCGTACCGAAGTCATTGGTTTGGCTGCCGAGCGCAAATACCAGCGTGTCGTAGCCGATGGATTGGCGCGGCAATAATTCGGCGCCGTCTTCGTCATAGGTGGTGGCGAGATAGACCTCTTTATTTTGCCGCGATAAACCATCCATCCGGCCCAACCTGAACGTGAAATGGTGGGAGCGCGCCAAGGCGAAATATTCCAGCTCGTCGGCATAGCTATCGAGCGTACCGGCCGCAACTTGATGCAATAAAGGTTTCCATAAATGGGTGCGGGCATTGTCGATGAGGATGATTTCGGCTTTCTTTTTCTTTCCGAGCTTTTTGCCGAGGCGCACTGCCAATTCCAAGCCGCCAGCGCCGCCGCCAACGATGGCGATGCGGTGCAACGGTGCTACCGTTTGCTGATTCAAATGATTTCTCCTGGTGGATAAGTGGTGGATTTTGATGCGAATAGAATGCGGTGCATGCCAACAGGTGCGCAAATAATTGGCACTGGACTGTCGGACGAATTGGGAGAGTGATGCAGCCATGCCGGAACAGGCCGGCGTGTGGCGAAAGGGGCGGGATCGTCGGCGGGTAGGAGCGGCAGCAATTACAGCGCGTGGAAATAGTCATTGCAGATTAAAGTTCGTGCTCCACGCTGCTGCTGCCGTCGCCCATTTTGCTTTCCCATGCCTTGACGAACAGATATTTTTCTTCTTCCGTCGGTGGATCGCTCCAGAACACGATCAGGGTGCCTTTATGGTCATGCAATTGGGATACTTTGAGGATGAATTCGGGATCGCCGGCGATATCGGCCAGTGCCACCACATACCCGTACACCCGCATCAATCGTTCGATCCGATCTGGCTCGGACAGGCTATTGGTAGCCGTGAGGGTGGGGTGATCTAAAAACATGGGTGCATCTCCAAAATGAATGCCGTTTGCACTGTTTGCCGGGCTGGTGCCTGGCAAACGACGCCACGCAACGCTCCAACTTGCTACAAATGTAACGGGTAAAGTCCCATCTGTAAATTTAAATGCATCTCAGCCAATCTCGCTGTGAATGTGTTGTGATCGCGGTGAGAACAAGCATAAAACGTACTGTACAGAAACTTACGGCTTGTCACGCAATAAATTGCAGCCGGTTTGCGAAATTACCCCAAGTGGTCGCGTAACTGGTAATACAACATACCCAACACCAGCGCCGGAGTCCGCATCAGGCTGCCACCGGGAAAAGGACGATGCCGGATGCGCGCCAACAAATCGAAGCGCTCGGCCTGACCGGCGACCGCTTCCGCCACCAACTTGCCAGCCATCCCCGTCAACGCCAGACCGTGGCCGGAAAAACCTTGCAAATAATAGATATTGGGATCGACCCGGCCAAAATCCGGGGCGCGGTTCATCGTAATATCAACAAAACCGCCCCAGGCGTAAGGCACGGCCAGATCGTGCAATTGCGGGAACACCGCCAGCATCCGCTGCCGCATGCTGGCGGCCAGGTTGCGCGGGGTTGCGGTGCTGTAGCTGACGCGTCCGCCAAATAGCATGCGGTGATCGGCCGTAGGACGAAAATAATCGAGGACAAAATTGGTATCGCACACGGCGGCGCGCTGGTGGATCAATTGCGCCGCCCGCTCCGGCGCCATCGGCTCGGTGGCGATGAGGTAGGTGCCGACCGGCATGATGCGTTGTTTTAGCTGCGGTGCGACCGCGTGGCCGAATTGGTCCAGGTAGACATTGCCGGCCAACACCGCAAAGTCGCACGCCACTTCGCCCTGCGCCGTTTTGAGCAAAGGACGCGCCGCACGGTCGAGTTGCAGCACGGGCGAATTTTCAAAAATCCTGACGCCGGCGGCACGCGCCGCATCCGCCAAGCCGAGGCAATACTTCAGTGGATGCAAATGACCCGATTGCGGGTCGTAGCAGCCTGAATGAAAACGTGGGCTGGCGATCCAGTTGCCGATCTCATGCGCGCCGACCGGCTGCGTCTGGTAGCCATAGTTGCGGGCGATATGTGCGCTCCATTCAGTCACTGCACGCGACTTGCGCGCATTGACTGCCAGGCTCATGAATCCGGGAACGTAATCACAATCGATGGCATGGGTAGCAATGCGCTGGCGCAGCAATTGCAGTGCCTCGACCGTCAGATGCCAGGCGCGTCGTGCATCGTCGGGCGGCAATTGCGCTTCGATTGCGTCGTCGCTGGCGAAACCAACGATTGCTTGTCCGCCATTGCGACCGGATGCGCCCCAGCCTATGGTTTTGGCTTCCAGCAAGACTACTGAATAACCGCGTGCTGCCAATTCGATCGCGGCCGACAATCCGGCATAACCGCCGCCGACTATGCACACATCGGCTATGGTGCGCCCGGCCAAAACGGCGGCAGGCGCGCTGCGGTTTACGCTGGCTTCGTAGTATGAATCGGCGGTCAGTGCGGCTTCTTTACTCAGTATCGCGCTTGATAACATAGAATTCCCGCTGGCTTATTCAGTTGCCGGTATGGCACTGCCTGCGATCTTAACGATAAAGCGGAGCTCTGTGGCATGATCGCGCACCTGAGCGAGTGCAAAACCGGGTTTAGATTCTTGCCTCGATGACAATTCTTTAGAAATCCCATCCATGCCAAGCTTTACCCTACCCTCGCCCGCCGCCATCTTTGCACTGATCCTGTTCGGCACCATCGGGCTGGCAGCCTTTGTGTATGGCAAAAAAACTGCGCAATTCAAGACCATTTTCATCGGCATCGGCTTGATGGTGTATCCCTATTTTGTATCGCAAGCCTGGTTGCTGTATGGGATCGGCGTGGCTTTGTGCGTAGGTTTGTATTTCTTCCGGGATTAGTGATTCTGAAATTAAAGATTCAATGATTAATGCATCAGTGGGTTGTCGATTCCGCTGATGGCATTTGCGAAGCTTTGACCGGCTGCACCAGAATCCACGGGCTGACCACCATTGCCCATAAAACCGCGTCCGCTTCCAACCAATGTTGCGCCTGTTCATCGGATGCTTTGGCGACCAGACCCAGTTCCATCCAGCGCGCCAGCATGCCCTTGTTATCGTTGGAAATCTGGATTCCGACGTCGATCAAATCGAGCGATTCGCTGACGCTAACCACGCTGCCGTTGGCAAAAAAACGCTGCAGTTCGGTCCATGCGATGCGCGAGGTTTCGCGATTGAGTTTGTCGCGCAGTTCATCATTTTGTTTTGCTAGATTGCTCATGGCAGGTCCTGAATATTGAATTGAATTGGCTGATTCAGCCGGTAAATTTACACAATTAAGGGGGTATATGGGTAAACATAAGGTATCCCGCACGTTTTTATTGGCCCTTTAAAAATACACCTACCAGTATTAATAATGATTTTTTAAGCTGCAAAACTACCAGCGAGCACAAAGCGGCATTTTAAGCTAAGCCGCAGCCTGCATCGAAGGCTGGATCAGGCGCAAAAATTTGACAGCAACCAGCGCAACGCCTATATTCCCGTTTCTGATCAGCAGAGAGCAGCCAGCACGCGCTGCCGCCGAAGGGGCACTACCCAAAAACTCTCAGGCAAAAGAATGGATCAGAGGGTCAAAACTTGCGTAGAAAGCCATTGCGGCATTGCGCGGACTGACCCAACTCTGGAGAGCGATTGCGGCAGGCTTTACAGCCGGCGATCCACCGAAGGGGCACGCGGGATTTCTCCCGTAATCTCTCAGGTACCAAGGACAGAGGGGCAGCTTTGATGTTTAAAGCACCGGGCGACTAGTGACGCCTGCTTGAAAAACCCCTTTCATCCTCGACTGAGATTTGTCATGACACTCAAAACGACGCCCTTAAATTCTGCCCACCGCGCCGCTGGTGCTCGCATGGTCGATTTCGGCGGCTGGGATATGCCGGTCAACTACGGCTCGCAAATCGAAGAACACCACGCCGTGCGTAACGATTGCGGCATGTTCGACGTGTCGCATATGTGCGTGGTCGATCTGCATGGCAGCAATGTGCGCAGCTTCCTGCGCTATCTGCTGGCAAACAATGTCGATAAATTGCAAGTGCCGGGCAAGGCTTTGTACTCCACCATGTTGACGCCTGAGGGCGGCGTGATCGACGACTTGATTGTCTATTTTTTCAGCGAAAACTGGTGCCGCCTGGTGGTCAATGCCGGCACCGCAGAAAAAGACATCGCCTGGATCAGCCAACAAAATGCGCTGAGCGCGAGTGGTCTAACAATCACCCAACGCCGCGACGGCGACCATGCCATGGCCCTGATCGCAATCCAAGGCCCCAATGCCCGCGCCAAAGTCTGGCAAGTACTGCCGCAAACGCAAGCCGCATCTGAAAACCTGAAACCCTTTAACGCTGTCATCGTGACAGAGTCGCCCTTTGGCGAAGTGATGGTCGCCAGCACCGGTTACACCGGTGAGAACGGTTTTGAAATCGCCTTCCCAGCCGAAAACGCCGAAGCTTTATGGCACGCCTTGGCAGCCGCCGGCGTCAAGCCCATCGGCCTTGGCGCGCGCGATACTTTGCGGCTGGAAGCCGGCATGAATCTATACGGTCAAGACATGGATGAGAGCATCAACCCGCTCGATGCCGGCCTGGCCTGGACCATCGATCTGGTCAGCGAGCGCGACTTTATCGGCAAGGCGGCATTGCTGGCGAAGGGTCAGCAGGCAGAATTTCTTGGACTGATTTTGCGCGACAAAGGCGGCGTTTTGCGCGCCCATCAAAAAGTCATCACCGCCAAAGGCGAGGGCGAAATCACCAGCGGCACTTTTAGCCCGTCGATGCAGCAAGCCATCGCCTTGGCGCGCTTGCCGCTTGGGGTTGCCGTCGGCGACACGGTGCAAGTCGAGATTCGCGACAAGAAACTCAATGCCAGCGTGGTCAAGCTGCCGTTTGTGCGCAATGGAAAAGTCTTAGTATCCTGATTTTTGCAGCTTATTTCCCTAGTTTATTTTTAACTTTCCCGATCATTCCTCTCTCTGGAGTCGTACATGAATATCCCTGCCGAACTGAAATACACCGAATCCCATGAATGGGTCCGCGCTGAAGCTGACGGCAGCGTCACCGTCGGCATTACCGAATACGCGCAAGATGCACTGGGCGATATCGTGTATGTGGAATTGCCGAAAGTCGGTACTGCCTTCGGCGCACAGGAAGATTGCGCCGTGGTGGAATCGGTCAAGGCCGCCAGCGATATCTACGCGCCGATTGCAGGCGAAATTATTGCGATCAATGAAGACGTTTCCGGCGCACCGGAAAAAATCAATGACGACGCTTATGGCGCTTGGTTGTTCAAGCTCAAGCCGGCCAATATCGCCGACCTCGATGGTTTGCTGGACGCCGCCGCTTACGGCAAAAATACCGGCGCATAAAAGCCAGATTCTGTAGGGTGCGCGGGGCTGCCAAAGCCTCGCGCACCCTGTCGCCCTGTCCCCGAATAACTTTTGTCCGCCCAAAATGGCGCCGGACACTCCCTGATCGCTCCATCATGACCCGCCCTTCCCTGTTCCAACTTGAAGCACGCGATGCTTTCATTGCCCGCCATATCGGCCCGTCCGATGCCGAACAACAAGTCATGCTGGCGACGCTCGGCTATGACTCGCGCAAGGCTTTGCTCGATGCCATCGTGCCAGCCAATATCCGCAATAAAAAACCTTTGGCCCTGGGCGAATTCACCCAGCCCCTGCCGGAGCAAGCAGCGCTGGCCAAGTTAAAAACACTGGCGGCAAAGAACCGGGTTTTGAAGTCGATGATCGGCCAAGGTTATTACAACGCCCACACGCCGGGCGTAATCCTGCGCAATGTATTTGAAAACCCGGCCTGGTACACCGCCTACACGCCCTATCAGCCAGAAATTTCGCAAGGACGTCTGGAAGCGATCCTTAACTTCCAGCAAATGGTGACCGACTTGACCGGCATGGATATCGCCAACGCCTCGATGCTCGATGAAGGCACTGCCGCAGCGGAAGCAATGACGCTGATCCAACGCGTCGGCAAATCGGCATCGCAAGTGTTTTACGTCGCGCACGATGTGTTGCCGCAAACGCGAGAAATTATCCAGACCCGCGCTGCGCCACTGGGGATTGAAGTACGCAGTTTTAACGCCGGCGATGCGATTAGCGAGGAGTGTTTCGGCGTGCTGTTGCAATATCCGGGCGTCAATGGCGACGTGCGCGATTGCCGCGATTTCGTCGCCACGCAACATGCCAAAGGCACTATGGTCGTAGTCGCAGCTGATCTACTGGCATTGACCTTGTTGACGCCGCCGGGCGAATGGGGCGCTGACGTGGTGGTCGGCAATAGCCAGCGCTTTGGCGTGCCGCTCGGTTTCGGCGGCCCACACGCCGGCTTTATGTCGACCCGCGATGCCTTCAAGCGCAGCATGCCGGGCCGTTTGGTCGGCGTCACCATCGACGCCCAAGGCCAGCCCGCTTACCGGCTGGCACTGCAAACGCGTGAGCAACATATTCGACGCGAAAAAGCCACGTCGAATATCTGCACCGCGCAAGTATTGCTGGCGGTAATGGCATCGATGTATGCCGTCTATCACGGCCCTGCCGGCTTGCGCCAGATCGCGCAGCGCGTGCACCGCTACACCGGTCTCGTCGCTGCTTTGCTGCGCGAACTGGGTTATGGCATCAGCAATGTGTCCTATTTCGACACGCTGACAGTGCAAGTGAAAAATGCAGACAAGCTGCACGCCATCGCGCAAGCGCAAGGCATCAACCTGCGCCACATCGATAGCAAACATGTCGGCATATCACTCGACGAAACTACTAGCCGCGACGATGTGGCGCTGCTGTGGTCAATCTTCGCGCAAGGTATCAAACCGCGGCCAGTCGCACCGAATTTCGATAAGGTCGAAGCCAAGGTCAAAGACGGTTTTCCACTGCAACTGACTCGCAGTAGCGCCTACCTTGTGCACCCGGTATTTAACCGCTACCACTCGGAACACGAAATGCTGCGCTACCTGCGCAACCTGGCCGACAAGGATTTGGCGCTGGATCGCACCATGATTCCGCTTGGTTCTTGCACCATGAAATTGAACGCCACCAGCGAAATGATGCCGGTGACCTGGCCGGAATTTTCCAATATCCATCCTTTCGCGCCCGACGACCAAACCGTCGGCTACCGCGAAATGATCGACCAGCTGGAAGCGATGCTGTGCGCCGCGACCGGTTACGCCGCAATTTCGCTGCAGCCGAACGCCGGTTCGCAAGGCGAATACGCCGGCTTGCTGATTATCGAGGCCTACCATGCTTCACGCGGTGAAAGCCATCGCAATATCTGCCTGATTCCATCGTCGGCGCATGGCACCAACCCAGCCTCCGCTAGCATGGTGAATATGCAAGTCGTGGTAGTCGCCTGCGATGCGCGCGGCAACGTCGATCTGGCCGACCTGAAAGCCAAGGCCGAGCTGCACAGCGCCAATCTGGCAGCGGTAATGGTGACTTATCCTTCGACCCATGGCGTATTCGAAGACGGCATTGCCGAGCTGTGCCAGATCGTCCACGCCAACGGCGGCCAGGTCTACGTCGATGGCGCCAACCTGAACGCGATGGTGGGCGTTGCCGCACCGGGCAAATTCGGTGGCGATGTCAGTCACTTGAACTTGCATAAAACCTTTTGCATTCCGCACGGCGGCGGCGGCCCCGGTGTCGGCCCGGTCGCAGTCGGCGCGCATTTGGCAAAATTTCTACCCAACCAAAAAAGCACCGGCTATATCCGTAGCGAACACGGCATTGCAGCGGTCAGCGCGGCGCCGTTCGGCTCAGCCAGCATCTTGCCGATCTCGTGGATGTACATCGCCATGATGGGCGCCAGCGGCTTGACCGAAGCGACTGAAACCGCGATCCTGGCGGCCAATTACGTCGCCAAAAAGCTGGCACCGCATTATCCGGTACTGTATTCCGGCCACGATGGTCTGGTCGCGCACGAATGCATTCTCGACCTGCGTGGCCTGACCGACGCGACTGGCATCAGCAACGAAGACGTGGCCAAGCGCCTGATGGATTTCGGTTTTCATGCGCCGACCATGAGTTTCCCGGTACCTGGCACCTTGATGATCGAGCCGACTGAAAGCGAATCGCTGGCGGAACTGGATCGCTTTATCGACGCCATGATCGCGATCCGGCTGGAAATCGCCAAGGTTGAAAGCGGCGATTTCGACCGCCTCGACAATCCATTGAAGGGCGCACCGCATACCGCGATGGTGCTCACGTCCGACGACTGGTCCCGCAAGTACAGCCGTAGTGAGGCAGCCTATCCAGTCGCGGCACTGCGCCAGCAAAAATACTGGCCGCCGGTGGGCCGGGTTGACAATGTGTATGGCGACCGTAATCTGTTTTGCAGTTGCATTCCTGTAACAGAGTACGCATAAGCCGCAATAAAAAGTGGCGACGCGCTGCCAAAACGTCGCCACACAGTCAAAATATACTGGCACCAGTATATTTTTTCCCGCAATCAAAACGTGCGGGTTTGGCACTATTTGTCGATATACCCCCTAATTTTGTCCTTTACTAGCAAGAATGGGACAGTATTTTTAACTTGTCTAATCCGATACGCCAGCCTATCTATGCCCAAATTTTTCGTGTATTGAATCCACGCTCTTGCCGAAAAATCTATTGCTAGAACCCACTTTCGCTCCCTACAATGCAGCGAGCATCTATCGTTGGCGTGGTTTGGACGGGTTTATTTTCAGCTTGATCCAGAGCAAGCTTTACGAACCGCTGGATAATGGCTATTCTGAAAAAATTCGCAGCACTGCATGCAGCCAGCAGGCAAGACGAGTAACTCCATATATATGCCGCATATTTGAGAGACTTAATTACCATGCACATCATTCCCTTCATCGTCAGAGAACCTATTCTTGATTCAAAACAGAAAGTCATCGGTTATCGACTAGGCTGGCAATCGCATCCTGGCGCGGGCGGTGAATCGCGGGAAGCCGATGCCGAATACTTGGCAGGTTTCATCGCGGAACAGCTCAATGATGAAGATGAAGGCTGGCTGATGGGAGATAAGCTGCTGTTTATCGACACGGTGCCGTCATTGCTCACCGACGAAATCATGGAGTCGCTGCCGAACGAAAATATCGTGCTGACCCTATCGGTCGACGATCTGGACGATCCCAATACCATCGCTGCCGCCAAAGCCTTGCGCGCCGAAGAATTCGGCATCTGTCTTAGCATTGACCCGGCCAATGCCCAGAAAGTCCAAAACCACTCTTACATCAGCCATGTGCTGGCCCAAGTATCGGCGGTCAATATTCCGATGCAGGCCAAGGCTTTTCTGTCTGCGAAGCCCTCCGCCGCACGCATGATCGTTTATCCAGTCGAAACTTGGAAAGATTTCGACGATTGCGCTGCCTTGGGAATGGAAGTGTTTGTCGGCAACTTGTATTTGACGCCAAGGCCCGGCAATCATGTCAACGGACTCAATCCGGCGCAAACGATCATCCTTAAATTGATGGAGATGATCCAAAAGAACGAGGACATTGCGCAAATCGAGGCGGTGTTAAAACGCGACGCGGCCGTCTCATACAAACTGCTGCGTTTCATCAATTCCGCCGCCTTTGGCTTGGGGCGCGAAATCCACTCGCTGCGACAAGCGCTAGCCTTGCTCGGCTATGCGCCGCTGTACCGTTGGCTCACCATGCTGCTGGCAACCGCCAGCACCAGCGGTTATTCCCCGGTATTGATGGAAACCGCCATCATCCGTGGCCGCTTCGCCGAACTACTAGGTCAAGGCACCTTGCCGAAAAGCGATGCCGACAATCTGTTCATCACGGGGATGTTTTCGTTGCTTGACAAATCGCTGGGCATGACTATTCCTGAAGTGCTGGAAACAATCCCGTTGGCCAAACCGATTCAAGATGCCTTGCTGACACGCACCGGCATTTACGGCCCGTATCTGGCTTTAGCTGAAGCATGTGAATTAAATCTGCCGCAGGTAGCGACCATCGCAGCGTCGATTCAGATGAGTCCGGCGGCCGTGAACATGGCACATATGTCGGCTTTGGAATGGGCGCAGAATCTGGGATTGTAAAGCGGAGTGATACCGTAGTCAGAAAGCATTCGGGCAGCAGGCCAAAGCCATGCTGCCCGAATAATAAAAGACTTAAACCAAGTAAACCGATTCGATGGCACTAAACAATAACGGTCACGTGCCAGTCAATTACGGTCGAATCAAATTTAAAATCTAAACACCCTTCTTTAGCCAGGCGCCAAGTTGATGCGGACGCAAGCCGTCGTATTCTTCAAAAGGCTGATGAATCCACGGATTGGTCGCCAGATATTGCAGATAAAAATCCGGTCGTATCGACGAACATGCCTTGCACCAGATGACAGCGGATCTGACTTCGGTCACGGCAGAGAAATTCCCGCTTAAATGCTGCTGGACTTTTTCCAGCGTGACGCCAGAATCGACCAGATCATCTACCAACAATACCCTGCCGCCCAACTCGCCTTTAGTCACCGTGATGTACTTTGCGATATCGAGGCTGCCCTGTTGAGTACCCGCTTCTTCCCGATACGAGCTGGTCGATAGTATCGCCAGAGGTACGTCAAAGATGCGCGATAAAATGTCACCAGGACGCATGCCGCCGCGCGCCAGACAAAGAATCTGGTCAAATTTCCAACCTGATTCATGCACCAGCAAGGCTAGCTGTTCAATCGCGTGGTGATATTCATCCCACGAAACCCACAGATCCTTGTCGGTCGACACTGGCGGCATAGACTTCCCCAATTTCTAGCTTGCTTTGAGCAGCGGCTTACTTGAATGGATGACGCAAGACGATGGTTTCTTCGCGATCAGGTCCAGTCGAAACCATATCGATGGGCACACCCACTAATTCCTCGATGCGCTTGATATAAGCGCGTGCGTTGGCTGGCAGAGCGTCCATAGTCTTGGCACCGACCGTGCTGTCTTTCCAGCCCGGCATCTCTTCGTAAATTGGCTCGCAGCGGCCGGCATCTTCGGCACCGACCGGGAAAATATCCACGACTTTGCCATCCAGACGATAACCAGTGCACAACTTCAAAGATTCGATGCCATCCAGTACATCGAGCTTGGTCAGGCACATGCCTGACACGCCATTGATTTGTACTGACCGTTTTAACAACGCGGCATCGAACCAGCCGCAGCGACGCGCACGTCCTGTGACTGTGCCAAATTCATGACCGATACTCGACAAATGTTTGCCAACGCCGTCATCAGTCGGCAATTCGGAAGGGAATGGGCCAGAACCCACACGGGTGGTGTAAGCCTTGGTAATACCGAGAATATAGTGCAACATATTCGGGCCAACACCGGTACCGGCCGACGCATTGCCGGCGACGCAGTTGCTGGAGGTCACAAATGGATACGTCCCATGATCGACGTCAAGCAAACTGCCCTGCGCGCCTTCAAACAGCAAATTGGCACCCGCTTTGTGCGCCGCGTGCAAGGCACTTGATACATCGGTCACCATTGGCTTGAGACGTGGCACATTGGCCAGCGCATCATCCAGCGTCTTTTGATAATCGACTGCCGGTGCCTTCAAGTATTGGGTCAATACGAAATTGTGATAATCCAAATTCTCAGCCAGCTTTTCAGCAAAGCGCTTTTCATTGAGTAAATCAGCGGTACGAATGGCGCGACGCGCAACCTTGTCTTCGTAGGCCGGGCCAATGCCTTTGCCGGTGGTACCGATTTTGGCACTGCCGCGCGCCGCTTCACGCGCGCCGTCCAATGCGACGTGGTAAGGCAAGATTACTGGGCAGGCTTCCGATATTTTGAGACGGGAGGCAACTTCAACCCCAATCGCTTCCAATTTATCTATTTCACGTAAGACATCAGGCACAGACAACACCACGCCGTTACCGATATAACAGGCGACGCCAGGGCGCATGATGCCCGATGGGATCAGTTGCAAGGCGGTTTTTTTGCCGCCGATAACCAGCGTGTGGCCTGCATTATGGCCACCCTGAAAACGCGCTACGCCTTGCGCGTGATCCGTCAGCCAATCGACGATCTTCCCTTTTCCCTCATCGCCCCATTGGGTACCGATGACAACAACGTTCTTTGCCATAATCTATTTCAACCTAACTATTAAGAATCCAGTTTCCACTACTACCTTGTTCGAGCACTAATGCACGGTCGCAATCGAACTCGTCTTGCTCATTTTCATGGCCTGGCAATGTTTGAATTACGATTTCGCCTGCCATGCGCAACTCGGCAATTTTCGCCAATAATTTTGGCGCATTTCCCCACGGCGCCCTAATTGAGCGCTTACGTTCTGCGCTTGGCAATAGCCGCGCCAACTCGCGTAAATCCATTGAAAATCCAGTTGCAGGACGAGCGCGGCCAAATGCTTCCCCGACATGGTCGTAACGACCTCCGCGTGCCACCGCGTTTGGTAAACCTGGCACATAGATGGCAAACATGGCACCACTTTCATACTGATAACCGCGCAGATCTGCCAAGTCGATGGTCACGCTAGCGCCAGCTGTCAATTTGACTAGCGACTCCAATTCTTCCAGCGCTGTGCTAATGCCAGCGATTTGCGGTAACACCGCACGCGCACGTGTCAGCACCGATGCATCGCCATACAGATGGGGCAAGGCCAACAAGGCAGAGCGTGTCGCCGCGTCAAAATCCCGAGTCAAGGCGCCAAGCGCAGGTATATCCTTGGCGCGCAACAAATTACTCAGTTCGGCTTCGCAGCGTTTGGCTTTGACATCGTCAGCGAGAATTGCACGCAGCACGCCCACATGCGATAAATCCAATCGAACTTGTGTAAATCCAGCTAAAGCTAGAGATGCCAACGCCAATTCTTGAATTTCGGCATCGGCTTCCAAGCCGGCATGTCCGTATATTTCAGCGCCAATTTGCAATGGCTCACGCGTCGCATGCAAGCCAGAAGGACGTGTATGCAACACACTACCGGCATAACACAAGCGCGTCACGGATACGCGATTAAGCAGATGGGCATCGATACGCGCTACCTGCGTCGTCATATCCGCACGCAAACCGAGGGTGCGGCCGGATAATTGATCGACTAATTTAAAGGTGCGCAAATCTGTGTCGTGTCCAGCTCCAGTAAGGAGTGACTCCAAATATTCCAGCAATGGCGGCATGACAAGCTCGTATCCATACAATCGAAAATTATCGAGCATGGCACGACGCAGGTCTTCAATCTTGCGCGCTTCGGAAGGCAAGACATCGGCGATGTTTTCAGGCAGAAGCCAATTTGGCATGGGTTCGGAAAAACAGAAGGAAAAATACAGGTAAGAAAATACAGCGGGTAAATGCGTTTAAATTAAGCTATCAATCGTGAGCAACAAACCTGCATCGGCACTTTGGTAAGCAACCAACTTTCGGCCAATCAAATCGAATCAAGGAAGCTTAAACTGCAGAACTCGCGAAAAAACCAAAACCGGACTCACGTCCGGTCTGATCCTAACGCTAAATTTAACGCAAACTCATCAAAAAAAGACGCATTATTTCTTGGGGTTCGTAACGCTGGATCCAGCGCCGGAACTTTTGAAATACTTAAAAAATTCAGAGTTCGGATCAATAATCATCATATCGTTCCGATTTTTGAAGCTCGCTCTATACGCTTCCAAGCTACGATAGAACTTATAAAATTCTGGATTTTGACCAAACGCTCCTGCGTATATTTGTGAAGCCTTGGCATCACCTTCGCCGCGAATCACTTCAGCATCGCGATAGGCTTCCGCCAGGATCACGGTACGCTGCTTATCAGCGTCGGCGCGAATTTTTTCTGACTCAGCCGAACCGGTTGAACGCAATTCATTTGCGACGCGTGTGCGCTCTGCTTTCATCCGGTCATAAACCGACGCATTAATCTGCTCTACGTAATCGACACGTTTCAAACGGACATCGACGATTTGGACACCAATTTGCTTTGCCTCGGCTACCACTTTTTCACGAATGGAATCCATCACCTTGCCGCGTTCACCCGAGATTACTTCACGTACGGTACGTTTTGTAATTTCATACGCCATTTTACGTAGGCATCAATCAGAATATTTTTCTTTTCTGCCGTAATAAATCTATCAGCTTCCGACGATTCAATAGTCAGAATACGTTTATCCAAGAAAACAACATTCTGAAATGGCGGCGGCAATTTGAAGTGGAGGCCAGGTTTGCTGATGACTTCTTTTACTTCACCTAAAGCAAACACAATGGCGTAATGACGCTGATCTACTACAAAAACTGCGGACAATAAAATTGTCGCGGCAATCGCAAGTGCAATCGCGGAAGAAATAATACGGTTCATTTATCTGCTCTCCCGTTCACGGTTACGCCCATCGCGTTGCCTGGAATCAGGCAACGGCAAAGGATCGGAAGCCACGCTCGCCGCAGCAACAGGGGCAACAGCCGTCTTATTTTGAGTATCGCCCAGAGCGGATTGTGAAATTAATTTATCCAACGGCAAGGAAATCAAATTATTACCCCCCTTGGCATCCAACATAACTTTAGACGTATTCGAAAAAATCTGTTGCATAGTATCGAGATACATACGGTCACGCGTTACCGCAGGCGCTTTTTGATATTCAGCCAACACTTGTTTAAACCGCGATGCATCTCCCAACGCATTTTCAGTCACTCTTGAACGATAAGCTTCAGATTCCTGCATTAGCCTGAACGCAGCGCCACGCGCCTTAGGAATTACATCGTTCGCGTATGCCTGCCCTTCGTTTTTCTGACGCTCGCGATCCTGCCCCGCTTTAACTGCGTCGTCGAACGCGGTCTGCACCTGCTCCGGCGGTTGTACTCCTTGCATTGTGACATTAGTAATATGAGCGCCAGATTGATAACGATCGAGAATTTCCTGCATCAAAAGACTAACATCGAGCGCAACTTTCTCTCTACCTTCGTACAGGACAAAATCCATCTTGCTTTTCCCGACAATCTCACGAATTGCTGTTTCAGCGACTTGTTTAACCATGCCTTCCTGGTCTCGGTTATTGAAGATCCAGTCTGCAGCGTTATTTAGCTTGTATTGAACGGCAAACTGAATATCGATAATATTTTCGTCGTCAGTCAACATCAGCGCTTCTTTAGGCTGTTTGTTTTTTACCGTTGAACGATATCCAATCTCAACCGTCCGTACCTGCAATACATTGACGATTTCATGCTCTTGTACAGGGTACGGCCAACGC
The DNA here is from genome assembly GCA_040384645.1 of Pseudomonadota bacterium. Lineage (GTDB taxonomy): Bacteria > Pseudomonadota > Gammaproteobacteria > Burkholderiales > Burkholderiaceae_D > JAZKIX01. The sequence continues at coordinate 11,233 of JAZKIX010000175.1, read as the reverse complement.
CAGTTAAATCCAGCCGGGGTGGTATGACTATATTTGCCGAAAGTAGAAACAACGCCTGTCTGCCCTTCTTGGACAATGAAAAAGCCACTGACCAGCCAAAAGAACAAAGCTATTACACCGATCACACCTGCACCGATTCCCGCACCTTTCATATCAGGCCTGAAATTGCCACCACTGCCAGAATCATTGCCACCTTGCTGCCCGAAAAACCGAGTAATGCGTTGATTGAAATCACGCCAAAGCTGGTCCAAGTCTGGTGGGCCATCCGATGGCCGCTTACCTTCTTGCGCGTACGTCTGACGGCCTTCATCTTTAGGCGTCCTTGCCCAACGAGAATTATTTAAAGACAATTTCAAGCCAATTTTTTTGAGCATAGAGGCAAACATTCTGTCGCGATCTGGTAAGGAAAATTGCTTTGGATTTCACTGAGGTGCATTGAGGGCTTGATCTGTAGACCGATCATCTTCAATTGCCTCATCGGGAGCGACATTAATATTCGACAACCCCGTTGACTTGGCAAACTCTACAATTGCTTGTCTTAATAAATCGAGCCCCAATCCTGCCTGAGCGCTCACAAAAACGCGGTGGATTCTATCATACTCATCGTACTCAATAGAAGGCTCCAAGCCCGCAACATCGATCTTATTCCACACCATTATTTGAGAGATGTGATCCGCGCCAATTTCTTTAAGTACCAAATTGACTTGTTCAATCTGCTCCATTCGAACTGGACTAGCCGCATCAACTACATGCAGCAACAAATCGGCGTGAATCGTTTCCTCTAAGGTCGCGCGAAACGCTGCGACTAATTGATGTGGCAAATCTCTTACGAATCCAACCGTATCCGACATCACCACATTACCGATTTCCTGGCCGAGATAAACACGCCGCGAAGTCGTGTCCAGCGTGGCGAATAATTGGTCTGCAACATAGACGCCAGCTTTGGCCAAGGCGTTAAATAGAGTTGATTTTCCAGCATTGGTATAACCAACGAGAGAAATTGACAAAGTCTTGTTACGCCCGCGTGCGCGACGCTGCGTCTCATGCTGACGTTGTAATTTGTCGAGTCGCGAACGCAATGCTTTTACACGCTCACCAATCAAGCGGCGGTCTGTTTCAAGTTGTGTTTCACCCGGCCCGCGCAGGCCGATACCACCTTTTTGCCGCTCCAGGTGAGTCCATCCTCGAATAAGACGCGTAGCGAGATGCTGTAACTGCGCCAATTCAACCTGAACTTTACCTTCGTGGCTTTTCGCTCTTTGCGCAAAGATATCCAAAATTAAACTCGTACGATCAACGACGCGGGTATTGAATTTTCTCTCTAGATTTCTTTGCTGGGCAGGAGAAAGCATATGATTAAAAATAACGATATCCAATTGCTCAGCAGTCACCAGAAGCGCAATTTCATCTGCTTTTCCAGATCCTATGTAATAAGCAGGATCAGGGGTGGCCCGCTTGCAAGTAATAGTACTTACAGGCTCAGCTCCAGCGGATTTGGACAACAAGGATAATTCCTCTAAACTAGCCGAGAAATCATTCTTCCCAAAATCGACCCCTACCAGTGCCGCGCGCACGGATCAATCCTATTATTTAAACAATTGGATAACAAATGCTCCAGAGCCTTACTCTGATTCTGCGTCAAGAGTGAGATTGACAGCTCGCGCTGGCACCACGGTAGAAATGGCGTGTTTATAAACCATTTGTGTAACTGTATTACGAAGCAATACGACATATTGATCAAATGACTCAATATGACCTTGAAGTTTAATCCCATTGACCAGATAGATCGAAACAGGAACATGTTCTTTTCTCAAGGCGTTGAGGAATGGGTCTTGTAACAGTTGCCCTTTATTGTTGCTCATGACAGCTCCATGTGTTGTTGTATTTGAAGAATTGGAGACAACTCGATTTTTTTCAAGTGCCTTGGGCTATGATTCTACCAACCAAATCAAGTTAGCAAAAATTTAACCCATTTGAGCCATTAAGACCAGAAACAAATCATTGTTTTTGATGTTTAGCGAAAGGATTTTTTCCCGTTCGCAATTCGATTCGCAAAGGCGTGCCAGTCAGCGAAAAGGTCTCGCGAAAATGCTTTTCCAAATAACGTTTATATACATCACCAACCGCCTCCAAAGCGTTACCGTGGATTACGATAATCGGCGGATTCTGACCGCCTTGGTGCGCATAACGCAATTTTGGACGTATCGATCCTTTGCGCCGCGGCTCTTGTTTCTCCACAGCCTCGATCAAGGCCCGGGTCAATTTTGGAGTGGAAAGATCCGCCATTGCTGCGGCATAAGCAGAATCCACCGATTTCATTAATGGCGTGATACCAGATGATTTCAGTGCTGAAATGAAATGAAATTTTGCAAAAGACAGGAAATTTAATTTGCGTTCAATATCAATTTTAATTTCGTCACGTTGATCCGATTGCAAGCCGTCCCATTTATTCACACCGACAACTAGCGCCCTCCCGGACTCAAGGACGAAACCCGCGATGTGTGCGTCTTGCTCAGAAATGTCTTGCTGGGCATCAAGCAAAAGTAACACTACATTTGCTTCTGAAATTGATTGAAGGGTTTTTACGACCGAAAATTTCTCAATTGCTTCAAACACCTTGCCACGACGACGAATCCCTGCTGTGTCAATGAGTGTGTAATGTTTTCCTTCACGCTCGAAAGGAATTTCAATCGAATCCCTGGTGGTGCCGGGCATATCAAATGCGATAACCCGCTCTTCACCCAAAAGGGCATTAACCAAAGTCGATTTACCTACATTTGGTCGCCCTACGATTGCAAGCTTGACTCCTCGCTGAGCCGGCTCTACTTCTTCATCAACAAGCGGACGGTTTTTAAACGCAAGAGCCAATGCTTCGTCAAGCATGTCATGAACACCGTCCCCATGGGCAGAGGACACTGCAAGAGGATCCCCTAAACCCAACTCATAAAAATCTGCGGCAACAGCGGTATATTTCATACCTTCGGATTTATTGACAACCAAAACAACTTGGCGCCCTGCTTTACGTAGGAATTCTGTTATTGTTTTATCATGTGGGGTCAATCCTTGACGTCCATCAACAATAAAAACAACCACGTCGGCCTCAGCAACTGCTTGCTTGGTTTGCTTAGCCATCTGATGCATGATGCCTTCTTTGGCAACCGGCTCGAAACCACCAGTATCAATTACCAAAAATGGACGGTCCCCCATCCTCCCTTCACCATAATGGCGGTCGCGTGTTAACCCGGGCAAGTCCGCCACAAGCGCGTCACGCGAACGCGTAAGGCGATTAAAGAGGGTAGATTTTCCGACGTTTGGTCGACCAACAAGTGCAATTACAGGTTTCATTAATTTATTACTCGGCTGCGAAAGCAGTCACTGTCCCTGATTGCGTTTGAAAAATTAAATTTGAACCTGCCAAAACAGGAGGGGCAACAATTGCACTTCCATCCGTGGCAACTCGCCCAATGAATGAACCATCTTCGCGCGACAAGAAATGAATATAACCTTGCAAATCGCCAACTGCAACAGCTCGGCCGAACGACGACGGCGTCGACAAGCGGCGATTTTCCAACTTATCATTGCGCCATACACTTTGCCCAGTATCGCGAGCGTAGGCATTCAATGCACCGCGCTCATCCGCTGCAAATACAAATCGCTCGTCAGCAGCTACCCCGACTGCACTGGACAAATCTTTGGCCCAGCGTACTGCCCCGTTTGCAAGGTTGAAACAGCTTACTCTTCCTTGATATGTCACTGCGCAAATATCAGATCCAATAATTACCGGCGCACCTGAAGTGTCGGTCACACGCTCAAGCTCCGTCGCACCACGTGGCTCCCCCACTGTCGCTTCCCAGCGCACACCACCGTTTGAAAGTGCAATCGCAAGCAGTTTGCCTCCCGGCATGGCGACATATGCACTTGATTCATTGAGTACAATGCCGGGAGCCGAGCGCAGGGTCAATGCCGGCGCTGATCTTTGAACCATCCAGCGCTTTGCCCCTGACTCAGCATCAAAAGCGACAATACGGTTATCCACGCTGCGAGCAATTACAAGCCCTTGCCCGACCGCTGGCGCCGACAATACCTCGCTCGACATCTGCGCTTTCCATTTAAATTTACCGTCAGCACCAAAGGTCATTAAAACGCCTTTTTCCGCTGCGACGGCAATATTTGATGCATCTGAACCCACGCCAGCCGTCAACCGCACGCCTGCCGCAATACGCCAAATAGCGACACCGGTAGCGGAATTAATTCGTGCAATGGAACCATCGGCAGCCGCTACGAAAACACTATCCCCGCTCAATACAGGCGAAAAAATGTAGTTTCCAGCATTGCCAATTGTGCTCGACCAAATCGGACGAACTGCCAATATATTGGCAAAATTTACCAGTGCTGCGGGAGGATTACGTGGAACAGTCTTACTAAATGGATTCCAGGAAGAGCATCCAGTAAATATGACAAGCATTCCGACACAGGCAAGCTTTCCGGCAATGTGCATTTTTCCCTCTTCTAGAATCTTCTTAAACAACTTTAAGCTGCAGCCTTGCCACCAACAGCATCAAGTGAGCCACCAATTGCATCCAATTTGAGTTGAATGAGTTGGCGGCCAGATCCTTTTTGCTCAATTTTTGCAAGCGCTGTTTGATACGCATTGCGTGCTTCCTGAATCTTATTTTGCGCGACAAAAATATCGCCTTTACGATCTGCGACCATTCCAGAGAACTGAACAGGAAAATCGCCAGACAACAATTTCAAACCTTCATCGTATGCTTTTTCATCCAGCAAGACGCCTGCCAATCGAATTTTCGCTATAGATTTAAATTCATCATCCAAAGCATTTTCGATTACCCATTGCAGTTGCTTCTTTGATTCTTTCAAATCATTCGCGTCAAACGCGATCCGAGCCGCTGACAACGCGCCCATTTGGGCATATGCCGTGCGACCAAATTTGGCTTCCATATCCGTCGCAGCGCGCTGCGCTTTTACATTGTCTTTTGCAGTCACTGCCTTTTGCAACTCTTCGTAAAGCTGCGAAGCCTGAGCAGATTGACTTCTTTCGTAATAATTCCATCCAGCCCAAGCGGCATAAGCGACCAAAGCAGCTGTAATTACCCAGGAAACCAAGTTACCAAAACGGTTCCACCAAGCCTTAATAGAGGCCAATTGTTCTTGTTCTTCGAGATCGTATGCCATAAGGTGAGGTCAATTAAATTAATAAAAATAGCGAAATTATTAGTGGTGGTAATGCATGTGTTCGTGATGATCAGCTGGGCCTACAATTTGATCGACGAGATGATCCACGACGTCGTCAAAAGGCACGCTGGTTTGATTTTTTTCCATATCGGCAGAGCGCATCGCCTTCACAACAGCAATATTATTTGCAATTTCATCGTCGCCCAAAATTACAGCAAACGCCGCACCACTTGCGTCGGCCCGTTTCATTTGGGATTTGAAGCTGGCGGTGGCGTTTAACGATGCGCAATGTAGCACAACATCCAAGCCAGCATCGCGAATTCTCTCACCTAAAACAAATGCTTGAAGCGCCGCTGCCTCGCCCTGATGAACCAAATAGACATCACACTGGTTCTGGATACTCAGGTCACCAGACGCCTTCATTAATTCAATAAGACGCTCAACGCCCATAGCAAAGCCGCAAGACGGTGTCGGCTTACCGCCAAGCATTTCCATCAACGGATCGTAGCGGCCACCGCCACATACTGTCCCTTGCGAACCAAGTTGGTCGGTAACCCACTCAAAAACAGTCCTGTTGTAGTAATCCATACCACGTACCAATCGAGCATTGATCGTATAGGGAATATTGTTATGACTAAGGATCTTCTGCACACCCTCAAAATGTGTCCGGGACTCCATCTCTAGATAGTCAAGCAATTTCGGAGCATCATTTACTAAAGACTGCATCGCTGGATTCTTGGTATCCAGAATACGCAACGGATTTGCGTATAAACGGCGCTGGGCTTCTACATCGAGCACGTCCTTATGCGCTTCGAAATACGAAATCAAATCGGCACGATGTTTATTCCTTTCCTCTGCATTTCCAATAGAGTTAATCTCAAGCCGGATATTTTCCAAGCCTAGATCGTCCCAAAGGCGCCGACACATCATTATCAGTTCAGCATCAATATCTGGCCCGGAGAATCCAATCGCCTCAGCGCCAAATTGATAAAATTGGCGATAGCGTCCACGTTGCGGCTTTTCATGACGGAACATCGGGCCCGAATACCATAGCCGTTTCGGCCCGTCGTAAGTGAGATTATGTTCAATCGCTGCACGAACAACTCCGGCAGTCGATTCTGGACGCAAGGTTAGCGCATCACCGTTCATTGAGTCGCTGAAAGAGTACATTTCTTTTTCAACGATATCGGTTACTTCTCCTAAACCACGTGCAAACAACGCGGTATTCTCGACAATAGGTGTGCGAATCTGTTGAAAACCATAACTCTTGAATACCGATTGCACAGTATTTTCGAACAACTCCCATAAAGGCGCCTCGACAGGAAGAATGTCATTCATTCCTTTTACGCCGACGATTTTTTCGTTTTTCTTATTTTCTGTCATTTTTAAATTCAATACAAAACTCAGCTCAAGCTTTGCGTATGATTTCCATAACGCGTTTTTACATAATCCAGAACAATCGCCTGGAATTCTTCAACAATCCTGTCTCCTCGCAAGGTGACCTTTTTTTCTCCATCTACAAATACTGGAGCCGCAGTTGATTCACCGGTACCTGGCAAACTGATTCCTATATTGGCGTGTTTAGACTCCCCAGGACCATTCACGATACAACCCATGACAGCAACATTCATGCTCTCGACGCCGGGGTACTGTTTTTTCCAAACTGGCATTTGCTCACGTAAAAAGGTCTGGATGTTGTCTGCCAATTGTTGAAATACCGTCGAAGTCGTACGACCACATCCTGGGCAAGCAATCACCATAGGCGCAAATTTGCGCAATCCCATCGTCTGCAAAATCTCTTGACCAACGATAACTTCCCTCGTACGATCACCGCCCGGCTCTGGCGTTAGCGATATCCGTATTGTGTCGCCGATACCCTCTTGCAACAACACTGACAAGGCCGCAGTAGAGGCAACGATGCCTTTACTACCCATCCCTGCTTCAGTAAGCCCTAAATGCAGTGGATAATCGCAACGGCGTGCCAGCTCACGATAAACGGCAATCAAATCCTGTACCCCGGAAACCTTGCAAGATAAAATTATTTTATTTTTTTGCAAGCCAATTTCTTCGGCGCGTAGCGCATTTTCTATGGCCGATGTTACCAAGGCCTCATACATAACCGCCTGCGCTGTCCAAGGCTCTGAACGTTGGGCGTTCTCATCCATGATACGGGCTAGTAAAGTCTGATCCAGACTTCCCCAGTTGACGCCAATTCGTACCGGCTTCCCATATTTGCATGCCACCTCGATCATTTGCGCAAATTGGGTGTCGCGTTTGGCGCCCTGACCGACATTACCGGGATTGATGCGGTATTTCGATAACGCTTTCGCACATTCTGGAAAATCATTTAACAACGTATGCCCGTTGTAATGAAAGTCTCCAACCAACGGCACATCTACCCCCATTTTATCGAGTTGCTCACGTATAGCCGGCACTGCTGCTGCGGCTTCAGCGTTATTGACGGTAATACGTACCAACTCAG
>JAZKIX010000175.1:1877-3548 GCA_040384645.1 Pseudomonadota bacterium | reverse complement strand
GATGAATATCTGATGGATCATTTATAAACTCAACCAATTCTTTAACTTGTATGGCCGTTCCTATCGCGTCGACTGTATCGGTATTGGTCATTGATTGAATAACTATTGGCGCACCTCCACCAACCAATACCGTACGGGTACCGTATTCAATTACCGTACTTGCGCTTTCACGTCGGGACAATGCCCCAGAACCAATAGGAAGAGGCGAACAGGAGATACTCATCACTTATTTCAAAAAGAGCCGCGCGGTACTTCCGCCTGCGCCAGGTTTAAGTTCCAGATGCGAACCACGAAATGTTGCATCGACACCCGTTGGATTGCCAACCGTTAGTTGAACAGGCTTGCTAATATCAAAGGTTTCGGCCGCACCTGCCCTCATCAGGCGTGCGATCATAACCGCACCGTCGTTACGCTTAATTTCGATCCAAGAATCGCTACGCATCTTTAATTCGAGCGCATTATTGAAGACCGGATTGGATATCTTCGCGACACTTTCAACAGACGTCACGGACATAGATTTACTCACCGCACTAACGACAGGAACAACATTTAATATCGTGTCCGCATTATCAGCCGAGCCGTGTACAGCGTTCGAGGCATTTTGATGAGGCAACGGAACTTGGATCGACATCGACGAATCAGACGTGCTGGGGACAGCGGCATTAAACGTTTGCGACATCAGAGCCGCTATTGATGGCGGCACCCACCCCATCAAATGCGCCAAAACCCCGGCAAATAGTACGACAAGAAAAAAAATGCCAAACCGTGACTTCGTCGACGGGTTACCACGATTCATTAGAGGCAAACGAGTTTCCATGAACGGTGCCGATAATTCACGCGGCAACTGGACGGATTCTTTAGTGCCAGCTCTTTCAGCAGTAAGTTGCGCCATCAACGGATCGGGATCCAGTTTTAAGACTTTTGCGTAAGCACGAATAAAACCGCGCACTACAGCTGAACCGGGCAACACTTCATGATTATCCGCTTCCAACGCTAGAATTTGGCGCGGCGCCAACTTCAATTGGGCTGCGACATCCTCAACGGATAGGCCTAAAGTTTGCCGATGTCGGGCAAGTTGAGCGCCGGCTGACATAACGGTTTTGAGCGTTTTAGTCGCCTCGGCAGATTCAGAAACTTCAGCAAACACCGATCCTAAATCATTCATTAAACGCCCCGCGTTTATAGGCCGCATATTCAGGCGAATCTGGATGGCGACGACGCAATTGCGTTACTAAGCTTGTTTCGACTGCTGGATCGCCTGAATGGCGTTCGATACGAATTGCCAGCCACAAAACATCTGGCGGCAAAATATCGGTTTTGGTCGCGCGTCCAATGTAAAATTTTGCCCGTTCGAAATCCCGCCGCTCGTAATATATTCGGGCAAGATTGCTATTCGTCGATGGATTGGCAGGATCGAGCTGAAAAGCCTGCGAGAAATAACGTTCGGCTGCCACATTATTTTTTAATTTTAGACTGCATAAACCCGCGTTATTCAAAGCCTTTGCAGGCGCCTGATAACTTCGATTACTGAGCGCAATATCAAACTGGGCTATGGATTGCGCTTCGCGACCAGTCTGACATAAAAACCATCCATAATTACTGTACAAATCTGCGTTAGTAGGCGCCAGCTTAATAGCATGAAGAAAATTATCTTCAGCAAGACGAGCCTCC
>JAZKIX010000175.1:1565-1867 GCA_040384645.1 Pseudomonadota bacterium | reverse complement strand
TAACTAATGGCCAACTGCAAACGAACAGCAGCACGCTTCTGCATATTAGTCTGATCTGGGGTTGCTTTTGACTCAACCACACCACCATTGGACTGCGTGGAAACTGCAGTTGAGCCGCATCCGACCAACAATGACGAGGCTATCATTACAACGAAAAATGCGGCTTTAATCACGAAGAAACCTCCACGATACGTCCAAAATCCCTACCGAATTTCTGCTGATACTCGGCCATTTTCTCCATACGCGCCTGCACACGGGTACGATCCTGCACTTCGCCTGCCAATTGCCCACAGGCCGCGTCG
>JAZKIX010000175.1:0-1555 GCA_040384645.1 Pseudomonadota bacterium | reverse complement strand
GATATCATCGCCTCGCGTCTTCCGAATTGTGGTCACGATACCGGCATCCATCAAAATTTGGGCAAATTCTTTAATACGCGGATTGTGCGAACGAGTCAAACCAGATTCAGGAAATGGATTGAATGGGATTAAATTAAATTTGCACGATACAGGATAGGGAGAATTTTTCACCAGGGTGATCAACTCACGCGCATGCACATCACTGTCATTGACACCATTCAACATGCAATATTCAAACGTAACGAAATCGCGTGGCGCATAGTCGAGATAGCGACGACAAGCAGCCATCAATTCGACCAACGGATATTTCTTATTCAAAGGTACCAAACTATCGCGCAACGCGTCATTGGACGCATGGAGCGACACCGCCAAGGCCACAGGGCAGTCTTGCGACAATTTGTCGATCATTGGCACGACACCGCTAGTCGACAAAGTAACGCGCCGGCGTGAAAGGCCGTACGCATTATCGTCCAGCATTAACTTCAAAGCTGTAACAGTCGGCTCATAATTCAGCAACGGCTCGCCCATACCCATCATTACTACGTTAGTGATTTGGCGCTCACCTTTGGGACCAGGCTCGACACTGTTGGTTTTTCGCAATGCAAACTCAGCCATCCACAACTGACCGATAATTTCAGCAACTGACAGATTACGATTAAAACCTTGCTTCCCAGTCGAACAAAAACGACAGTTAACGGCGCAGCCAGCCTGGGTAGAAATACATAAGGTGCCGCGATTTTCTTCGGGGATAAACACCGTTTCAATTGCGTTGCCCTGCCCCACATCCAACAACCATTTTCGCGTGCCGTCAGTTGAAGTGTGATCGCTGATGACCGTGGGCGCGACGATCACGGCACGCGATGCAAGCTTGTCGCGTAAGGACTTAGCCAAATCGGTCATCGCATCAAAATGGCTGGCACCGAATTGGTGTATCCAACGCTGCAATTGCTTGGCACGAAACGGCTTCTCACCCAGCTCACCGCAATAAGCGATGAGCTGTGCAGGATCAAGGTCCAGCAAATTGGTGAGTGTCGTCATAAAAACTTTTTCATTACATTGCGTTACTCACGAATCAACAAGCGCCATGAGTTCGCAACATTTTAATTAACGAGAATAAACATTCAAAGCGGGGAAGAAATAAGCAATTTCAACTGCAGCAGTTTCGGCAGCATCAGAACCATGAACCGCATTTGCATCAATAGAATCAGCGAAATCGGCGCGAATCGTGCCTTTGTCTGCCTTCTTTGGATCGGTAGCGCCCATCAGATCGCGGTGGGTCAGAATAGCGCTTTCGCCTTCCAAGGCTTGAACGATAACAGGGCCGGAAATCATGAAATCAACCAAGTCCTTGAAGAAAGGACGTGCACTATGAACTGCGTAAAAACCTTCCGCTTCAGCGCGTGACAGGTGAATCATGCGGGCAGCGATAATTTTCAAGCCAGCAGCTTCGAAACGGCTGTAAATCTGGCCGATTACATTTTTTGCCACTGCATCAGGCTTGATAATCGACAGGGTGCGTTCAATTGCCATCTGTAAAAACTCCAATAAAAAGAAA
>JAZKIX010000174.1:36979-40759 GCA_040384645.1 Pseudomonadota bacterium | reverse complement strand
CTCGACCTCAACCTTGGCAAGGTTGCGCTCTACCAACTGAGCTACTCCCGCGTCAACAACAGGTGCGTATTATAGAGGAACGTCATTCTTTGTCAAGCCTTGCACCATACAAATCGGCTTAAGCGGCATTATCTTTAATCAACGGCCACGCGCGCTGCAGGTAGTAGAACATCGACCAAACGGTGAGGACAGCAGCCACCACTAATAACCAGGCGCCCCAAATTCTGGTGTCGATCAGGCCGAATAATACTTCACCGTATAACAACATCGGGATTGCAATCATTTGCGCAGCGGTTTTGATTTTACCCAGTGAACTGACAGCGACTGACTTCGATGCGCCGATTTGCGCCATCCATTCGCGCAGTGCAGAAATAGTGATTTCACGGCCGATAATAATGAAGGCAATCACCGCATTCACGCGGTCAAATTGCACCAAAACCAGCAAGGCTCCGGCCACCATCAGTTTGTCGGCGACCGGGTCGAGGAAGGCGCCAAAAGCCGAGGTTTGATTCCAGCGCCGCGCCAGGAATCCATCGAACCAATCCGTTACTGCAGCGACGATAAACACTGCGGTCGATGCAACGCCTTGCTCGTAAGGCGGCAACCAATGGTGCGGCAAATAAAACACGCCAACCATCAAAGGGATCAAGGCGACACGCAACCAAGTGAGCAAAATCGGGATATTAAAAGGCATGAAAAAATTTCTAGGTATATGCGTCTGGTTAAATGAGTCGGAGCCGGCTATGAAGATGCGCTATCAACTTATCTCGGATAACGAAATTTAACGTACTTCAATGCAATTGTTTATAAATTTCTTCCGCCAATGGTCGCGAAATCCCTTCGACCGAGGCCAAATCTTCCACACTTGCATCGACCACGCCGCGCAAGCCGCCAAAACGCGCTAGCAACTTCTGGCGACGCTTGGCACCAATGCCCTCAATCTCTTCCAGCCGCGAAGTCTGGCGCGTCTTGGCGCGCTTGGCGCGCATGCCGGTAATGGCGAAGCGATGGGCTTCATCGCGAATCTGCGCAATCAACATCAAGGCGGCCGATTCCTTGCCCAGTTCCTGGGCGGCGCGGCCGTCGACGAAGAGCAAAGTTTCCAATCCGACTTTGCGCCCTTCCCCTTTGGCGACGCCAACGATCAGGCTAATGTCCAGGCCCAATTCTTCAAACACCTGGCGTGCCATTTCGATCTGCCCTTTGCCGCCGTCAATCAATACCAGATCTGGCATGACGCCATCGCCGTTAGCGACTTTCTCATAACGCCGCATCAAGACCTGACGCATCGCGGCGTAATCGTCGCCCGGGGTAATGTCATTGATGTTGTAGCGCCGATACTCGCCATTTTGCATCGTGTGATGATGAAATACCACGCAGGACGCTTGCGTGGCTTCGCCTTGCGTATGACTGATGTCGAAACATTCGACCCGAAAGGCATCGATATCGGCGACATCAACGCTCAGGGCCTCCACCAACGCGCGCGTGCGCAACTGTTGCGAACCTTGTTCGGACAAGAGCCGCGCCATCGAAATTTCAGCGCCCTTTTGCGCCATTTCCAACCATTGCCGGCGTTGCCCTTGTGGTTGAAATAGCAAATTAATCCGGTGGCCGCATTGCTCGGTCAAGGCCAGTATCAATTCAGGCTGATCGAATTCAACATTCAAAATCAGTGTCCCTGGAATAAATTTTTCGACGTAATGCTGGGCCAGAAACGCTTTTAGTATTTCCACCTCGATGGCATCTTCCGCCGTCAGCTGGACCTCATCGACATGCGATGGAAAATAAGCGCGATCACCCAAATGCCGGCCACCGCGCACCATTGCCAGATTCACGCAGGCACGTCCGCCCTGCGCGATCACGGCGATGATATCGATATCGCTGTCACCGGAAGATTCCATGCTTTGCTGATGCAAGACCCGCGACAAGGCTGAGATCTGGTTGCGCACGACCACCGCTTGCTCGAATTTGAGTTCGGCAGCAAATGCATGCATCTTTGCTTGCAGCGCGTCCATCACTTCGCTCTGGCGACCGCGCAAAAATTTCGCGGCGTTCTCGACGTCAATCGCATAATCCTCTGGCGCAATGCCCTTCACGCACGGAGCGCTGCATCGATGAATTTGATGCAGCAAGCAAGGTCGGGTGCGGTTGGTGAAGACACTGTCTTCACACGTGCGCAGCATGAACACTTTCTGCAAAATCTGCATCGACTCCTTGACCGCCCAAGCACTGGGGAAAGGGCCAAAATACTGGTTTTTTTTATCGACCGCGCCACGGTAATACACCATTCTCGGCACTTCCTGTCCCGTAATTTTGAGGTAGGGATAGGATTTGTCGTCGCGGAAAAGGATGTTAAAGCGCGGTTGTAATGCCTTGATCAGGTTATTCTCAAGGATCAAGGCTTCTGCTTCGCTACGGGTGACGGTGGTTTCCAGACGCGCGATGCGCTCGACCATCATCGCGATACGCGAACTGCTCAGGTTTTTTTGAAAATAACTTGAAACGCGCTTCTTTAAGTCGCGCGCCTTGCCGACATACAGCACCTTATTGTCGGCATCGAAATAGCGATAGACACCCGGCAAATTCGGCAATTTTGCCACGGTATCCAACACCACTTCACGCGGTGTCGGAGCAAGCTTGTCGTTCATGGTTGCGAGACTAATCCGTAGGCGAATGTGCTACCGTTCCGCATTTCCCAGTCCTCACAAATTCAAGAAAAAAAAGGGGGTATGAGGCAATAGTATGCCAAACCCGCACGTTTTATAAGTGCCTTTAAATATACATACCGGAGTATATTTCCATCCTTGAGAGCCGTTCCAGCACTGGAATTTGGCAATCACAGACTGGCTATTGCCCACGCAGACGGCATTTATGCCGATAAAGCCTGGCGAAAATCCTCGACCAAATCCGCGGCATCCTCAATCCCGACCGAGACCCGAATCAATGATTCAGCAATGCCCATGCTGGCCCGCCGCTCGGCACCCATTTCATAGAAAATGGTGTGCGCCACCGGAATCACAAGAGTCCGTGTATCACCTAAATTACTGGCTGGCACCGCCAGTTTCAAGCGGTTCAAATAGTCGAAACAATCGACGTTTTCTTTCAATTCAAAGCTAAACAAAAAACCATACGCCTTAAATAATGCCCTCGCCATGCCATGTTGCGGATGCGACGACAGGCCAGGATAGTGGACTGCTGCGACGCGACTATCGGCTTCCAGCATTTGCGCCAGCGCCAATGCATTGGCGCATTCGCGCTCCATCCGCAAGGCCAGCGTTTCCGCACCGACCGAGATATGGTGCGCCGCTTCCGGCGCCAAAGTCGCGCCAAAATCGCGTAAGGCTTTGGCCCGAACCTGCGCCATGCCCCATTGCGCCGGCGCACTGCGTTTGTAAGTATCGAAGATATTCGGGAAGGTCGTCCAATCAAACAAACCGGTATCAGTCAGGCTGCCGCCCAGCACATCGCCATGACCTGCGATGGATTTGGTCAAAGAATTGACCACCAGGCTTGCTCCCACGTCTTTCGGCTGGAACAAATACGGCGTCGTCATGGTGTTATCGACCACGTACACGATATTGCGCTCGCGGCATAACTGGCCGATGCGTTGCAAATCGGCGATCTGGGTGCGCGGGTTAGCAATCGTTTCGACAAATACGATCCGGGTTGCGGGCGTCAATGCAGCTTCGATATTTTTGACATCGGTGGCATCGACAAACGAGATGTTGAAACCCTGACCATTAAGCGTTTGAAACAAGCTATTGGTATTGCCAAACAAAA
>JAZKIX010000174.1:31836-36969 GCA_040384645.1 Pseudomonadota bacterium | reverse complement strand
CATTTATTGCATATGCATCGTCACTGCAACCACCCGCCAATCTCAAACACAAGCAAGGCAAGTCGCAAAAAGAGTCTCACCCTTCAGGCACGGTCACCACATCCGCCACCTCCCCCCTATGGTACAGCACCGGCACAAACAAAAACGCCGACGACACAACATGGTCACCCGCACGCAACAGCGCCTGTGTCACCGCGCCGATGGCCGCCATGCCGGTGGCGAAACAAATGGTCGAGGCGCCGCTTTCCATCTTGGTGATCTTGTCTTCCAACGCGGACACAGTGGGGTTGCCTTGACGGCCGTAGCGATAACCTGGCTGCTTGCCTTGGAACACCGCCGCTAGCTCACGCGCATCTTTGTAACCAAACGGAACCGAGCTATGAATCGGCTTGCGCAAGGAACCATGCTCGATGGTTTTTTGACGGTCGCCATGCAAGATGGTAGTGGTAAAGCCGTATTGCGTCGGTTCGCTCATGAGGTCTCGTATTCAGAAAAAAACCGCCTGCGCCAGTGATATTTTGGTGGAGGCGGCACTAATGCAAGGGGCAAAAGCTGTTTAATCCGCTTGCGCCAGATTCAGGTTCAATTGCGAACGCACGGTATCTTCCAGTTTCGGCACGGGATTATTGCGTGCAAATTCGATCCGATCCAAATAGTCGCGTGTGACGTCGCCAGTGACATAAATACCGTCAAAACACGAAGCCTCGAAGCTGGTCAAGGCTGGGTTGGCATCGGACATGGCACGTTTCAGGGCGTCGATGTCCTGATATACCAAGGCATCGGCGGTGATTTCACGGCAGATTTCTTGTTCGCTGCGACCGTAAGCAATCAACTCGTTGCGCGTCGGCATATCGATGCCATACACGTTCGGGAACTTTACCGGCGGCGCGGCTGATGCAAAAACCACGCGCTTGGCACCGGCTTCACGCGCCATTTGCACGATTTCCCGGCTAGTGGTGCCACGCACAATCGAGTCATCCACCAGCAACACCGTCTTGCCTTTAAATTCAGAATTGATGGCATTGAGTTTTTGCCGTACCGATTTCTGGCGAATAGCTTGCCCGGGCATCAGGAAGGTGCGGCCGATATAGCGATTCTTGATGAACCCTTCGCGATAATCCAGATTCAGGCAATGCGCTAGTTGCATCGCCGCCGGACGTGAGGAATCAGGAATCGGCATCACGACATCGATCTCGCCATGCGGAAATTGCTGCTTGATTTTGTCTGCCAAGTATTCGCCCATTTTCAAACGGGTGGCATATACCGACGCGCCATCGATGACGGAATCAGGGCGGGCAAAATAGACAAACTCGAATGCGCACGGATTTAAGGTCGGACTGTCGGCGCACTGCTGCTGGTAAAGCTGGCCGTCTTCATCGATAAAAATCGCTTCGCCAGGCATCACATCGCGTAAAAAACGAAATCCCAATCCTTCCAATGCGACCGATTCACTGGCGATCAAATATTCAGTGCCCATGGCGGTTTCATTAACGCCGATACACAGTGGCCGGATGCCAAATGGATCGCGAAATGCAAGCAGACCGAAACCGGCAATTTGCGCCACGACGGCGTAAGCGCCACGTACACGACGGTGCAATACGGAAACTGCCTTGAACAGCGCTGCTGGATCGAGCGAATAGCCGCTGGTAGCTTCTTGAATTTCATGCGCCAGCACATTCAACAATACTTCCGAATCGGAATCGGTATTGATGTGACGCCGGTCATTCTTGAACATTTCGATCTTGAGCTGATCGCAATTGGTCAAATTGCCGTTATGCGCCAGAGTAATGCCGAATGGCGCGTTGACGTAGAACGGTTGCGCCTCTTCCTCGCTGGACGAACCGGCGGTCGGGTAACGCACATGCCCGATCCCTGAATTGCCTTGCAAAGAACGCATATTGCGGGTGCGGAACACGTCGCGCACCAAGCCATTAGCCTTGTGCATCGAGAACATATTGCTATGGCTGGTTGCGATGCCGGCAGCATCCTGGCCGCGATGCTGCAGCAATAGCAAAGCATCGTAAAGCAATTGATTAACGGGATTATGAGTAAAAACGCCAACAATGCCACACATGGTGGACTCCTAACTAAGACAATTCAAAAAGAGATACGCTGCGCAAAACTGCCGGGCAAAAAAGGCATGATTGTATGCGCAGCGCTTTCGGCAAGCGGGCTGAACAAGGCGTTCTTCCAAAATGGCTGGCGTGGAATCGCTGTCATAGCGCATACCAATACAATCGCCAACACCATCAGCGCCCCCCGTGCGAATCCGAACAAGGCACCCAAACCACGATCGACAGGATTTAGAACACTGGCCTTGATCAGTCCATCTAACGCCAGCATTAAGAGCCACATTAAAAATTTCGTCCCGATAAACAAGGCGGCGAATGCCACAATCAATCGCACAATCAGTCCCGGAACCACGCTTGGTAATAAAACTGCGAGATCTTCACTAAACGTATTGGCAATCACAAATGCAAGCACCCAACTCAATAGCGACAATACCTCTTTCACCAGACCGCGCACGGCGCCGATAATAGTTGAGCAAGCGAAAATAAATACGACGAGATAATCAAAAATTGTCATGCACGCGTGGAATGAAAACTCGATCAGGCTGGAATGAGCGTACCGTTCAAGCCGATCTTGGCTAATTTTTCACGCATTTTTAGTGCCTCGTCCTTATCGCCAAAAGGCCCGATCCGTACCCGAATCCGTGTTCCCGATTGGGTCGAGACTGTCTGGGTATAGGACTTGATACCTGCATCCTTCAATTTGCCTTGCAACTCGTCCACTTTGTCTCGCGTCGCAAGCGCAGCGACCTGCACCACAAATTTACTTGGCGGTGCTGCAGTGTCCGTCACATCTGGCAGCGACGCAATCTTGCCTTCCAAGATCGCATTTGCCCGCGCAGCATCGGCAGAACTCACTTCGGCATTTGCAACCGCTTCCTTTTCGAGCTTGGCGTCGGTCTTCGGCGAAGGTTTTATTTTGGGCGTTGGCTTGATTTCCGCGTCATTTAATACCGTGTCGGGCGACGCATTTTTGATCGCTGGCAGCTTGGCTGGCTTGATAGACGGCTCCGCAGTCGGTTTAACTACTGCCGCATTATTTGCTGCGGGCTGCGCCTCAGTCGCGGCAGATATTGTATTGCTGTCAGCATTGCCAATGGAAGCAGACTCCGCAACTTTTGGAGCACCAACTTCCGACGATGCTATTTCGTTGGCACGTGGTGCAGACGAAGACTCCATTTGTGTCACCGAGACCGGTTTGTCTTTGGCTGGAATCAGAATCGGTATATCGCTAGCAATCGGCTTTGGCTCCGAATCGAGAATCATCGGCAATCCGATAATGACTGCCAAAATCAATGCAATCGCGCCGACCAGACGGCGCCGCGCGCGCTTTTTTTCTGGCAACACTGGATCAACCGGTTCACGTGTTTGTCCTCTAGCACCGGTTGCGGTCGTAGCACCACGCTGGCCGCGAGCACGCACCGATTTCGACTCCTCATCTGCTTTGGAGTAGAAACTACCTTCATCGATGCTGAGAACTTGCTTGTCTTTACGAAGAAACGAGAACAATCCCATGCGATAAGTGATTTGCCGTCAGTGTTGGGAGGATTTCCGGGCTGCCATAACGCCAGCGACGGTTCGCAGCGATCCGAAAACCGCAATTCTATCATCGTCACCCGCCCGGCTCATGGCATTTGCAAAAGCCTCGGCAGGAGAAGCAAAGCATGTGACCGAAGCGTCGGAATTCGGCTTCTGATTCGCCTCCAGATTAGGATCAATGCCGGCATCGCGCAGCTTTTGCACGAGTTCGGCCGTGGTTGCGGCACGTGCCAGCGGCAAATCGGTCAGGCACCAGTGATCGACCTGGTCCTTGACATGCGCAATGACACCAGCGATATCTTTGTCATGCATGGCACCGAATACGGCATAGGTGTAACGGTAATACCCCATATTGCCCAAATTTTGCGCCAGGGTTGCGGCAGCATGCGGGTTATGCGCCACATCAAGAATGACAGTAGGCCGGCCTGGCAAGACCTGGAATCTTCCTGGTAACTCGACCAATACCAAACCGCTGCGCACGTCTTGTGCGCCAACAGGCAGGCGCTCACGAAGTACTTCCAGCACGGCCAATGCGGCTGACGCATTTAATAACTGGTTCGCACCGCGCAAACTAGGGTATGCCAGGGCGTTGCGCCTCAGACTGCGGCCGCCATAATTCCATTGCTGTTTATCACCGGAATAATTGAAATCACGCCCCAATAACCACAGGTCAGCGCCTATCGCTTCGGCATGCCGGACCAACGATTGCGGCGGTACGGGGTCGCTGCAAATTGCGGGACGGCCAGACCGAAAAATGCCCGCTTTTTCAAATCCAATTTCTTCGCGGGTCTCGCCAAGATAATCCGTATGGTCGATATCAACACTGGTAACGATCGATACATCGGGATCAATGATGTTGACCGCATCAAGACGGCCACCTAAACCCACCTCAAGAATCACCACATCAAGCTTGGCATCAGCGAATAATTGCATGATCGCCAGCGTCGTGAATTCAAAATAGGTCAGTGCAATGTCGCCGCGCTTCGACTCCACGATCTCAAAGCTTGCCATCAATGCCGCGTCGGACGCCATTTCGCCGCCGATTCTGGCACGCTCATTGAAGTCCAGGAAATGTGGCTTGATGTAAAGCCCTACCTTATAACCTGCTTGCAATAGGATCGATTCCAGCATTGAGCAGGTAGAACCTTTGCCATTGGTTCCGCCAACGGTAATGACAGGGCAGGAAAATGACAATCCCAGTTGCTCTTTGACGCGGCGGACACGATCCAGACCCAAATTAATGACCGTTTCTGAGTGCCGCAATTCCAGCAATGAGAGCCAATCGTCAAGTGTTGCTGGATGAACGAGGGGATTGTGCATTTACAAAACTTAGTGGGCCTGCATTTAAATTAAAAAGCCCGGACAGTTTCCGGTCCGGGCCAATCGTTCGCATTCTACATTTAAGCCAACACTTCGGCCGCTTGATTTTGCAGAAGCGCCAGTAAACGTGCGATTTCTTCGCGCATTTTACGGCGATCCACAATCATATCAATGGCGCCGCGTTGCATCAGGAATTCAGCACGCT
>JAZKIX010000174.1:10598-31826 GCA_040384645.1 Pseudomonadota bacterium | reverse complement strand
CCGGTAATTTTTCACGAATGATCTGCTCGATCAAGCGCGGCCCGGTAAAGCCAACCAACGCTTTCGGTTCCGCCATCACCACATCGCCCATAAACGCAAATGAAGCCGAGACGCCACCCAGAGTCGGGTCAGTCAAGACTGAAATAAACGGCAATTTTTTCTCGGCCAATTTAGCAATCATGGCAGTGGTTTTTGCCATTTGCATCAAGCCGAATAGGCCTTCTTGCATGCGCGCGCCGCCACTTGCAACGATGCAAATAAAAGGTACTTTTTGCTCTAGCGCTACTTGCGCACCGCGTACAAAACGTTCGCCGACTACGGAACCCATCGAACCGCTCATGAATTCAAATTCAAAACAAGCTACCACCACCGGCAATGCCATAATCGAACCGCCCAGGACGATCAAGGCGTCGGTTTCACCGGTCGCCTCCATCATAGCCTTTAAGCGATCAGGATACTTTTTGCTATCTTTGAATTTAAGCGTGTCGACAGGCAATACTTCATGGCCGATTTCATAACGACCACCAGCATCGAGCAATGAATCAAGCCGTTCCCGCGCACGAATGCGCATGTGATGACTACATTTAGGGCAGACGTGGATGTTAGCTTCCAGATCCGTGCGGTACAGGACCGCTTCACATGAGGGACATTTGACCCACAATCCTTCAGGCATCGACTTGCGCGAACTGGAATCGGACCGCTGTATCCGTGGGGGAAGTAATTTTTCTAACCAACTCATGATGATCTCCTGTCGCGGGCCGCTATTTTTTAGTGCAAACAAATCTGGCGAGAGTGTAGCCGTTCAATGGACACTTGTCGAACGAACTGATCTCTTGCTAAGCGGCATCCATACCGCTGCGAATACCGCCAATAAAATCTTGTAACGCCTGCGCCGCCTGGTGCTGCGGCGTATTTTCCAATTCTTGAATTATCCGGCTACCGATCACAACCGCATCCGATACCGATGCAATCGCCCTCGCAGTGGCCGCATCCCGAATACCGAAACCCACGCCGACCGGCACTTTAACATGCGCCTTGATCCGTGGAATCATGGCAGAAACCGCTGCCAAATCGAGATTGCCGGAGCCGGTCACGCCTTTCAAGGAGACGTAATACACATAGCCGCTGGCAATTTTGCCAACACTCTCAATCCTGGCGTCAGTCGAAGTAGGTGCCAATAGAAAAATCGTGTCGAGGCCATTTCGCTTCATCTCGGCAGCAAATTCCTCGCATTCTTCGGGCGGATAATCGACCACCAATACACCGTCAACGCCCACATCCTTGGCTGCCTCGATAAAAGCAGTCACGCCCATGCGCTCGATTGGATTGGCATAACCCATTAATACCACCGGCGTTGTCAGATCCGACTGCCGAAAAGCCTGAACCAATTTAAGCACGTCGCGCAAGCCTACACCATGCTTTAACGCACGCTCCGATGCGCGTTGAATCACCGGCCCGTCGGCCATCGGATCAGAAAATGGCACACCTAATTCAATGATATCGGCACCGCCAGCAACCAAAGCGTGCATCAAGGAAACCGTGATTGCGGGCGTTGGATCGCCTGCGGTAATGAAGGGAATAAGACCTTTTTTATTCGTTGCTGCCAAAGCAGCAAATACAGCCTGAATTCTGGACATAATAGGTTTCTAAAATGAAATGTTCTAATTGCTATTTAGACGGCAAGCGCTGGAATCGATCGCAAGCTCTTGGCAATACACACAAACCTATTATTGCCAAGAGTGCAAGTCCTACGATGCTAGGGTTTAGTAAAAATTTCCCATACGCTCGGCGACGGTGTGCATGTCCTTGTCGCCACGTCCAGACAAATTGGCCAATACGATCTTATCCTTTGGCAGTGTTGCCGCAAGTTTCGCCGCATAAGCCAACGCATGGCTCGATTCCAGTGCAGGGATAATGCCTTCAATATGACAACTATCGTGGAATGCTTGCAGCGCCTCTTCATCGGTAATTGTGACGTATTGTGCACGTCTCGAATCCTTTAACCACGCGTGTTCAGGGCCGACACCGGGATAATCGAGTCCTGCCGAAACTGAATGCGTTTCAATGACCTGACCATTTTCATCTTGCATCAAATAAGTTCGGTTGCCATGCAAAACACCGGGTGAGCCAGCGGTCAGCGATGCTGAATGACGGCCGGTTTCCATGCCCTCGCCTGCCGCCTCGACCCCTACTAACCGGACGTTTTTGTCATCGATGTAAGGATAAAAAATCCCCATTGCATTTGAACCGCCACCGACACAAGCCACGACATAATCAGGCTGCCGGCCGGTCATTTCTGGCATTTGCCAGAGACATTCTTCGCCAATTACCGATTGAAAATCCCGCACCATCATCGGATAAGGATGAGGCCCTGCCACCGTGCCGATGATATAAAACGTGTTTTCAACATTGGTAACCCAGTCGCGCATGGCTTCGTTCAGCGCATCTTTCAAGGTTTTTGAACCGGATTCGACTGGCACCACCGTTGCACCCAGTAACTTCATGCGGTACACGTTTTGCGCCTGGCGTTTTACATCTTCCGAGCCCATATAAACAACGCATTCCAGACCAAAACGGGCACAAATGGTGGCTGTTGCAACCCCATGCTGACCCGCGCCAGTTTCGGCAATGACCCGCGGCTTCCCCATCCGCTTGGCTAGCAGGGCTTGCCCAATGACGTTATTAATTTTGTGGGCACCGGTGTGGTTCAGGTCTTCACGCTTGAAAAATATCTGCGCGCCGCCCATTTTCTCCGACCAGCGCTTGGCATGGTAAATCGGCGATGGACGTCCGACAAAATGTTTCAGTTCATAGCGAAATTCGTCGAGGAATGCAGGATCTTTGCTGTACTTTGCATAAGCGTCTTTTAATTCCGCAAGAGCGTGGGTAAGGGTTTCCGATACGAAGGTGCCGCCATAGGCACCAAAATGCCCTCGGGCATCGGGATATTTGTATTCGGCGGTTTGATACAGCGCTGTGTTAATAAGGGATTCTCGCTCCGCAAAACTGCCAAGCGCGTTTAATTCTTTCATGGGATTTCTTTCTTAAATGGTGTCATCCGCCCGACGGACCGCGGCGATAAACGCATGTATCTTGTCGGCATCCTTGATACCCTTGTCGAGTTCAACGCCGCTACTCACGTCAACTGCATACGGGCGAACTCGCAGTACCGCGTCAGTCGCGTTTTGTACGTTCAAGCCACCACTTAAAACGACCTGAGACGCGCGTTCTTTTGGGATGAGAGACCAATCAAAAACCTTTCCGGCACCGCCGTATTCATCAACAAACGCATCGAGCAACAAACCAGAAAACAGGTGGCTGGCGGCCTGATAATCGTTCTCGAATTTTATCAAATCTGCTGCGAGCATATCGGATTTTACACGCAGGGCACGCGTGAACGGTCGATTGACCGCTGCTGCCGTTGCGCTACATTGTTCGCTAGTTTCATCGCCATGAAACTGCAATAGCGAAACGGGCGCCTGCCGAACAGTATCGATGACTTCCACGGTCGAAGCATTGACAAACAACCCGACTGTGGTGACGAACGGCGGCACAGCCGCAATGAGTCGCCCTGCCAGTTGCGGACTCACATAACGCAAACTTTTGGGATAAAACACAAATCCAATCGCATCAGCGCCGGCTGCAACTGCCGCTTTCACATCTTCGATCCGGGTCAAACCACATATTTTGATACGAGTACGATGATTCATTCGATGTCTTCATTCCGTTTTGAAATCATTTTCTGGGGGTGAGCACAATCATTAGCTCATGAAGCTCGAAATATACTGGGCGCAGTATAAAATTTGACGGTTTAAATACGTGCGGCATAACACCAGTTTTTGATCATACTCCCGACAATATTAGAAATAACGTCTAATCCGAATTAAAGCCAAGGCACTACCTGCGATGCAGTTTCGGGCAGGTTCCATTTTTCAGGATAGTCGATTTTCACCAGATATAAACCGTCCGGCATGAATGTCGGTGCAGCCAGGGCACGATTTCGCGATGCCAAAACTTCCATCAACCATGCAGGTGGGTGGTTTCCGATACCGACGTAAATCAGAGAACCGAGCAGATTACGCACCATATGATGTAAAAACGCACTCGCACGTAAGGTAAAAACGATCATGCTGCCATGACGTTCAATATTTACTTCATGCATCATTTTGACGGGCGATTTTGCCTGACATTGGGCAGCGCGAAATGCCGAAAAATCGTGGGTGCCAATGAGTCCAGCTGCCGCAATTTGCATATTTTCCAAGTGGAGTGGACGGAATACCCAGCCTGCTTTGCCATACAACAATGGGGATCGTATTGGATCGTTGTATAAAATATACTGATAGGTTCGGGCAGTAGCACTAAATCGTGCATGAAAATCCCCACTTGCGTCATTCGGCATGGTTCGCATCCAGCGCACGGCAATGGAAGGCGGCAAAAAAGCATTGACACCGCGCACCCAAGAGAATGATTCCCGATCCAAGTCGGTATCGAAATGCACCACCTGTTCCAAGGCGTGTACACCTGTGTCAGTGCGACCGGCACAGGTAACGGCAATATCACGCTGGGAGAATTTTTTGAGCGCCGCTACTAGCCGATCCTGGACCGTATGTCCGTTTGGTTGGGTTTGCCAACCTTGCCACGGCGCGCCATCATATTGGATACCTAGAACAATCCGTTTCAATTCAAATTCATTCTAAAAAAACCCTTACAAAACAAAACGGGCGCCAGCAACAATGCCGCGCCCGCTTTTATCGGTGATGAACTATTACGCGAGTTGACGACGCATTTCTTTGGCTTTTTCGATTTGCGCTCCGCTACCGCCCTTGATCACTTCATCAACCAATTCGCGCGCACCTTCCTTATCGCCAATTTCTTGATAGGCAATTGCCAAATCAAGTTTGGTATCCATTTCCATACTTACATCACCGTTGATATCCAACGCGATATCGCCATTATTATTGGCATTCAAATCGGATGCTGGCGCATGCAGATCCAGATTAATTCCAGACAATCCCAGGTCAAGCGCTTGCGATTCGGACGCTTGGTGCGCATAGGCTGGCGAAACTTCTGCTAGCGCGACAGCAGGGTCTACCGTGAACGCATGTTCGTTTACTGGAGAAGCAGAAATATGGTCAAGCTCCATTCCACCAAAATCAACCTTGATGTCAACCGGAACTTGCACATGTTTCACTTCGTGCGGCGCACTGGTTTCAAATCCCAAACCGCCCAAATCGAAATCGAGTTCATCAGGGACTGTTGCCACTTCCACTTTTTGGTCAACTTTGATGTCTGCAATTTTCAGATCAGGCAGCGTTGGTGCGTCAAATTCCATTACTGCAGGTACCACAACCGCTACAGGCGCTGGCGCCGCCGACAATCCGCCCATATCAAAATCTAAGGTGCGTGGTTCAGCTACTTTTGCCAACGACACTGGATGTACTACTTCTGGCTCAGTCGAAAAGTCGCCTAAATCACCCAAGTCAAAATCCAGCGTTTCGTCCATTGCACTTGCCGTCGCCGCAGCACGATTGGCCATTGCAGCGGGAGCAAGCACCGGTTTTTCATATTGGGACACGTTAAGCGCCGCATGATGCACTTCTGGCGTGTTATCCAACAGAGTTTCTGGATCTAGCTCTTGAAGCGGCTCGGTCAGCGCGGTCAACGAAGGCGCTCTGGCTGCGGCATCTGCCGACAACTCACCTCCAGCGTACAACGGATTATTGGGATCGATTCCAATTCCTAAACTTGCTACCTGCGCCCAATCATCGCCTTCCCCTTTGGTCATTCCATACAATTCACCAGCAAGAATTTCAAACGAGCGAGTATCTTTACGATTTGCATAAATCTCAAGCAATTTGACGCGTACCGCATGGCGTTCAGGCTGGGTTCTTAACGCCTCTTTCAGAATTTCTTCGGCTTGAGCATCACGACCATAGGCAATATACACATCAGCTTCTGCCACCGGATCGACTTCGTTTGTATCAAGCTGGCTGGCTGAAGGCGCAAAATTTGAATTAAACACACTATTGTTAGTGTCAACGCTCTGCCCGCCAGTCGACCCGAACAGCGAATTCACCTGCATGCTGGAGTCGGACAATATGCTGGAATCAGAATGCTGGGGCTTTTTTTTACGACGCATGCCAAGAAACGCCAGTGCGCCAAGTACCAATACCGCTGCCACGCCACCAGGCACCAAATACGGACTGTCCAATATGGTATCAACGAGTCCGATTTCAGGCGCAGCCGCGGGTTGCGGTGGCACCATTGGCTTGACAACAACAGCTGGAGGCGGCTCGACAACCGGCGATGTCGCTACCGGCGGTATGGGTTCCACCGACGCAATTGTGGCTGAAGAAGTAGCTGCTGGAGCAACAACAATTGGCGTTGACGCCGCTGTAGCAACAACCGGCGCTGGCTTAGGCTCTATTGCTGGAGTTGGCGTTGGAACGACGGCCGACGTTGGAGCAGGCGTGGCGGCAACCGTAGTTGTTGTGGTAGGTGCTGGCACACTTGCAATTTTTGAAGAAGCAGCCGCTTTCTCATCCAGCGCCTTTTGTTGATCTGCCAAGCCTTTGTGCTTGATATCCAAAACCTTCTTCAAATCACCAACATTTTTTTCCAGCTCTTTTACCCGAGCAGCCGCTTCAGCAGACGCTTTATCTTTGGCGATCTTGTCTTCTGGCACCACCGGCGCCGCCTTTTGACTGCTTGCTGCCGTCGCTCCAGCATTCGCTTTGGACGACAATTTCAACTTGTCTTTAGATTCATTTGCCGCGGTAGATTTTTCCTCTACCTTTGTAGTAATTTTCCCGCCAGCGTTTTGCTTGGATTCCACCGCTTTACTTGGCACTGCCGTAATAACTTGCCCAGCCAATTTATTACGATAATTACTGAAATTGCTAGATTGCGCCTTTACGATGTCTTTTGCATCGTCCGCATCGCTTGCACCGCGAATTGTTTCAGTGTCAGGCACCGTCAGCACTTCGCCGGAACGGAGCCGATTCATGTTATCGCCGATAAATGAGCTTTGATTTGTCAAATATAGCGCGACCAGCATTTGATCAAGTGACACGCCATTAGGCTTTAAGCGTCCCGCAATGGAGCCTAGGGTATCGCCAGCCTTAACTTTGTAATCGGTGATTTCACCACTGCTTTCACTGCTCTTTATTTTTTCTGTAGCCTTTGGCGCATCGCCGCCGTCAACTGCGGCATCAGATGCTGTTTTGGACGCACCTCGTTTTTTTTGTTTCTTCCCGGAAATTGCAGATGAACCATCGGCAACTGGTGTTGCTGCAACTTGCGTCGTAGTCACTTGCGCCGTCGTAACGGCAGGCACATCGACCGGAGCAGTGATCTGCGCAGATTGCGAAGTTTGAAGTTCTGCCGGATCAAGCAAGAATGTGTATTCACGCACCAAACGGTTATTGCCAGAGCTTAATTCCAACAACATATCGACATAAGGCTCGTTCATCGCTTGCGCAGAAGTCACGCGGAGTATCGAACGGCCACCTTTTTGCTCAATCGCAAACCGCAACGAAAGCAATGCCGGATTAAATTCGATATTTGCCACACGAAATGCATCAGTGGAAGCCAGCTTTGCAACTAATGCGCTTGCCTCATCTTTAGCAACCGATGTCAGCTCAATTTCGGCACGCAGGGGTTGCCCAAGCGAAGAAAGTACAGTTAATTTCCCCAAGCCCGCTGCATGCGCACTTGACAGCAATAACACCGCAGATGTGACGGCTGCACTGAGTGTTTTCAAACCAAACGAGACTAACGTGGGGCGGGTATATGGATGCATTTTAGATGGCATGGATAGGCAGACGGTTAGCAAATGCTTGGTCGAACACAAATGATGCTTAAGCAGGCCGCTCAAATAGACCAAAAATACACAGCATCATTAAAAATGATCGGGTACAAATGGCCTGCGAACCGTGCACTTCAAAGAAAGCATCACGAAGGCAAAATTTAAGTTATTTAAAACAATATTTCGGAACTTTCAACATATCATCATGGACTTACGCATGCAAGCTTAACTAGTTTCACATGATATGTAAAACCCGCAGAAACGTATCTTTTCAGAAACATTCTGCGGGTTTGCGTTGCTAAATGACAACGTCAATGGCAAAGCTTCAAGAAATTCAATCTTCGAGAACAATTCGCAACATACGGCGCAAAGGCTCGGCAGCACCCCACAAAAGTTGATCACCCACCGTAAATCCTGACAAATAGTCATTCCCCATTTGCATTTTACGCAGTCGACCAACAGGTATTTGCAAGCTTCCGGTGACCGCAGCGGGGGTCAAATCGCGCATCGATGCTTCACGATTATTGGGTACAACTTTTACCCATCGGTTATTTTTCGCAATGATGTCATTTATTTCATCTAGAGGCACGTCTTTTTTTAGTTTGATGGTGAGCGCTTGAGAATGACAACGCATGGCACCGATACGTACACAGAGACCATCAACCGGAATTTCCTTGGAACCAAATGCCGCGCCTTTACCTAAAATCTTATTAGTTTCAGCGCCGCCTTTCCATTCTTCTTTAGAAACGCCGTTGCCCAAATCCTTATCGATCCAAGGAATCAGATTACCTGCCAAGGGAACGCCAAACTGCTTGGTCTCATCGCCTGTCATTAGATGTTGCTTAGCTAATACCTTACGATCAATCTCAAGGATCGCAGACGCCGGATTCTCTAGTAGCGCTTTAACTTCAGCATTGATCGTGCCAAATTGGGTTAGCAACTCTCTCATGTGCTGCGCACCGCCGCCCGATGCCGCTTGATAGGTCATAGAGCTAATCCATTCAACCAAATCATGCTGAAATAAACCGCCGAGTCCCATCAACATGCACGATACGGTGCAATTGCCACCAATATAATTTTTGATTCCTTTGGCAAGGCCGTCTTTGATCACGTGCTGGTTCACTGGATCAAGCACAATGATCGCGTCGTCATTCATTCGTAGCGTGGACGCCGCGTCAATCCAGTATCCCTGCCAACCTGCGGCACGCAATCTGGGGAACACGTCTGATGTGTAGTCTCCGCCCTGGCAGGTAATAATGATGTCGCATTTTTTTAGTGCATCAATATCATTGGCATCTTTAAGTGCTGTTTCATTTTTCGCCATCGAAGGCGCTTTTCCACCTGCATTCGAAGTAGAAAAGAAAACCGGTTCAATCAATGAGAAATCG
Source organism: Pseudomonadota bacterium (assembly GCA_040384645.1). Classification (GTDB taxonomy): domain Bacteria; phylum Pseudomonadota; class Gammaproteobacteria; order Burkholderiales; family Burkholderiaceae_D; genus JAZKIX01. Next base: position 22,631 of record JAZKIX010000174.1, on the reverse strand, counting down.
TTCTCATCTTGCATTCGCTGCATCAAGACTGAACCCACCATGCCACGCCAACCGACCAAGCCAACCAATTTCATCTTTATTCCTTCAACGTAAAGCGAGTGCAACCCGCCACCTGATCAAAAATCCCTTAACGAAATCACACAAAATCGCGACCTCGCCAACAACAATTACTACGTGCTGATTGCTTTCACCACGGCATCGCCCATTTCCCTAGTGCCTACTTTAGTCGTGCCACTTTCGTAGATATCTGGTGTACGTAAACCTTGAGCCAATACTTTTTTCACTGCGCTTTCAATTCTGTCTGCTTGTTCTGCCTTATTGAAAGAAAAGCGCAACATCATCGCAGCCGACAAAATTGTTGCCAATGGGTTGGCAATGCCTTTGCCAGCAATGTCAGGCGCAGAACCATGCGACGGTTCGTACAGCCCCTTATTGCTGGCATCCAGTGATGCCGATGGCAACATGCCGATAGAACCGGTCAACATGGCGGCAGCGTCCGACAAGATATCGCCAAACATATTACCCGTCACAATCACATCGAATTTTTTGGGCGCTCGTACAAGTTGCATAGCAGCATTATCCACATACATATGATCTAACGCTACGTCCGGATATTCTTTGTGTACGTCGGTGACGATGTCTTTCCAAAACTGAAAAGTTTCAAGCACGTTGGCTTTATCAACGCTTGTGAGACGCTTGCCACGCTTTTGGGCCGCTTGAAAAGCGACGTGGGCGATACGCCTGATTTCAGTTTCTGCGTAGCGCATGGTATCAAAGCCCTCGCGCTCGCCCTTGAAAGGACCGTCCGGGCAAATCCGCACGCCACGCGGTTGTCCAAAATAAATATCACCGGTCAGTTCACGGATGATAAGGATATCGAGTCCTGAAACAACTTCTGGCTTCAAAGTCGAAGCGCCGGCCAATTCTGGATAAAGGATAGCGGGTCGTAAATTTGCGAACAAACTAAGGTTTTTGCGCAATCCAAGAATGGCTTGTTCTGGGCGCAGCGAACGTTCCAAGGTGTCGTACTTCCAGTCGCCTACTGCACCGAATAAAACCGCATCCGCTTCTTTTGCCAGTTTGAGAGTGGCTTCAGGCAAGGGATGCCCAGAAGCGGCGTAACCAGCACCGCCGACCGGTGCCGTTTCCATTTCAAAATGCTCATCCAGAGCGCCAAGAACCCTGACCGCTTGTTCAACGATCTCAGGGCCGATACCATCACCAGGCAAAATTGCGATTTTCATATTGATTACTTTAGATGTAAAACAGGTGGCGAAATCGACTTAGATCGTATTTGCCAACCAAGGATTGACCGCAAGATGGCGTTCTTCAAATGCACGAATCACATCTGCGTGCTGCAAGGTCAAACCAATATCGTCAAGCCCGTTGAGCAGACAATACTTACGAAAAGCATCGATCTCAAAAGGATAAGTTACGCTGCCATTTGTCGTACTGACATTTTGCTGCTCCAGGTCAACAATCAAATGAAAACCGGGGAAGGCATTAACTTCGTTGAACAAATGGTCGACCTGCAGCTCCGAAAGGGCTATCGGCAGCAATCCATTCTTGTAGCAATTATTGAAGAAAATGTCGGCAAAACTAGATGCAATAATTGCCCGAAATCCGTATTGATCCAAAGCCCAAGGCGCATGTTCTCGCGAAGATCCGCAGCCGAAATTTTTGCGAGTAAGCAGAATCGATGCACCTTGATATCGCGCTTGATTCAAGACAAAATCCGGATTCAACGGACGTCCTGAGTTATCTTGCCCAGGCTCGCCGTGATCAAGATAACGCCACTCATCAAACAGATTAGGACCAAAACCGGTTCGATGAATCGATTTCAAAAACTGTTTTGGAATAATCGCATCGGTATCCACATTGGCGCGATCGAGCGGCGCAACCAAGCCATTAAGAACATTGAATTTTTTCATGCCATTTGCTCGTATTTCTGTTGAAACGCATGGCGATCAATTGAACGCCATGCCGGTATTTCCAGTGATTTATAGACAAGCCAGTTTAAAAATCATCGAAGAAAAAAGTCGATTTTTTTCAAACTCATTTCTTTGACGCGTCCTGTACTTTCTCGCCAACTTTTTCGACGTCCTTACCTAAACCGTTCATCGTATTGCAACCGGCCAACATATATCCTGAAGCGACCAATAATGCGAGTGCGAGTATTTTTTTCATGGATTTACCTTTTTATAACGAACGAACATCGACAAAATGCCCTGCTATACCTGCAGCAGCAGCCATCGCAGGACTGACAAGATGGGTGCGACCACCCGCGCCTTGCCTTCCCTCAAAATTACGATTCGACGTCGACGCACAGCGCTCACCAGGTTCAAGGCGGTCGGCATTCATCGCCAGGCACATCGAGCAACCGGGCTCGCGCCATTCAAAACCAGCCGCGCGAAAAATGACATCCAAACCTTCTCGCTCAGCCTGATCCTTGACTAGACCGGAACCTGGCACCACCATCGCCAGCCGCACATTGGAAGCGCGAAATTTACCGCGCACAACCGCCGCTGCCGCTCTCAAATCTTCAATCCGTGAATTAGTGCAAGAGCCGATGAATACCTTATCGATACGAATATCGGACATCAGGGTATTTGGCTTGAGTGCCATATACACCAACGCTTTTTCCATTGCGTCGCGCTTTACCGAATCCTTTTCCTTATCGGGGTCAGGTACACGCCCATCGACCGCAACCACCATTTCAGGCGAGGTGCCCCAGGTGACTTGCGGCTTGATTTCAGCCGCATTGAGGGATACGACCAGATCAAATCTCGCACCAGCGTCGGAATGCAAGGTGCGCCAAGATTCAACTGCACTATCCCACTGCGGGCCAACCGGAGAAAATGGCCGGCCTTTGACATAATTCAAGGTAACATCATCAACCGCGATCATGCCGGCACGGGCACCAGCCTCGATTGCCATATTGCACACCGTCATGCGCCCTTCCATGGAAAGGCTGCGGATGGTTGAGCCGGCAAATTCAATGGCATAACCGTTGCCGCCCGCAGTGCCTATTTTGCCGATCACGGCCAATACCACGTCTTTCGCAGTAACGCCGGCTGGCAATGCGCCATCAACTTGCACCAACATTGCTTTCGATTTTTTTGCCAATAACGTCTGGGTCGCCAGCACGTGTTCGACTTCGGAGGTGCCGATACCATGCGCCAGGCAAGCAAATGCGCCATGGGTAGAAGTATGGGAATCGCCACAGACGACAGTCATGCCGGGCAATGTTGCGCCCTGCTCTGGCCCGATAACGTGGACGATACCTTGCCGCTTGTCGGCCATATTGAAATAGGTCAGGCCGTATTTCTTGGCATTGGCATCTAGCGTTTCCACTTGCAGACGCGATACAGGCTCGTCGATACCGCCGGCGCGGTTGGTGGTCGGGACATTATGGTCGGCCACCGCCAGATTGGCTGAAACCCGCCAAGGCGTGCGGCCTGCAACGCGAAGTCCTTCAAACGCTTGCGGGCTGGTCACTTCATGCACCAGATGACGATCGATATAAAGAATTGTCGTGCCATCGTCCTCAGCACGAACGATGTGCGATTCCCAAAGTTTGTCGTAGAGCGTCTTATTCATTATTCAACCAAGTTTAATAACCGCAAATCTTGTAGCCTCTCATGCAGAAATTCCGCGCAATGACAGGCAATTAATGCTTGATTATGACATAGGTGCGCAACGCAAAACCAGTCGCGCCGGGGGATAGCCTGCTCCGCTTACTTGATTTTTCCTTTGAACCGGGCAAATTTCCGGCTGAAAATACATGTCGTCGAAGCATGGCTCGGCATAATCAAACGCCTTGCACTTTGCCTACGGCTTGCCAGTAAAAAGACAACCATGCAGCCAAAGCCGCCAATCCGGCAAAACCAGATGCCATCAGGAAAACCGATTGCGGCCCCAATGTATCCCACACCATGCCCAACACTAGTCCACCCGCGGTACCGCCCAAGCCATACGAAATACTGGTGTACAAAGCTTGACCGCGCGCCTGCAAGCCGCCGGAAAACCAGCGTTGCAAGGTCATGACGGAAGATGAGTGGTGCGCCCCAAACGTTGCTGCATGCAATATCTGTGCGATCACCAACAGCAACAGCGATTGCGCACCGAAACCGATCATTGCGAATCGGATTACAGCGATTGCCAAGCTGAACAACATCAATTGGCGGATCCCGAAGCGGCGAAATATAGGAGTTTGGTAATAGAAGAAAACAATCTCGGCCGCCACACCCAACGACCACATTAAACCGACCACCGTTTTGCTGTAGCCGATTTGCACCAGATAGAGCGAGTAGAAAACATACAGCGATGAATGCGCCGCGACCATAAAAAACGTCGAGGTGAAAAAGGCCAGGACCTCCGGCCGTTGCAACAAGGTGCGCAGGGCGACCGGCACCTGATGCACATGTACATGCGTCGATTCTTGCATCCGCAAGCTAGCCAGTCCGACCAATACCAAAAATGCCAGCGTAATCCAAGGCATGACCCAGATACCACACCAGTCCAGCAGCTGCCCCGCTGCCGTAACGGCAACGATGAAGCCGACGGAACCCCACAATCGCAGCCGGCCATAATGGGTGAGGTCACCCTTCATCTCGGACAGCATCAACGCTTCCGAAAGTGGGCCTTGCGCGCTGGTGAAAAAATTCAACAGCAGCATGACGATAAAAAATTGGGCGAAACTATGGCTGAAAAAAATGCCGCCGAATACCACCAATGCCCCGAGCGCGGTGACGCGCAACACTGTCACGCGTTTTTGCGTATGGTCTGAGACCCAACCCCACATATTCGGGCCAAAAATACGCATTACTTGCATCAAGGACATCAATACGCCGATTTGCGCCACCGTCATGCCTTGATCTGAAAAATACAGGCTGGCATAAGGCGAGAGCACACCTACGTAGGCGTAATAGGCGAAAAAAAACAGGGCAAAAGTAAAGGCCTGTTTGGGCCAGGCTGAATGCGGCAAGGAATACTCTTAATATAAGTAAACTGAAACGAATCTGCGGCTTGAAAAGCCAGCACTAGGGAGCCAGAAAAACAGTTGATGGATTCATATCCGGCAGAAACAACGACAACAAAAAGGCTAAATAGTCAAAAAATACTGGGGTAGGTATATTTATAAACCCAACAAATACGTGCGGAATAAGCAGTATTTGTGCATATACCCCCTATTTATTAGACGATTCACTCGCTTATACGCAAACAAATCTGCCCAAAAAATCAAATACATATCAGACAGGTTTGCTGGCAGCAATTTTCGGTGTTGATACTGAGACATCGCCACATTGGGCACGATGACGCAGGGCGTGATCCATCAGCACCAAGGCCAGCATCGCTTCTGCAATCGGGGTCGCCCGGATACCGACCCAAGGATCATGCCGGCCGAAGGTTTCGACCGTAATCGGATTGCCCGCCTTATCTATTGATTGTCGCGGCACCCGAATCGATGAAGTGGGTTTGATTGCAATCGAAACCGTGATGTCCTGGCCAGTAGAAATACCGCCTAGCACGCCGCCGGCATTGTTGCCGATAAAGCCATCGGGCGTCAGTTCGTCGCCATGTTCGGAACCTCTTTGCTCTACTGCTTTAAAGCCGGCCCCAATTTCAACGCCTTTCACGGCATTGATGCCCATCATGGCGTAGGCGATTTCGGCGTCGAGTTTGTCATAAATAGGTTCGCCCAAACCGACCGGCACGTTTTGTGCGATCACGTCGATGCGAGCGCCAATCGAATCGCCGGCCTTTCGCAAAGCATCCATATAATCTTCCAATTCCTTAATTTTGGCTGCATCGGCTGTCGCAGCAAAAAAAGGATTGTGTGGCACGTGCGACCAGGCATCGAACGGGATGGCGATATTTCCCAACTGGCTCATACAACCTTTAAAAGTGGTGCCATATTGCTCCAGCAACCATTTTTTGGCGATCGCAGCGGCGCCCACAACGGGTGCGGTCAAGCGAGCAGAAGAGCGGCCGCCGCCACGTGGATCGCGGATGCCATATTTGTGCCAATAGGTGTAATCGGCGTGGCCGGGGCGGAATGTTTCGGCAATATTGCCGTAATCCTTACTACGCTGATCTTCGTTGCGAATCAACAGGGCGATAGGGGCGCCGGTAGTTTTTCCTTCATATACGCCGGACAAGATTTCGACGGTATCGGACTCTTGTCGCTGTGTAACGTGGCGTGAAGTGCCGGGTTTACGCCGATCCAATTCGGGCTGGATATCAGCCTCGGACAAAACCATGCCGGGAGGGCAACCATCAATAACGCAGCCGATTGCAGCGCCGTGAGATTCGCCAAAAGTGGTGACCGTGAACAAAATGCCGAAAGTATTGCCAGACATGGGAATGGGAGATGAGCAAAAGACGCATTTTACCAGCGTCACCAGGCCTGCTGAAGGCTGATACGGTATGACTATTAAAAGTACGCTTTGCGTGTTTTATTGCCTATGCCAATCAGAGCACTGCTGGCTGCCGAAATCACTGCTCAATGCATGACAGAAAGACTACCGATAAACCTTTTGAGAATATTCATCAATATCGCATCAGATACCGAATGGAGAGAAATACCCTAGCAAAGGCCGTAAAACGCTATAGTTCAGAAGATTTCGCTATATACTGAGCCGCAAAGAAACACGTATTCTAGGAGATGCATTTACATGACCTCATCGACTGCCCCTGTGCAGGGTGATCCCGACGAGCTGGTATTCCTGGACGAAGCCCTGCCAGTCGAAACGCTTCATCATTCCGGCGACAACGGCGTGTGGCGGGTCTTGATCGTGGATGACGACGCCGATGTACATGCTGCTACCACCTTCGCACTGAACAATCTACCGATGCAAAATAGGTCCTTGCTATTTTTGCATGCCTATTCCGCAGCACAAGCGCGTACCTTGCTTGAGCATGAAAAAGACATCGCCGTCATCCTGCTCGACGTCGTCATGGAGCAGCAAGATGCCGGACTGCAACTGGTGCGCTTTATTCGCGACGACTTGTGCAATCCCGACACGCGCATCATCTTGCGTACCGGCCAGCCCGGTTACGCACCGGAAATGGATGCGATCCGCGATTTTGACATCAACGATTACAAGACCAAATCGGAACTAACACGCATCAAGCTGTTTACTACCGTGGCCGCCGCCATTCGCTCCTACGAACAAATTTGCAGCGTCAATGCCAGCCGTCGCGGACTTGACCGGATTGTGCAAGCCAGCACCGAACTCATGGGATTACATGGCATGTCCAATTACGCCGAAGGCGTATTGGCTCAAGTGAAAAGCCTGTTGCAGCTTGATGGTGATGGATTTATTTGTGTACAAGATAGCTTGCAGAGCGACAGTAAGATGCTCGGCATCGTCGCCGCCAGCGGCAATTACCATCCGTATATTGGCCAGACGCTCGGCCATTTCAACGAAAGCATGGTTTTAGATGCCTTGACTTACACTCTGCTACAGCGCTGCAACATCTATGAAGAGCGTTACTTTACGCTCTACTTTATTGGCAAATCTGGGCAAGATTATCTTGCCTACTTTCATACTGACCATGCGCTGACGGCGTCCGATCAACGCCTGCTGGAAGTATTTTGCAGCAATATTGCAGTCGGACTGGAAAACGTCTTGCTGGTTTCGAATCTGCACAATTTTGCATTTTACGACCAGCTATCCAAATTGCCGAACCGCACGCGCTTAATCGATATGGTCGACGATACGCTTAATTCCAGCAGTCGCAGCGAAGCAATTCTGGCCCTGCTCGACATCGACCATTTCGCCGATACCAATGACGCGCTGGGCCACCAATTTGGCGATTTACTATTGCTGGCGGTGGCGGCTCGCCTGAAGTCCGATCTGGGCGAGGCCATCACCATCGCGCGCGTCGGCAGCGATATTTTCGCGCTGCTCGGCAACGAGACGCAGGTCGATCCGATCAAGACCTTATCCTTATTCAATTCATCCTTTAGTATCGACGATCAATCGGTGCAGTTATCGGCCACGATGGGGTTGGTGCGGCTGTCCGATTACGAAGGCACCGGCGCCGAAGCACTGAAGGATGCCGACATCGCACTCAAGCGCGCCAAAGGCCAGCAGCGCAAGGGCTATTTTTATTTCACGCGCAGCATGGGTGTAGAAATCCGCGAGCGGGTTCGCATCATGCGCGGTCTGCGTACCGCGTTTGAAAAACGCCAGTTGTACGTGGTCTACCAACCGCAAATCGATCTTGCCTCGCGCCAGCCGATAGGCGCCGAAGCCTTATTACGCTGGGAATTGGAAGATGGCAGTTTCATTTCGCCGAATCGCTTTATCCCGATTGCCGAACATTCGGGTTTGATTGTGGAAATGGGCGAATGGGTTTTGCGCACCGCGTGTATGGAATTGGTGCGATTGCGACGCGCCGGCCATACCAACTTCATGATGTCGGTCAATGTCTCACAGGCGCAATTCCGGCACCCGCATTTCTTGGACATGATGCGCGCGACGTTTGCCGAAACTGAAGCGCCGCCCGAATTTATCGAGCTTGAAATCACCGAATCGATGGCGATGGACGAGCCGGAATTACTGATTCAATTATTGGAGCAAATCAAACTGACCGGGGTCAGTATTGCCATCGATGATTTCGGCACTGGCTTTTCATCTCTGAGCTATTTGCAACAACTCAAAGTCGACCGCCTTAAAATCGACCGTGCTTTCGTCACCGAAACCACCAGTTCATCACGTGGCAGCAGCATTGCCAAAATGGTAATTCAACTGGGACATAATCTTGGCTTGTCCGTCATTGCAGAGGGCGTTGAAGATGAAGAGCAGGCCAGCATCTTGAGCGGCCTGGGCTGCCTGCAAGCGCAGGGATTTTTATTCGCCAGACCGATGACATCGGCAGCACTTAACACGTGGTTAGAAAACACCACCAAGCATCCCAAAGGTTAATCTTGCGACGCGCTTCTGCGCGCATCGCCATTAATTCTTGCGGCAATTATTCGTAACAAACCAAACGCTTATTTCCACTCCCCACGCAAGGCCAGCACCTGATCGCGCAACATTTCCGGCGTACTGAGCGCCGCCGGAATCGGCTGCCCCACCACGAGCTCTAATTTTGACCACGGGCCGCGTTTGAAGGAACGCCCCAGCGGATTACCGTCGCCGCGTGTCAACAAGCTGCCCCATAAACCACGTAGTGCCATTGGGATCACCGGTACTGGCGAGCGGTCCAGGATTTTCTTGATACCGCCCTTGAATTCGTTCATCTCGCCGGTCGAGGTCAAACGCCCTTCGGGGAAAATGCAGACCAGATCGCCTTCATGCAAGGCTTGCGCGATATCGACGTAGGCTTTTTCCATCAGGAAGGGATCTTCCTTGGCCGGTGCAATCGGGATTGCTCTTGAGGTACGAAATACCCAAGCCAGTAAAGGAATTTTGAAAATTCGGTGATCCATTACAAAGCGGATCGGACGAGGACTGGCCGCCATGATCACAATCGCATCGACATAACTGACATGGTTGCACACCAGCACCGCCGCACCCGATTCTGGAATGCGGTCGGTATCGATGCCTTTGACGCGGTGTATCGTTTGCAGCAATAACCAGGCGATGAAGCGCATCAGGAATTCCGGCACCAGCGTGAAAATATATGCCGCCACCACCGCGTTCAAAATCGCGGTGACCATGAATATCTGCGGAATCGTAAAGCCGAAATGCAGTAAAACCATTGCCACCAAAGCCGCAGTGACCATGAACAAGGCGTTCAAAATATTCATGCCTGCAATGGTGCGCGACATGTGCTGCGGATCGCAACGGGTCTGGATCAGCGCAAACAAGGGCACGATATACAGACCACCGAAAATGCCGATCATCAGGCAATCGAATAGGATCCGATAACTGCCTTGTTGGGCCAGCAACCCGACAAAATCCACCACTGCGGTGCTGGTCGCCATGCGCGTAAAGGATTCGCTCGCCAAATACAAATCGAAGCCGAATAAAGATAAACCAATCGAGCCGAACGGCACCAGCCCAATTTCGACCTTATGCCCCGACAAACGCTCGCACAATAAGGAACCGGTACCGATACCGAGTGAAAATACAGTCAGCAGCAATACAAAAACACTATGGTCGCCGTGCAGATAATTTTTGGCGTACACCGGAAACTGCGCCAGGATAATCGCGCCATAAAACCAAAACCACGAATTGCCCAATAAGGACAAAAATACTGGCCGATTCTGGCTGCTAAAGCGTAAGTTGCGGACAGTTTCCGTCAGTGGATTCCAATTAACTTTCAATTCCGGCGCCGGCGCCGGCGACAAGGGAATGGCCCGGCTAGTGAACCAACCGATGACCGCGATCAGCACCGTGCCGCCAGCCACCAACTCAACGCCCCACGGCTTGTGCAGCACCAATACCGCACCCAATACTTCGCCTAGCAAGATACCGACGAAAGTGCCCATCTCGATAATGCCGTTACCGCCGACCAGTTCTTCCGGCTTTAATTGTTGCGGCAGATAAGCATATTTGACCGGTCCGAATAAAGTGGAATGGATTCCCATGCCAACCACGGCAGCAACCAACAGCCATAAGTTGTGCGTCATCCAACCAGCACCGGCGATCAACATGATGCCGATTTCCAGCACCTTGACGTACCGGGCGACGCGCGATTTCTCAAACTTATCCGCCAGTTGTCCCGCAGTGGCGGAAAACAATACAAACGGCAAAATAAACAAACCCGGAATCAATTGATTGAGAAAACCCGGATCGAGCGTAGTCCAACTCAGCGCCTCGAAGGTCAACACGGTCAACAGCGCAGTCTTGAACACATTGTCATTAAAAGCGCCGAAAAACTGGGTCCAGAAAAATGGCCCGAAACGGCGTTGCAACAAGAGGGAAAATTGACTCGACTGACGCGGCTGACTCATGGTTTATTCTCAAAAAGACTTTTGAAGCTGTTTTAAGCGGAAATAATACTCCGCCATGTATTTAATTTGACGCTTATAAAACGTGCGGGATAGGCATTATTATTGCACATACCCCCCATAAAGCTTCATTTCATCAGGTAATTCAACGCAATTTTTTAGCTAAAGCCAATCCGCTTAAAAATGCATTCTCGATCCGGCCGCTGCCTTTTAAACCGGCAGCAAACCAATCGCCGCAGGCACCAATACGCGACTGCACATCCCACAGGCATTGTTTGGCAAGCGGCTTCTGCGCCTGGGCGTAGGGCCAGCGGTAAGTTACTGCGTGAATAGGCTGAACCTGCGAACCGGTCGCTTCATGGAATGCCTTGATCAATTTATCGCGCGCCCGTTCTGGCTCATCTGCCAAATGTTTGGCACTCCATGCGCTGCTGGCGTGGGCGATCCAATGTTCGCCCGGCCGGCGTCCCGGCTTAGATGCTTCGCGTGCGATCCAGGCAAGGCGTGAATTGCCGATCCAGGCGCCGTCATAGCCGAGGTCAAGCGCCTGCGGGAAACCTAGCATCAAGGCCCAGCATGGCGCCAGATGCGCTTTGGCAGCCTGTGCCGCCAAGTCAGGTAAAGGCGCCAGTAAAGCACTGGCGTGATCGGCTGGCAAGGCAAGTAACACCGCATCGAAAGGGCCTGCACTGGCTTCGATTGCAACCGTATCCGCTTTCACCGCCAGCAACCACTTGCCGTCGAATTGCTCGATTCTTTGCACCCGCTGTTCCAGCCGCACATCCAATCCAACTGCCAGCGCCAATCCAAGTGCACTCATGCCCGGCACCGCGACAAAACGCTGGCTGGAGCGGCCTGCTGCTTGCACCTTGCCATCGATTAAATTTACCAGTTTGCCGGCCCACGGCGCGATTACCCGGGCTTTACGCCATAAGGCAATTTGCTGCTGGAACGGCTCCGATTCTGCGGTGAAATATTGGGCGCCGTGATCGAAGCCGCCGACCTCGGTTTCGCGGGTACAGATGCGCCCGCCTGCCACGCCGTTTTTCTCATAGACAGTGACCGCATGGCCTTGCGACTGTAGTTGGCGGGCGCAAGTCAAGCCGGCGATACCGTAGTGCCCG
>JAZKIX010000174.1:0-10588 GCA_040384645.1 Pseudomonadota bacterium | reverse complement strand
CGGCACCAATGATAGCAATGTGCATAGAATCCTTTGATTTTTTCTGCGCAGTTTCAGCGAGGAAATTTACAAAAAACAGGCCAAAAAAAACCGCTCGCCGCAACACTGGGTTGCACGAACGGTTTTATCGGATCACGTGATGCGACTTGAAACGATGTTTGGTGGCAATTCGTTGCTCAAGTCGCTTACTCGTCGGTTTCTACCGGCCAATCGCGAATATAGGCTTTCAACATCTTGTTTTCAAAACTTTGCGCTTCCAGCACCGCACGCGCCACATCGTAAAACGAAATCACGCCAAGCAAGGTCTTTGCATCCATCACCGGCAGGTAGCGCGAATGTTTTTCCAGCATCATGCGGCGCACTTCGTTGATATCGGTATCGGGTGTGACCGTCAGCGGATGATCGTCCATATGCTTGCGCACCGATCCGCTGCCGACCGATCCGGCATTGGCCTTCAAGGCTTTGATCACTTCGCGAAACGTCAGCATGCCAACCAGACTGCCATATTCCATCACGACCAATGATCCGATATCTTTTCCAGACATGGTCTCGACTGCCTCGACCATCGATGTCTCAGGTGTCACCGTGTAAAGAATTTCGCCCTTAACCTGTAGAATTTCCGAGACTTTCATTGATATCTCCAATACGGTTATATTGTTATTTGGTTCACCCTTGCGAATGTAGCCTAAGCCCGACGAAAAATCCAGCACCAGCATTGCCGGATCAGGACGTTCACCCCACTACAGTCACATTTCCCGTCTACGTCCATGTCGATAAATCTCAAGAATATTGCACTTGAACATCCGTTCCTAACCGCACTTGCACTGTCCTTAGGCGCGGCGATTTCGCTCGGTGTCGCGCGTTTTTCATACGGCCTTTTGTTGCCGCCGATGCGAGCCGATCTGGGCTGGAATTACTGGCTGGCCGGCAGCATGAATACGGCCAATGCAGTCGGCTATTTGCTAGGCGCGCTAGCGACGCCGTTCTTGATGCGCAGGTTTGGTGCGTACATTGCATTGGTCGCCGGCGCGATCCTGACAGGGGTTTTCATGTTGCTATCGGGTTTGGTGATCGATACCGGCCTATTGCTATTCCAGCGCGTGCTGGCCGGTATCGCCAGCGCCTTTGTGTTTATTGCCGGTGGCCTACTGGCGTCGCGCCTGGCTTCATTGCATCCGCAACGTGCCGGTTTGCTGATCGGCTTATATTACGGCGGCACCGGCTTCGGCATAATCTTGTCGGCTTTATTAGTACCGACTACTCTCACTCTTGCAACGCAAATAAACATGGCGCATAGCTGGCAAGCGGCCTGGCTGGCGCTCGGTGCGCTCTGTCTGCTGGCAACGGTGGCGATGGCGCTGCCGGCACGCAGCATCGATGGCACGTTACCTGCACGCAGTGCGCATAGTCATTTTCCGTTGCGGCCATTTGCCTTCGGCCTGGGCGGTTATTTTATGTTCGGTGTCGGATATATCGGCTATATGACTTTTGTAATTGCCCTGTTGCGGCAACAAGGCATGCCGAGCGTTGCGATCACCGTGTTTTACACGGTCCTTGGTGTGGCGGTCATTGCCTCGTCGCGTATCTGGGCTGGCATGCTGGACCGTTTCAAGGGCGGGCAATCGATCGCAGTGTTAAATACCTTGCTCGGCATCGCTACACTGATTCCCGCACTCACGGTGGCGCCCTTGCTGGTATTCGCATCGGGCTTGCTGTTTGGCGCCGTGTTCATTTCGGTCGTCACATCCACCACAGCGTTGGTGCGGCATAACCGGCCGCCTGAAGGCTGGTCGGCTGGCATTAGCGCTTTCACTACCGTCTTCGCCTTTGGCCAGATTGTCGGGCCGACGATGGTCGGCTGGGTCGCAGATGGCGCCGGCGGGCTGGAGCGTGGCTTGGCGGTATCAGCTTGCGCCCTATTCTTGGGCGCGGCGCTGGCATCGCGTCAAGGTGCCGTCGTAAGCACTGCAACTTCTGCCTGAAGTGGCTTATGAGGATGATGCGCACCATGTTCGCTTGAAAAATATCCGGCCAGTGTCTGGTTCAAACCCTGCTCGACCACGTTCTCTACTTGCCGCGCCAGGTTATTTGAACCGGCGACATTGAACACAAACAAGCGATAGACCTGAGCCAGCGTGAGATTTTCCAAATTGGCTAGCAAGGTCCAGCGATCCATGCCCTCGGTGACCCGCTTGCCCCATTGCACGCGACGCGGCACATCGTTTTTCAAACGTCCGACCCAACCAGCGTCGAGCATTTTTTCCAGCAGGGTTTCGAGCTCGTCAAAACCGAGCTTGGTTTTACTGCGGATTTCGGTTGCATGCACGGCTGCGTTCTTACTGCCAGTACGGGCTTGATGCAAGACACCAATCACGGCCATCGCATCGACAAAAGTACCGCCCGGCACCACCACGTGCCACCAGCGTTCGTATTTAACCACTGGCAAGGCTGCAGCCAATACGGCGCCCATCAAGGTGATCAGCCATGATAAATAGATCCATACCAAAAAAATCGGCATCGCCGCCAATGCGCCATAAATCATGGTGTAAGTCGGGAATTTGGTAATGAATACGGCAAACAGACGCTTTGCCATTTCAAACGCGAGCGCCGCAAGCAAGCCGCCCGAAGCGGCATCACGCCAGCTCACCAAGCGGTTTGGCACAGCGATGTAGAGCAAGGTAAATGCCGCAGTCGTCAACACAATCGACAACAAGGTGTACAAGACCACGCCGAGCAAAGGCACTTCGCCAACTACATCGCTGGTGGCATTGATCAAAAATGAAGTCGAGGTGATCGATACCCCGATCAGCAGCGGCCCCAGTGTCACAATTGCCCAATAGACCAGGATGCGCTGTGTCAACGGACGCGCAGTCTTGACGCGCCAGATTTGATTGAAGGCGCGGTCGATCATCGCCATCATCGCGACCGCCGTCACCATCAAAAATACAGCGCCGACGGCAGACAATCGGGTCGCCTTGCTGGCGAACATGGTCAGGTAGCCGAGGATGTTATTGGCGATAGCTTTCGGCATCAGGCTCTGGATAAAATAAGCTTCCAGCGATGCACGAAAGGTATTAAACAAGGGGAAGGTAGTAAAAATTGCCAGTGCAATCGTCAGCACCGGCACCAGTGCCAGCACGGTAGTAAAAGTGAGGCTACAGGCCACCTGCGGCAGCCGCTCTTCATTGAGCCGGCGCCGGGCAAAGCGCAGCAAATTACGCCATTCAGCCCAGGTCAGGCCGCGCAAAATGGATATGGAAAATGGAAACATGCAGTTTGAAATGTGAAAAAAATGGAAGTGACAAGGAAATAAAAATCAGCGTGGGGAAATCCGCGGCCAGTGCCTGACAAGGCGCAAAATAGGCGGCTTTGACACCGCTGGCGCAAGTCCCGATTTCAAAGCGGCGATGCCCGGCGCGCATTTGAGGTATCGACAAAGCGCCCTATAATACCGCGCATGAACCAATCCAACTTTACTATTCTCGTCCTGTACTACTCGCGTAATGGCGCCACCAGGCAGTTGGCGCAACTGATTGCGCAAGGCATTGAAAGCGTGCCCGGCTGCGACGCCAGGCTGCGCACCGTGCCCGCTATTTCCACCGTGACGCAAGCGACTGAGCCAGACGTTCCGGCGGCGGGTGCGCCATATGTCGAATTGAGCGATCTGCAAGCATGCGATGGCTTGGCACTCGGTTCGCCGACCCGCTTCGGCAATATGGCATCGGCTTTGAAATATTTTATTGACGGCACCGCTTCAGACTGGTTGTCCGGCTCGTTGACAGGTAAGCCGGCTTGCGTATTTACCTCCACCGGCAGCTTGCATGGCGGCCAGGAATCAACTCTGTTATCAATGATGTTGCCGCTGCTGCACCACGGCATGATCTTGCTCGGACTGCCTTACGCCCATCCAGAACTGATGACCACCGCTAGCGGTGGCAGCCCTTACGGCGCAAGCCATTGGTCAGGCGTCGACGGTGCCGAAAGCATATCCGCGGATGAAAAAACCCTTGCCATTGCACTAGGAAAAAGACTGGCTGAAACCACCATCAAATTGCGCAGGGACTCAAACGCGCAATGAATACTTCCCGCCAAAACATTTTTTACTTCGGCAGTGTCGGCAGCTTGCTCGGCTTGATTTGTCTTTGTCTGGCATGGGAACTGGTGTTGGCGCCCTTGCGTCCAGGCGGCTCCTGGATGGCGTTAAAAGCGCTACCTTTGCTATTCCCCTTGCGCGGCATTTTAAAGCGCGATATTTATACGCTGCAATGGTCGTCGATGTTCATCTTGTTGTATTTCACCGAAGGCATTGTGCGTGGTGCAAGCGACGTCAATCCTTTGTCGGCGTCACTGGCATGGACCGAAGTCGCTTTGAGCTGTCTGTATTTCTGGTGCGCGCTGAGCTATCTGCGTCCCTTCAAACAAGCTGCCAAAGTCGCTAAAAAGCAAGCGCAAGATGCGCTAAAGCGCAGTTAAAAATCATATCTAAGACCACGCAAAATCGCCACGCAACAATCCGCAAAAATGAACGCCAGTCCCAACCAGACTCCAGAGCAATTCCTCACCCAGTGTCGTGGCGTGATCGGGGCTGTGCATGTGTTGACGGCAAAGGCCGATATGGCCAGTTTCTTGACTGACTGGCGCGGCCGTTTTACCGGCAATGCGCTGGCCGTGATCCAGCCCGGCAGCACGGACGAAGTCGCGGCGATTGTCCGTCTGTGCAACACGTATCAGATTCCCATCGTGCCGCAGGGTGGCAATACTGGACTGGTGCTGGGCGGCGTGCCGGACGCCAGCGGCCGCGCGATCGTGCTGTCGCTGCGCCGCATGCGCCAGATTCGCGCTATCGATCCGCTCAACAATACGCTCACGGCCGATGCCGGTTGCATCTTATCCACGCTGCAGGATGCGGCCCATGGCGCCAACCGCCTGTTCCCGCTATCGCTGGCAGCGGAAGGCAGTTGCACCATCGGCGGCAATTTGTCGACCAATGCCGGCGGCACGGCGGTACTGCGGTACGGCAACACGCGCGACCTCTGTCTGGGGCTCGAAGTGGTAACCCCGCAAGGCGACATCTGGAGCAGCCTGCGTGGCTTACGCAAGGACAATACCGGCTACGATTTGCGCGACCTTTTCATCGGCGCGGAAGGCACGCTCGGCATCATTACCGCCGCCACTTTAAAATTATTTCCGCAGCCCAAAACCCAGCTCACCGCACTGGCGGCACTGCACACACCACAGCAAGCCCTGCGCCTGTTATCGCTAGCGCAAGAGTATTGCGGCGCGGCGCTGACCGGTTTTGAATTAATGTCGGGCTTATGTTTGCAACTGGTTGCCAAATACCACCCCGACTTGAAAGCACCATTTACGCCGACTTACCGTCAAAGCGTGTTACTGGAACTGTCCGATAACGAATCGGAGCAACATGCCAAAGACATGCTGGAGCGCTTATTTACCGACGCGTTGGAAGCCGGCATCATCAACGACGCTGTGATCGCGACTTCGCTGGCGCAATCGAAAAAGCTCTGGCAAATCCGCGAATGCATTCCACTGGCGCAAGCGGCAGAAGGTAAGAATATCAAGCACGACATTTCTGTGCCTATTTCTGGTATTGCCAACTTTATCGAGCATACCGACCTGCTGTTGCAACAGCATTTCCCCGCTTGCAGGATGGTCACTTTTGGGCATTTGGGCGATGGCAATCTGCATTACAACGTCGCCGCGCCGATCGGGATTGACGCTGAAGAATTTATCTTGCAGCAAGATGCCATCAACCGCATTGTCTATGACAGCGTGCATCAATTCGGTGGCTCTATTTCGGCCGAACATGGTATTGGCGCCTTGAAGCGCGAACAGCTTCCCGTCTATAAATCTGCGGTTGAAATGCGCTTGATGCAAGCCATTAAACACGCCATTGACCCGCAGAATTTGATGAATCCTGGCAAAGTGCTTTAGCGATTTTAGCCGTGCCGGCAATCAATCAATGCCAATCCGGCGGCAAGACCAGCTATAACTAAACTGCGTGCACGCGGCGTCGATGAAACGCCGATGATAAATACGCGCTTGCATGCGACAAATCATGAATGCGTCCAAAATGCCGGATTGTTTGGAATGAATTGCAGTCGAATTGAGGCCAGATTGAATATTTAGGACTCGAAAATAACTTTTAATTGATGGAAATAGGGAGTATAGGCGCTTTTACCCGATAATCCGCACGACTTCATTGCCTCAATTAAAATACATACCCCAGTATATATTCATTGATTTATCGACAAATTCGCCCTCTGACCAGCCCATCCACCGCAACACCAGCCATTTATCCATGAAAATCAGCAACACTTTTACCAGCTTGCCGCCATCTTTTTTTACCCAATTGATGCCTACGCCCTTGCCCGCGCCCTATCTGGTAGCGGCTAGCGCCAGCACGGCGGCGTCAATCGGCATGAGCTTGGACGACTTCACGCGCGCCGATGTGATCGATATTTTTTGTGGCAATGCGCTGGCGCCCGGTTCGACACCACTGGCGGCGGTGTATTCCGGCCATCAATTTGGGGTTTGGGCGGGTCAATTAGGCGATGGACGCGCCATTTTGCTGGGTGAAACGGCGGCGCAGGCCAATACTGAGTCCGGTACATCGGCTACCTTGGAACTGCAACTGAAAGGTGCCGGCAAGACGCCCTATTCGCGCATGGGCGATGGCCGCGCCGTATTGCGCTCATCAATCCGCGAATTTTTATGTTCGGAAGCGATGGCCGGCCTTGGCATCCCCACGTCGCGCGCGTTATGCGTGATCGGCTCGGACATGCGCATCATGCGCGAAACACCCGAAACCAGTGCTGTCGTGACGCGGGTCGCACCCAGCTTTGTACGTTTCGGCTCGTTTGAACATTGGTACTACAGCGACAAAATGGCCGAGCTGAAAATACTCGCCGATTACGTCATCGACCAGTCGTATCCAAGCCTGCGCGAAGCTGACAATCCTTATCAAGCGCTACTGAGCGAAGTCACACGCCGCACTGCGCATCTGGTCGCGCATTGGCAGGCAGTTGGATTCATGCATGGCGTCTTGAATACGGACAATATGTCGATCCTCGGCTTGACTCTCGACTATGGACCGTTCGGTTTCATGGAAGCCTTTGACGCGCAACATATTTGCAATCACAGCGACCAACAGGGCCGCTACACCTACGCCATGCAGCCGCAAATCGGTCAGTGGAATTGTTATGCACTGGCGCAAACTTTACTTCCGCTGATCGGCGATATCGAATCAACCCAAGCGGCGCTAGCCATCTATCAAAGCGAGTATGAAAGTAAATTCGATGCGCTATTGCACGCCAAATTGGGCTTGCAAACCCATATCGATAGCGATCAAAGCCTGTTCGATGCGCTGTTCGCCTTGATGCAAGCCAACCATGTCGATTTCACCCAGTTTTTCCGGCGTCTGGGCGATTTTCAAATTGCTGATGCGAGCGCAAATTCAAGCGCCAATCTGCTATTGCGCGATATGTTCCTTGACCGTGCCGCTTTCGACGCCTGGGCGCTGCAATACCGCTTGCGCCTGCAGCAAGAAAACAGCGACGACACCAGCCGCAGACTTGCAATGAACGCTTGCAACCCCAAATACGTGCTGCGCAATTACCTGGCGCAGGTCGCCATTGAAAAAGCGCAAAATAAAGACTTTTCAGAAGTGCGCCAATTACTCGCCGTTCTGGAAAAGCCATTTGACGAGCAGCCGGAATTTGCGCACTATGCCGCCTTGCCGCCCGATTGGGCCAGCCATCTCGAAGTTAGTTGTTCCTCTTGAAAGAACGACAATCCTAGAAACGGTAGTTGGACGGGCATGAGTGTGCATTTTTTTGCTTTCCCGGCAAGGCGCGACGACGAAGCAGACTGCATTCTGCGACGAGGAGCAACACCGCTGGGGAAGCAAAAAAATGTGCAATCGTGCCCGTAGCGTTGTCACCCATCAGGTGACAGCATTGAATGTCAATCAATCCTGTAACAACAGGAGCTTATTTATGGAGAGAAGCGGTCAACACCGTTTCTAGGATAAACATGGCCAGCGAAAAAATCAGTAAAAGCGATGCCGAATGGCGCGCCCAACTCGACCCGATGGAATATCAGGTGACCCGCCATGCCGCCACCGAACGCGCCTTCACCGGCAAGTTTTGGGATCATCATGAAGATGGCATTTATACCTGCGTCTGCTGCAACACGCCGCTGTTTGCATCGGATGCCAAATTCGACTCTGGCTGCGGCTGGCCGAGCTACTTCAAGGCCCTTAATCCAGATCATGTGCGCGAAATCGTCGATCGCACGCATGGCATGACTCGCACCGAAATTGTCTGCAATGTATGCGACGCCCACCTCGGCCATGTATTCCCAGACGGCCCGCCGCCAACCGGACTGCGTTATTGCATCAACTCGGCCTCCTTGCGTTTCGACCCGCTCCCCTCCACCCCGAAGTGAAAGTCTTTTAAATAATGAAATTCCTGTTCGATTTTTTCCCTGTCATTCTTTTTTTCGGCATCTTTAAATGGGGTGAGGGCCACGCCGACACGGCGCAAGCATTGATCGCACAGTATGCCGGCGGCCTGGTGTCGGGCGGTACGGTGACGGCCGATCAGGCGCCGATCATGCTGGCGACCATCATCATGATTATTGTCTCAGTGGGGCAAATCGCTTACTTGCTCATTCGCCGTAAAAAAATCCATGCGCCGATCTGGCTATCACTGGCGATCATCGGCGTGTTCGGTAGCGCCACGATCTACTTTCACAATGACAGCTTCATCAAATGGAAGCCGACCGTGCTGTACTGGTGCTTTGCGCTTGGGATTTTTATCAGCCAGACCTTCCTGCATAAAAACCTGATCCGCTCGATGATGGGGGAAGCCATGACGCTGCCTGATGCGATCTGGCAACGTGTCGGTTTATCGTGGAGCGCTTTTTTCGCCACGATGGGTTTGCTTAATCTATATGTTGCATTTTCGGGTCATTTTTCACGTGGTGATTGGGTCAACTTCAAAGTGTTTGGCGGCTTCGGATTAATGTTTGTTTTCGCCATCGCGCAAGCCATGTATTTATCGAAATATACGCAAGAGACTGAGGACAAGGCCGAGAAGGAAACCTCATGACGGCGCGTCTCGAAAAAATCCGCGCCAGACTGATTGAAACTTTATCTCCATTGCAATGTCAATTAGACGACGATTCAGCCAGCCACAAAGGACACGCGGGGGCTGCGTCGGGTGGCGGACACTATAATCTGCGCCTGGTTTCAGCCCGTTTTGAGGGGCTAAACCTCGTCGCACGGCATCGTCTGGTGTATGATTCCGTGCGCGATATGATGCACTCGGAAATTCATGCGATTGCCATCGTCGCATTGGCACCGTCTGAGATTTCTGACTAGACAAACGACCTTTGTTCTAACGCATTAATAGAGTCAAAATTAATGCTATTTTTAATTCACATTTTTTAAAATCTCCTCTTTCAGGAATTCAATATGAAATTTAAGCCTGCACGTTTATTGGTAGCACTTTTTGCACTGGCTGCATTACCTGTTATTGCACAAAATCTCGCAGTTGTGAATGGCAAGGCAATTCCTTCCTCACGCGCCGATGCAATGGTTAAACAAATGACCGCCCAAGGTCAGCAAGAAACCCCACAATTGCGAGAAATGGTCAAGGAAGAATTGATCAGCCGCGAAATCCTGATGCAAGAAGCGGACAAGCAAGGTGTGGCAGCCCGTCCCGATATCAAAGCGCAGATCGACATCGCTCGTCAATCAATCGTGTTGCGTGCCTTGGTAACAGATTTCCTGAAAAAAAATCCGATTAGCGATGCCGCTATCCAAGCCGAATACGACAAACATAAGAATGACGGCGGCGACAAGGAATATCATTCCCGCCACATCCTGGTTGAAACTGAAGACGAAGCGAAGTCCATCATCACCAAGCTGAAAGGCGGCGCCAAGTTTGAAGAGTTGGCCAAGACGTCCAAAGATACCGGTTCTGCACCAGAAGGCGGCGATCTTGGTTGGACTGCTCCAACCGCATTCGTCAAGCCATTCGCCGATGCAATGGTCGCGTTGAAAAAAGGTGAAGTTACCGAAACACCGGTCAAGTCACAATATGGCTTCCACGTCATTAAACTGGAAGATACACGCGCTGCAAAAGTGCCAACCTTAGACGAAGTAAAACCAAAGATTAATGAAGCGCTGCAAAAAGAAAAGTTGCAAGCATTCCAGGAAGAATTGCGCAAGAAAGCAAAAGTGCAATAAGTTGGTTTGTTAAGCAAAAAGGCGCTCTGATGAGCGCCTTTTTTATTGCTACAGCACTTTCAACCCTGCTAAAAAATTATGTGCAGGGTGTGCGGGGCCGCCGAGGCATTGCGCAACCCACAGGGGCTTAAGCGCCTAGGCAACGAATCAGGCTATTCTTGGGGGGTATGTGCCGAAACACCCGCCTCTCCGCACGTTTTAATTGCATGGAAAATAATACTGCCGGCAGTATATTTTGATGATTTAATACATCCAATGCACTGTTCAAGATAATTTCAAGCTAATCGATTTCGTGGTCAGCACATCTACGGCCCT
>JAZKIX010000173.1:0-10214 GCA_040384645.1 Pseudomonadota bacterium | reverse complement strand
GCTGCCCAGGCGAACGGCTGATGAAATCTCACGTTCCCCGGTGGATGCCCACCTTATCATCGGGAAAATATTGCAAACCCGACTTTTCGCCAGTCACGTGAGACGAAATGGTGGCCAAATTGTAAGTGAATGCATGGATTTGGGCAAGACTCAGGCCCATCTGCGCCAAAAAATTGACGCAATGCATCAATGTGCAATTGCGCGGCGCGATTGGGCTACAATTTTGCGTTGCTGTCACATTGCACTATCTACTTTCTAACAGGACATTGAATGATCGTTTTCATCACAGGCGCCAGCGCCGGATTCGGGGCCGAAATGGCACGCAAATTTGTTCGCCACGGGCATAAAGTCATTGCCACGGCGCGCAGACAGGATCGACTGACGGCCTTATCCACTGAATTGGGCGCAGCGCTTCACCCGCTCATGATGGATGTAACAGACAAGAATTCGATTGACGCTGCCCTAAGCATATTGGCGCCGGAATGGCAGGCTATCGATGTCTTAATTAACAATGCCGGCTTAGCGCTGGGGACAGAACCGGCACATCAAGCCTCGCTCGATGAATGGGAAACCATGATCGACACCAATTGCAAGGGTTTGGTAACGATGACACGTGCCGTACTGCCCGCGATGGTGCAACGCGGTAGTGGCCTGATCATCAATCTCGGTTCGGTCGCCGGCGCCTATCCCTATCCAGGTGGTAACGTCTACGGCGCGAGCAAAGCATTTGTCGAGCAATTCACCCTCAATTTACGGGCGGATCTGGTGGGCACCGGGGTACGGGCTACCAATATTGCACCCGGTCTGTGTGGCGGCACCGAATTTTCCAGCATCCGTATGCGCGGCAATGAGGCCGCAGCTGCGAAGGTCTATGAAGGCACCGTTCCATTGACGGCTGCGGATATCGCTGAAACGGCCTATTGGGTTGCCAGCTTGCCGCCGCACGTGAATATCAATTCAATTGAACTGATGCCCACTTGCCAAGGATTTTCACCGTTCGCCATTAAACGGAATTAATTGTTAGATTTTGTTACATTGCTGTGCTTGCCGATTAGATTGCGGTGTACTCAGCAGCCGAGAGCGGAAACCGCCAATAACGCCCTAATTGGGCATAAATATACTCCGCTAAGTATATTTTTAATCGCTTTAAATACCTGCGGGTAAGGGCATAAAACGCACCATACTCCCTCAAATTATTATTAAATCTTTGAAAAATGACAGAAGCGTTTAGCTGGATCGTGCGAGTTTATTACGAGGACACCGACGCCGGCGGCATTGTCTATTACGCTAATTACTTGAAATATTTTGAGCGTGCACGCACCGAATGGTTACGTGCAGCAGGCATTGGCCAGAAACAAGCGGCCGCATCGGATGGCGTTTTATTCGTCGTCAAAACGGCGATGGTTGACTTCCATGCCCCCGCTTGCATGGACGATGAACTAAAATTGCATGTCCGTGTCGAAAAACTCGGACGTGCATCGATACAATTTTTACAACAAATTTGGCGCGGGCCGGAACTACTTACAACGGGCCGCTTCAAGGTTGGCTGCGTTGACAGTCAAACCCTGCGTCCCAATGCGATACCCGCGACAATCTTGGTAAAAATAACGACGATGGAATAACACTTCTGCGGTTTTCGCGTTCATTGCCTTCGCGACAATACGGTAGACCGATAGTTCGACATCCTATAAAACCCAATGACCGTTACCCAAGATCTCTCATTTCTCACACTGATCACCAATGCTTCGATACTGGTACAACTGGTCATGGCGCTGCTTATGGCCGTATCGGTGATGAGTTGGACTTATATCTTCCGCAAGCTATTCGCCATTAAAAGTGCCCGTGCGCAAACAGACGAGTTTGAACGCATCTTCTGGGCTGGCGGCAATTTGCAATCGATTTATCAAAATGCCCGCGTCAATCACGATGAAGGGGGTGCACTGGAACGGATATTCGAATCCGGCATGGGCGAATTCATCAAAGTACGCGCCTCGTACCCCAATCGCGATGCCATGGATACCGGCGCCATGCTCGACGGCGCGCGCCGTGCGATGCGTGCCGCCTACCAGCGCGAAATGGATGCGCTCGAATCGCATTTGGCGTTTTTGGCGTCGGTCGGCTCGGTCTCGCCCTACGTTGGTCTGTTTGGTACGGTCTGGGGCATCATGAATGCGTTTCGCGGCTTGGCCAATGTGCAGCAAGCCACGCTGGCGGCGGTCGCGCCAGGTATCGCCGAAGCGTTGATCGCCACCGCGATTGGTCTATTTGCCGCGATACCGGCAGTGGTTGCCTACAACCGTTACTCACACGACATTGACCGCCTCGCGATTCGGTTCGAAAGCTTCATCGAAGAGTTTTCGAATATTTTGCAACGACAATCTCGCTAAGGCACGCCACGATGGCATCTTCATCAACAAGTTCTTTACGTGGCGGCCGCAGCCGCAAATTCAAGGCAGAAATCAATGTCGTCCCTTACATCGATGTAATGATGGTGTTGTTGGTGATTTTTATGGTTGCAGCGCCGCTGGCCAGCCCCAACGTTATCAATTTACCGACCTCGGGACAATCGGTTCTGCCACCGACCCAATATATACAGGTCACGTTAAAGCCAGACGGCCGTAGCATCCTCACTTTAAGCAGCAAGGCGGGTGGCAAGAAACGTAGCGAAAACGCATCCAATGCCTCCGATCTGGCAGCAAAACTTGCCGTTTGGCATAAAAATGAACCCGATCTTCCCGTCTTGATTGAAGCCGAAGGCAAAGGCAAATACGAAGACGTGGTCAAGGTCATTTCTGAAGCAAAAAGGTTAGGCATTATTCGGGTTGGACTTGCTGTTCAAGCCGCAAAATGAGTGATTCATGAGTACAGCAGCCTCACCCTATTTTGTACCGCATGAACCTGGTCGCTGGCGTGCATTGACGCTGGCGGCGATAGTGCATGTCGCACTGATCGCTTTCTTGTGGATCGGCGTGCATTGGCAAAACGAAACACCGATTGCAGTCGAAGCAGAAATCTGGGATATGCAAAACCGGGATGCTGCGCCCAAGCCGTTGCAAAGTGCACCTGTCGACCCCAAAATAGAAAAACCGGTTGCAGTCAAGTCGACACCAAAATTGCCGGTAAAAACAGAAGAAACACAGCAAGAGAGACTACAAGAAAAAGCCGCCAAAGTAGAGATCGCACTAGAGCAGGAAAAAAAGCGTAAAGCCGCTTTGCTGCTTGCTGCCGAAACTAAAAAGGCCGATGCAGCCAAACAAAAAAAAGAGGCTGAAGATAAGGCCAACGCACAAAAATTAAGCGAAAAAAATGCCGAGAGTGCCAAGAACAAAAAGGACTTGCAAGACAAAGAATTAGCCCAAAAACTTGCCGAGCAAAAAGCCGAAATCGCCAAACGCAAAAAAGAATTGGAAGAGCAAGAAAGCGCGCAAAAACTCGCAATAGAAAAACTTGAAAAGAAAAAGCTGGCCGACCAGCAAAAAGCTAAAGAAGCCGCTGATCAGCAAGCTTTGGAAAATGATCGCGATGCCGATATGAAGCGACTGTTGAATCAAGCCGGTTCCGGCGGTACCGGTGATGCGCCAAAAGCAATGGGGGCTCGAGGCGATCCGAACTATAAAGGCATGATCATTCACAAGATCAAAAGCAATTTAAGCTATGGCGGCGACACCAATGTATCTGGCAATCCGCAAGCCGATTTCACGATCACACAATTGCCAACTGGCGAAATTGTTGGCCTCAAGATTACCAAAAGCAGTGGTGTGCCTGCATATGATGACGCGGTAGAAAAAGCAATCAGAAAATCATCGCCACTGCCCCGTAGAAAAGACGGCACGGTGGATCGTGAAATCACCGCAACCTTTAAATTAAAAGAATCGAATTAATTTTCCAGACAACTATGAAAACGTTCAAAACACTCGTCCTGTTCTGTGGCGCGCTGATCGGCTTTCAGACGCAAGCCCAATTGCATATTGAAATCTCGGGCGTTGGCGCCAATCAAATCCCCATTGCGATTGCCGGTTTCGCCGATGAATCCATCGCGCCCCAGCAAATTTCCGCCATCATCAAGGCTGACCTGGCTCGCAGTGGCTTTTTTAAAGTCATCGACACTGGTAACGTGATGTCTGAGACGACACCGCTCAATTACGACCAATGGAAATCCAAGGGCGCCGATGCGCTGGTGGTCGGCAGCGTGCAACGCTTGTCCGATGGTCGCTTCGATGTGCGATATAAGCTGCTTGACACCATCAAGGCCACGCAACTGTCATCGCTTTCGATGGCCGCCCAACCGCAATTTACGCGTGTGTCGGGACACAAAATTGCCGATGATATTTATGAAAAATTGATCGGCGTGCGCGGCTCTTTTGCGACCCGCATCGCCTATGTCACCAAAGCCGGAAAGGAATATCGGCTTGAAGTGGCCGATTCCGATGGCGACGGTACGCAAATTGCATTGCGTTCCAACGAACCCATCATTTCACCGGCTTGGTCGCCCGATGGCAGCAAGGTCGCTTATGTATCGTTCGAAGCAAAAAAACCCGTGGTCTATGTGCAGAATCTGGTCACGCGCGAGCGCACCGTCATCGCCAATTACAAGGGCAGCAATTCCGCCCCATCCTGGTCGCCTGACGGCGGCAGAGTTGCTGTGGCGCTGTCACGCGATGGCCTGACGCAAGTCTATGTAGTCAATGCAGACGGCACTAACTTAAAACGTTTAAGTAATAGCAATGGCATCGACACTGAACCGCAATTTTCTGCCGATGGCAAGAGTATTTATTTCACCAGTGACCGCAGCGGTGGACCGCAAATTTATCGTATGAGCGAGAGCGGTGGCGAACCGCAGCGCGTGACCTTCGGCGGCAGCTACAATATCAGCCCGCGCATAGCGCCGGACGGCAAAACACTGGCGTATATTTCACGTCGCGATGGACGCTTTCAATTATTTGTTCTCGATCTTGAGTCTGGACAAGAGCAACGTCTGTCCGACACCGTCAAAGACGAGTCGCCAAGCTTCTCGCCAAACGGTAAATATATAATGTACGCCACAGAATCCGGTCGCCAAGGCGCGCTAGCGGTAGTTTCAATCGATGGTCGGGTGAAACACCGTTTAACGACACAGGCAGGGGATATTCGGGAGCCCACATGGGGCCCTTTCATGAAATGATTTCATTCAACAGCAAGGAGAAACAAATGCGCAATATCAAGACTTTCGCTTTCATCGTATCAAGTGCCGTTTTACTCGCAGCATGCAGCTCGCCCGTCAAATTGAACGACAACGTCAAGGTTGAAGACCGTGCAGGCGGCAAGGCGTCAACTGCAACCACCGCAAACAAAGATGCAGATTCACGCACCGTTGCCGCAATCGACGCGAATGCAAATGCCAACGGCAATGCAAACGATGGAACTAACGCCACGAAAGCAGAGCTTGCCAAACGCAGTGTTTATTTCGACCTGGACAGCTATATCGTCAAAGAAGATTTCAAACCGGTAGTTGAGGCACACAGTAAATATTTGAGCGGCAACAAAACACAAAAGGTCATCATTCAAGGCAATACCGATGAGCGCGGCGGCCGTGAATATAATCTGGCTTTAGGTCAAAAACGTGCTGAAGCAGTACGCAAGTCACTCAATGCCTTAGGCGTATCCGATGCACAAATGGAAGCGGTCTCCTATGGCAAAGAAAAACCTCGTGCAATCGGAAGCGACGAAGCTGCATGGACAGAAAATCGCCGTGCAGATCTGGTCTATCAATAAGCAATAAATTGATCTTTGAAACGCACTACTAATGTAACTAGGTTGGATGTGCGTTTCAAAGATCAGTAAAAATGAACGAGAAAACAATGAGTTCAATTTCCAAAACCGGTCTACGCCTGATTCTTGTCGCCACATTTATTGGTGCATGTTCGCATGCCAATGCGGGACTTTTCAGCGACGACGAGGCACGTAAAGCCATTCTTGAACTACGTAGCAAATTGGAAACTTCCCAACGTGAAATGCGGGATGCCAATACCCAATTTGAAAACAAACTCGATGCCAAGCTGGATGCCAAATCCGATAAAAATAGCGCACTCGACTTAATCAACCAAAACGAGCAAATGCGTCAGGAAGTCGCCAAACTTCGCGGACAAATAGAAGTCCTGACCAATGAATTAAGCAATGCACAGCGTCGTCAAAAAGACTTCTATGTCGATCTCGACAATCGCCTGCGCAAGCTAGAACCCATCAAAATTAACGTCGATGGTAAGGAAGCCAGCGTCGAGCCTGGCGAACAAAAGTCCTACGATGCCGCCTTGGCTTTATTTAAAACAGGCGATTTCAAGGGTGCTGGAACGGCTTTTGCCGATTTTATCTTGCGCTACCCAGAATCAGCGCACGCGGCCTCAGCACAATATTGGCTCGGCAATGCTTATTATGCCCAACGCGACTATAAAAACGCTATCGCATCCCAACAGCTGCTGTTGAAAAATTACCCGAATAGCCCGAAAGCTGCCGACGCCGTATTAAACATTGCCAGTTGCTATACCGAACTCAAGGACAAGGCATCAGCTAAAAGTACCCTGGAACATCTGATCACGCAGTACCCAGAATCGGGTGCAAGCAAAATAGCCAAAACACGTCTGGATGCGATGCAGTAACTTAGATTCGGATGGCTTTGTACGTGTATACCGGCACCTAGAAACCCGATCTTAATTGCCAGCAAAGGCATTGTTCTTGGTTGGAATGTTTGACAAAATTGCTGAAGCGCCATATAATCTTGGTCTTTCGGGTCGTTAGCTCAGCTGGTAGAGCAGCGGACTTTTAATCCGTTGGTCGCAGGTTCGAATCCCGCACGGCCTACCACGAATAAGCAGCAAAATCAAAGAGTTACGAGAAATCGTAGCTCTTTTTTTTCGCCAAAACATTTTAGAAATTACATTTTCTCGTCAATTAATTAACAATATTAAATTCCTTTACTCGCTATTTCGCGCAATTTTGCAGGAATGCCGCGACACGAAAGTGGCGCAATTACAGCGCGCCATATTCTCCCCATTAAAAGGACAGCATTTTCAATGGCGGCAGTGATTGAGCCATTCGAAGGTATTGAATCGTCTATCTGTTCGTTGATAACGACGATTCAATTGATCTACATCATTTTTCCCCATTCGCTCTACAGCCCTATCAGCTTGGATCGTAACGATTACGGCTGATCTGATAAATGCCCTACCTTGTGTATTGTTTAGGTCTTGAAAAAATCATGGCTTGATTCACCTGTTGAGTTCCTTTGTCAATCGTTTGCTAGCGTCACTGAGCTTAATTTGATGTCCGTCAAAGCCAGTCTTTCGCAGCGCAATACGCTTGAATAGTATTGGGATTCAAAGAGGTAGGCATATGCGTACAAAATTTATTGGCAAGGCAATTTTATGTGCCGGGTTAGGCTTGGCTGGCTGTTCGTCACCACCGACGCAGGAGCAGACCGGCATGGTGGTTGGCGGCGCGCTCGGTGGCATTCTTGGGTCCCAGGTCGGCAGCGGGACAGGCAGTACAGTTGCGGCGGTCGCCGGTACCCTGCTCGGTGCGGCGATTGGCGGATCGGTTGGACGCTCGATGGATCAAAATGATCGCATTCAGGTGTCACAAGCGCTTGAGACCGGACAAACAGGCACACCGACTCATTGGCGCAATCCTGATACAGGCAATCAATACCGGGTTGTGCCAACCAGAACGTATGAGAAAAGTGGCACACCTTGCCGCGAATACATTGTCAATGGCGTGGTCGGTGGCAAACCGGAAGAAATAACAGGTACCGCTTGCCGGCAAGCAGACGGCAGCTGGCGCGCGACGCAGTGAGCTTTAAGTGTGTTGGAACCATGAAAAGAATGGGGGAGTATCATCAAAAATGATAGCTCCCCCGCACGTTTTCATTGGGCAAAAATTAATACTACGCCCAGTATTAAAACACTAGTATTCTTGTCTTTTACGCTTTAAAACCGCCCGCTCGCCCTTGAGCAAGTTGCCGATTGGACGAGAGCGGGCATTCAATTTACCAACCGATCCCAAATACGATATGTTCCGGGCTCGTTGCCATGACGGTAGAACTTTGATCGCCGACGTCATCGTAAGCGAAGCCATACGCCAGACCGCCGACGCTATGGTCGTGCCAGAACTTGGCGTACCAGTTCGCTGGCGATGCGGCGTACCAGGCTGAGGGTGTTTCCCACTTGCTCGGGTCGTGCATGATGTGACGGTTAAACGCCGCGCACAACTGCGCTTCGATCGCCGATTCAGTCGAATTGCCGGTTGCCAGAACGCCCTTGCCTTCAAGGATGTCTTGGGTAGTTGGCTTGCCGATGATGGTGAAAGTCCCTCCCACATATGCGCCATTACCCTTATTGATTTCGGTGAACACAAACTGGTTGCCTTGTGTTTTACCGGAGAAGCGACGGGCGCCGCCCCACATATCGATAGTCAGGGTATTGGTGCTGTAGTAGGTCCAGACTTCATTCACATAGGCATCAAAGTAATTGCCATTGACCTGACCGGCATCGAACGACGTCTTGGCTGGTGCCAGGATGCGGTACGGTGACGGCGGTGTTGCATTAAATGCTACTGGCAAATCAGTGATATATGAGCCGAATAGCGCAGCACGACTTTGCTTGATACCGGTTTGCATATGCCAGTTATTAGCGCCATACACGTCCTGCACTAGCGGGAAGCCAAACTGGTCGACCTGCGTGGTGTTGATCCACAGGCCGATATTGTTGTAGCTGAACTCGTACCAATCGAAATAGACATCAATATTCGGATCGGTGGGATTCAAGACATTCGGCCCGGCAAAACCGACCTGGCCATTGCCATCAGACACAATCTTGATAAACATCGGGCCACCCAGCGAGACAAAGACGCGACCGGAATCCATCTTCGGTATCTTCAACAGCTTGCTTTGGGCCAGCGTGAAGAAGTAATTGCTGTAGTTTTGGCCGCCCTTGCTCAGGTGTCCAACAGCATCGTTATCAGCCAATGCCGCCGCAACGATGGTGCCGTCCGGTTTGAGCCAGGAGAACTGGCCGTTGGTCGGGTTCCGTGCAATCACTGCCACATACACCTGGTCATCGCGCCATTGGCCGTTGGTATTGTTTTGCAGATCGACCCCGATGAAGCCGGGATAGATCGTGTAATTGAAATTAGGGTCGCTACGCACCACCGTCAACATTGCATTGACGGAAGTTGCGGTCCCCGCTGCATTCCTCACCAGCACGCTGATGAGCACGCCGTTATCGGCCAGCGTGGTCGTCCCAATAGCGTAAGTCGCATTGGTAGCACCGGCAATTGGCGCGCCATTCTTGCGCCATTGGTAAGTAAATGGTCCGCTGCCCGATACCGTTACCGCAAAATGCGCGCCCTGCCCTGCGGTCACGTTCTGGCTTGCTGGTTGGGCGCTGATGCTTGGCACTGGTTTGATTGGCGACTCGTCCAATAGCAAGGACAAGATGCTGGTCAGGCTGCCATTGCGTGGCCGGCCATAGACTTCAAACTCGTACAGCGAATAGCCATACGGCGTGCCGCGTGCAGTGGCATTCATGCGGATAAAGCGGCCATTCACAGTCGGGAAGTTCAGGGTCTCGGTACCGCCGACGCCAGCAGCTTGGGTATAAGCCGTCGTCCAGCCATTGATACCGTTGGCAGACACTTCGATCTTGTAGGTTTTGCCATAAGCGGCTTCCCACTTCAAGACCACGCGGTTGACCGTTTGTGAGCTACCCAAGTCAACCATGATCCATGATGGATCCACCGGCAGCGATGACCAGCGCGAAACGCCATCGCCATCGACGGCAAATCTGGCATCGCCAAACGTCACATTTTCCACACTGCTGGCAGTGACGGCTTTGCCCAGAGCCAAGTTCAGGCTGTTTGCCACCACCGGATTGACGGTCAGAGTTGCATTCTGACTGCTGGCACTGTTGACGCTATTGGTGACAGTCACTTTATAGAGCGCGCCGTTGTCGCCAATCACGGTCGCCGGTGTGTCATAGCTGGCGGCAGTAGCGTCAGCAATCGGATTGCCATTCTTAAACCATTGATACGTGAATGGTGCCGTACCGCTGGCGGCGACGGCAAAATGTGCCACTTGTCCCACTGCGACGGTTTGATTGGCTGGTTGCGTGGTAATGCTTAGTGCTTGCGCCACAGGATTGACTGTCAGCGTGGCGTTCTGGCTGGTGGCCGTACCGCTGGCATTG
>JAZKIX010000172.1:0-3684 GCA_040384645.1 Pseudomonadota bacterium | reverse complement strand
ACCTGATGCCAGGTGGCTTCGAACCGGTACTCGATACCCCATCCGAACCGGAAACCGATGAAGAAGCAGAGAAAAAGCCAGCCGCGAATAGCGCCGACAAAAACGCCACCGTGCCCATTGCCGGCCTGTCCGGCGGCCGCTCCAACTGGAGCATCGAATACGCCGACGTGCGCGAAGACCGCGTGGTGTTCTACGGCACCGTCACCAGCAACCTAAGTGAAATTACTTATCGCATCAAGGCCACCAATAAAGGCAAGTTCGTGGTGCCACCAGCGTATGCAGAAGCGCTGTATGAGCGCAGCGTGCAGGCGCGGTCGTTGGGTGGGCAGAGCTTGGTGGTGGAGGGGGTGAAGGGGAAGTAGGATTGGATGGCGTTTAAGACCGCTATGGGCAATATCTAATTTGACGGCTTTACATCACAGCCTTGGAATTGATTCAATTCCAAGGCTGTGATGTAGTGTGGATTGATGGTGTTTTTCTTTCTAAAACAGTATTAACTGAAGTTTGAGTTAAATTTTGGTAAGTCTGCATTCTAAATGTTGATACATAGTTAAAGGTGGATTGTATAATTGCATTTTTAGTAATTGATTGACATCAAATATCTGTACTTGACGATATCAACTCCAGATCAAACCCTTCAGCCTATTGACCTCTTTTTAGATTAATTCCAAATATTCCATGAATCTCCCTAATTTTTTGAAATCCATATGTGCAGTAATAAGTTTGTTTCTGATGGTTGGCGCATACGCGCAGCAAGCGGTTATCACTACTAATCCAATCCAGCCTCTACCTAACCAGCCATTTCAAGTTTCGATTACCGCTGTGATGCAAGGATGGCCTGGTCCCCCAGGAAATCAGCTCATCGAAATTCAAGGCGGGATCATTAATGTGTATCTACGCGATTACATGTGTGTTTTCGTGTGCCAACCTCCAATTTTGACAACTGAAAGCTTCACAGTTCCAGCACTTCCTCCCGGCAAATATGTGATGAATATTTTTATGGATCGGCTTTCTTTTGGTGTGGGAGTGCAGCAATATGGACAGTTGGCGTTTGACGTGGCACCCGTAAGCGTTCCAGCGCTCAGCAACTTAGGCTTGATGATTTTGAGTGCAATCCTCGTTTTATTTGCTGGCTTTATTCGACGAGTACGCTGATTGAACTTATCCAAAAGTGGCGGCAGTGTAGCTTGTTGGTTGTGCTAACGCTTTATCAACCCAACACTTTTGCGCACAACGTTGGGCTAATCGAGCGTCAGCCTTAGGGACGTAGATCGCGTTTATCGACGCGCACAACAAAGGAGATAGCATGCAGGCACCAATGATCGGAGAACTGGCCTGGTACGTTACCGGCCGTTTTTATGTCGCTAAAGCAGATCAGGCCATCGCGGATTACGGCTACTTCTTGCGCTTGCAGGGTATCGATGGCAGCTTGTTTTGCGGAGCGCCGGGAGAAAGTACAGCGCATTTCACCTTCGCCGCCGAGCCTTTTACGGCGACCAATGTAGCTAATGGTGACTTAACGTTATCGCTCGACGCGATTGGCGATTTCAGCGTCTATTTCAATGCGCAGCCCGGTGCGGCTACGTTCGCCGATCCCAGCTCATTTTCCACAGGCGAAAAAATTGCCGTGTTTCAGCGTGTCGGGGTAGTGGTAGGAGCCACGATAGGAACAACCGGCACCGCCTCTCCCATTGCGTCCAACGTCTTCACGGCGAAGCTCGTGAGTTCCAAGGAGTTTGATTTCAATGGGCAGCGCTATGACCTGCACCGCTTGCTTCCACATGGCGTGACCCAATGGGGCACTGCCAGCATGCAAACAACGGATGCGCCACCTGAATATGAAGGGTCGTATCCGTTTGTCGGCTCTGCAATCGCAGTCGGATTAGGCGCCAGGTAGTGATCGTTGGGGTAATGAAGTGCAGGCAAAATCTATATACGGTGTGAAGGCGTAATGCTGAAAGATTGCTGGATGCAATTGATGCGCCAATCGAAGCTATTTTATGAGGAAATGTGGGGGTATAGGCAAAAACACTGCCTACTCCGCACGTTTTAATTGACTGTTTTAAAATACATGGGGTAGTATATTTTGACTCGGTTGGACTCAAATACTACCCGATGGCCTTGCCAGAATCGCCGACAGCCGCTCCAGCCGCAAGCCTGCACCTTCCAGCAACACAGCAAATTGCTCTGATTTAAAGAAACGATATTCCACCAGCCGTTGCCTGGTGATGGGGTCGTTGCCGTCTTCGCTAGTGCCGGGGTGGCACATCACCAGCATGCCGGGGCGGGCGGGTTGGAGCCATTGGGCGAAGCGGCCGGCGTAGTCGTCGGTGTCGAAACCGTAGACGCCGGCGAAGCCTTGGTTGGTGGCGATTTTCGCGGCGAGCAGTTTGGCGTGCAGGGCTTTGCCGCCGAGAATTTCCAGCACGCGGGTTTTGCCGCCCCAACGCGGGTCAGCGGCCAATACATTACGAACCCAGACGGCTTGACCGCGATAACGCGTTGCTAGCGTGTCGAGCAAGACATCGCGCACCGCCGGCAATTGATGGACATGCTGGTGGCCGTCGATAAAATCGGGCGAGCGTTGCAAGGCGGTTTCGAAATCGTCGAGTTGCCGGTTCAGGCTATTTTTAAGCGCGTTGTGATCCAATTGCCGGGCGTAGGCGCGCAAGATCAGTTTAGAAAGCGGCGTGCCCGGCGTGATGCCGAAATTTTCCGTCAGGTTGAAGTGCAGGCCAATATCGGCGCGGTTGCCGCGTTCTTTCAACATCGGCGCCGATTCTTGCTGCCAGCGCGGAGCCCCGCTCATGCAACTGAGGGCGCTCAAGCGGCCCAGATCGACCAGTTCGCAGACGGCGTGATCGACGCCGGCGTGTTGGCCGAAATCATCTGCGCACAGGGCGATGGGAATCAGACTCATGGTGGACTCAGTGATATTTCAGATGCATGTCAAGTCTGCGTCAATCGCGGCGCGCGAAAGGCCCAAAGCCGACTCAGGACGTAAGTGGAAAACGCGACCACAACGGCGGCGATGGCAAGCGCGATGTAATACGGTATTTGGGTGTAGCGCAATAACAGGTATAAGACCAATTCATTGAGGCTGAAGCCGAGCAGGGAAATGGCCAGAAAGCGCGGGAATGATGCGGCATTTTGCGTGTCGACGTCGCCAAAAGTCCATAGCCGGTGGCCAAAATAACTCAGCCAGAATGCCACGGCAAAGCCGCCGACATTGGCAATCAAGGGCGTGATGCCAGCCAGTTCAACCAATGCAATGACAGTGAGGTAGTGGGTCGCCGCGGCGATCACGCCAACGATGCCGAAGCGGAACAGGCGCAATAATTCAGTCAGTTTCAATGTGGGCTCAATTTGAGTTTTAAATCTGAGTTCTAATCGTATTTTTAATTTAAGTTTTAATGCAAATCGTCTGGAAAATCAGGGTGACTGTCGAGCCGGCCATGATCCAGATCGTCGGCGATCAGGTATAGCGGGCGGCGCTTGACTTCTTCATACACCCGGCCCAGGTATTCGCCCAAAATCCCGATTGAAAATAGCTGCACGCCGGAAAAGAACATCAGGCCCACGGTTATGGTGGCCCAGCCCGGCGTCGGGTTGCCGAACAACAGTGTTTCGACCGTGACGTAGATCGCGTACAGAATGGCGCTGATCGAGATCAGCGCACCGACC
>JAZKIX010000171.1:23371-27561 GCA_040384645.1 Pseudomonadota bacterium | reverse complement strand
GCGCCGTGATCATATTGACCAATTCTGCTGTCAGATCAACATTGGATTCCTCCACTGCTGACGATTGAAACCCACCCAATGAACCGGAGCCGGCCACCCCCACCAAGGCAACGCCAGACATGCTGGTTTCAGCCCATTCGTTATCACCCAAGGGTTGCAAGCCATTGGGATTGGTGAAATCACCCAATACAACTTGTCCCAGGTTTTTAGATTGGCCATTGGTGTAGCGGCCGACAATCTTGCCATCATCGGCGACACTGAACCCGGACAAGTGTCCCGATGCGAAACCATCCTGATTTTGCGCATTAATGCCGAAAATAGAGCCGAACTGGGTCGTCCCGGTATAGCTCAAGTCCAGCACTAAAGGCGTTGCAGCACCGGTAGTCAGGGCTGGTGAAGTAACCGTAATCGGGGTCGTCGTCAAGGTGGTGTCGATTGCGCCGGAGGTATCGAAAACCAAATTACTGGGAGCAGCAAAAGTGGCAGCAGCGCCATCGACGGTGGCTTGCAGATTCCAGGTGTTGGGCGCGGTTTTAATATAAAAGGTCTGTAACAAATGCGAATTGCCCAGGGTGTCAAAGACATTGATCGAGGTGGTGGCGGTATAGGTAGCCGGATCGGCAGGATCGAATGTCGGCAGCGGTGTCGGTACCACTTCACGCGAATCCAGATTCAGCACGGTATTGACCTCGGTACTGACTTGAGGCGCAGCATCTGCCGAGCTGATGACGAGATCGGTCGGGGCACCAGTCTGTAGCACGCCTTGTGCGTCAGCCACGTATCCAGTGAGGCGATGGCCGGCGGCGTTGATAATATATCCCGTTTTATCGAGTTGAAATTGCCCGTTGCGCGCATACGTGATCGATCCGTTATCGCTCATCCTGAAAAATCCACGTCCCTTGATCGCAATATCAAGCGGATTGTTGGATGAACTAACGTTACCTTGCGTGAATTGCTGTGCAATTTGCGCAACCTTGACACCAATACCAGCTTGGCCTGCCCCGCCGCCTGACAGTGACGTGGCGTATACATCGGCAAATTGGGCCTGCGATTGCTTGAAGCCGACCGTGCTGGCATTGGCGACATTGTTACCGATGACTTCCAATGTCTTCGAGGCGGCATTCAAACCACTCAATCCTTGTTGAAAACTCATGTTGCTCTCCTGGTTTTATCGATTTTTAAAGAATCTGGCGCACATCGGCCAGGTTGATGGCACCGATTCCGGGACCGTTGAGCTTCACGCCCTGCGCTCCGGTCGATACGCTGGCCACCGAGCCAAATGCAAGCCCAGTTACATCGGTACTCTTCCCGCCTTGCGTCGCTGTCACGCTAAAAGTGTAATTACCATCGGCAGCCACCACACCTTCATCGTTTTTACCATCCCATTTCAAGGGAAACGTGCCGGCTTCCATCGACCTCAGATTGACGGTACGCACTGTTTTACCTGCAGCGTCCTTGATCGAAACCTCGACCGCATCAGCCGGGCCAGCCAACTCGACGCCGAATAATCCTTCGCCTTTAGAAAGGTCAAGATTGCTGCCGCTAGTTAGGACGCCGTGACCGATCATGCTGGCCGCTTGCAAGGATTGGCTCGATTGATAACTGCCCATTAAGCCTTCCAACGTGGCATTGAGCTTATCGATACCGGTAACGGTCGACAATTGCGCCAGTTGGCTGGTCACTTGCGCATTGTCGAGCGGGTTAAGCGGGTCTTGATTCTTCATTTGCGTCACCAGCAAGGTCATGAAGCGGTCTTGCGCCTCGACCGAGCCGGATTGCCCAGTCGTTTTAGCAGGATTCATGGTCGCCAGCAATGCCGCTGATGGTTTGGTATCTTGCACAGTCGACATGAAAAACTCCTTCTAATAATTTGGGAAACCGAAATGAATATCAAAAATAAATATCAGCGCTATTGACCGATGGTCAGCGTTTTCAACAACATCGTCTTGGCTGCATTCATGGTCTCGACATTGGTTTGATACGAACGCGACGCCGACAACATATTGACCATTTCCTCAACCACGTTGACGTTAGGCATCGCGACATTGCCTTTTTCATCGGCCAGCGGATGCTTGGGGTCGTACATCAATTTAGGCGGCGAGGCATCTTCCACTACGCCTTGCACCTTTACACCGGTAGCCTGAGCGCCATCGACCGGCTCCGCGCTAAACACAACTTGCTTGGCGCGATAGGGCTGGCCGGTAGCGCTTGTGGCACTGTCGGCATTAGCCAGATTGCTGGCAACCACGTTCAGACGCTGCGCCTGGGCACTCATGGCAGAACCGGATACATTAAAAATATTAAATAGCGACATGATCGTTATCCCCTATTAACCTTGAATTGCAGCCAACATATGTTTGATCTGCAAGCTGATGATCGTGATGCCCGCTTCGTATCGAATCGCGTTATCTGCAAACTGATTGCGCTCGACATCCATATCGACCGTGTTGCCGTCGACACTGCCCTGCACCATCGGACGATATAGCAGAGGCGTGCCAGTTGGCCCGGCCCCGGCATTACCGCCCAAATGGGCGGGCGCAGTCAGTTTCAGCGTGCTGGGGTTGCTTGCATTGCCGCTGGCTTTTGCCATCGCCCCTTGTATGGCGTTGGCAAAATCGATATCCCTGGCCTTGTAATTGGGTGTATCGGCATTGGCGATATTCGATGCCAAGACCTGCTGCCGTTGTCCGCGCAGGCTGAGCGCAGTTTCGTGAAAACGTAAATAATCGTCTAATTTCCCTACCATGTTGCGCTCCTCCGTCATTCACACTTTTTAGAATGTGTGCGAATCAAGACCTGTTTGATCGTTCCATGCTAACGGCAGAATGGCAATTCCATTTGAACGATCAATGCATGAAATACCGCTCTGTTCGCGCTTTCAAGTTTAGGCGTTGGAAATAAAATAGCCATGAATCAATGACGCATTTACTCGGTATCCAAAGATGAAACATCTATTTAAAACAATGCTATTCGCCTTATCGATGCTATCTGTACAAGTTGCCGAGGCCGAAGGAGCGTACATTGCAAAACAAGACCCGGCACTGTTGCGTCAGGCAGTCGAACAATTTTTACAATCACGCAGCGTCGGTTTGCCGGGGCGCGTTGAAATCACCATTGGCAAAATCGACCCACGCCTAAATCTGGCGGAATGCCTGTCCACTGACGCTTTTCTTCCGCCAAATAGTCGGGTATGGGGCAAAACGACGGTCGGTGTGCGTTGCGCCGCGCCGACTGCCTGGACAATTTATGTACAAGCCAATGTCAGCGTCTTTGGCGATTACTTCGCCGCCGCAGTACCGCTGGCACAAGGCCAGATAGTCGACCAAAATAGCCTGTTGAAAATGCAAGGCGACTTGACCACCCTGCCGCCAGGGATCATTACCGAAGCATCGCAAGCGATTGGCCGCAGTGTCGCTATGTCGATCCAATCCGGCGCGCCGCTGCGGGTCGATGGCTTGCGCGCGCAAGTCGCCGTGCAACAAGGGCAAATGATCCGGCTGGTATCGGGCGGAGCGGGATTTCGGGTATCGGCAGAGGCTAAAGCCATTACCAGCGCCAACGCGGGACAATTGGTGCAAGTGCGTACCGGAGCAGGACAAATTATTAGCGGTGTTGCAAAAATGGGAGGGCTGGGTGAGGTAAGCTTTTAAGGCAATGGCTTGCGTTAATATAAATGCTAAAGTTTGCGGCAAGGCCGCCGATAATTGGGCATACCTAGGGACGCGAGCCCCTCACCCATCGAGGATACTGCTGTGAAAATTGTCGACACCATCAAGCCAGCCACTACGCAGCCCCTAGGGCAAACGCAGACATCGGCGGCAAAAAATACTGAAAAAACTGCGCCAACTGCAGTCGTTTCAGACAGCGTTCATTTGTCCTCACAGCAGCAAGTAGGGCAACTTGCAAGCGGCGGCGTGTTTGATACCCGGAAAGTCGAAAAAATCAAACTAGCGATTGCTGATGGACAATTTCAAGTCAACTCTGAAAAAGTAGCGGATGGATTGCTGGAAACAGTAAGAGATCTGCTCCATGCCAGAAAAAGGTAAGCCATGAACCCAGCAGCCCCTAGTCCACTCGACACCCTCGCCGCAGAACATGGTGCTGTACTGAATCTGATTGAATTGATCAAGCAAGAGCAAGCGTATTTGATCGAAGCAAATATCGATGGACTGACAGAACTGACCACGCAA
>JAZKIX010000171.1:14573-23361 GCA_040384645.1 Pseudomonadota bacterium | reverse complement strand
AAATCAACGTCATATGGCGCTAGAAAAAGCTGGATTTGCACCGCAAGACGCTAGCATGCAAAGCTGGCTCAGTAACCCGAGCCAAACTGCCGCAATCAAAGGATGGAATGAATTATTGGCACAAGTCGCAGCAGCCAAAGAATTAAATCGCATCAACGGCCTGCTGATCAGCAAACATATGGCCCGTAATCAAACCGCATTAAATGTCTTGCATACCGCGCCCCAAAGCGGAAACTTTTACGGTCCGAACGGCCAATCCACAATAACAACCAGCACCCGCAGCTTGGTCGTTGGTTAAAACGCCGTGATCTTGTAATAACGCTGTTCGCACACGCATCATCTATATCATCGATAAGCGCTTCGACAAACCTATCATCCCTGTTATTTAACGGCGCTGGTAGTACCTGCAACCGTATCGGTCGGAATCTCGGTAACCACATCCGGCAAGCCCGCCAGAATGGTGACCGCTACCCGCCGGTTGCGAGCACGCCCTTCGGGCGTTTCGTTGGGCGCAACCGGCTGATTGGATCCGTGACCGATAGCGGTCAAGCGTCCTTCCTGAATCCCGCTGTCAGCAAATAAACGAATCACGCTGCTGGCACGCACGGCTGAGAGATCCCAATTGGAAGGAAAAAAAACGTTCTTGATGGGGACATTATCGGTATGTCCTTCAACCTGGATCGCATGCAAATCGTCTTTCAAGACCACCGCAACCGCCCGCAATGCCTGATCGGATTGATCAGCCAATTTAGCTTCACCCGGCGCGAATAAAACACTGGCGTTAATCTCGACGCTAATGCCGCGGCTGCTCTGAGTAACCCGCACTTTTCCTTCGCGTACCAGGGGCGCCAATACGCTTTTCAAGTCGCGTGCCATACGAGTCATTTGTTCGCGCTCACGTCGCAGGCGAGCATCGACGCTGCGTTGCTTCGGACTTGGCAATTGCAACATGCCGGGAGACTGCAGCGGCGGTGCCTCAATCGTACTGTGCGAAACACCGCCGTCATTTCGAAATGCGTTGCCAAGGGCATTGGAGAGCACCCGATATTTACCTTCGTTGACAGACGAAATTGCGTACATCACGACAAAAAAAGCAAATAACAAGGTGATGAAATCGGCGTAGGAAATTAGCCAGCGCTCGCTGTTTTCCGGGTCTTCTTCATATTTTTTTCGGGCCATGATTCAGGACGATTTTAAAAATCCTGCAACCCGCTCTTCGATTACACGCGAGCTATCGCCTTGCGCCAGATCACAAAATACCGCTGCCAGCATTTCACGCTGACTGACGGCACGGGCAACAATCGCTTTCAGCTTGTGACTAATCGGCAAAAATACCAGATTGGCCAGGCCGACACCGTAAATGGTCGCGACAAACGCCACGGCAATGCCGCTGCCGAGCTTGCTAGGATCGGACAGGTTTTCCATCACATGAATTAGCCCAAGCACCGCGCCTAAAATGCCAATGGTAGGGGAATAGCCGCCAGCCGCTTCCCATATCTTGACAGCTTGCCGCTCTTCAGTTTCAAAGGAAAAGATCTCGACGTCCAGGATTTCTCTGATCTTGGCGACTTCAACGCCGTCCACGATCAAGCCCAAGCCTTTGGCAATAAAAGGATCGCGTGTATTGTGCATAAAGTTTTCCAGACTCAACACGCCCTCCCGGCGTGCTGAAAAAGTCCATGCATTGATATCGCGGGCCAGCGCTTTTTTGTTTTCGGGCGGCGGCAGGAACACCCAGCGCGTCATCTTGACGCCTCGTATGAAATATTGCATACGGCTCTGGAACAATACCGCGCCAACTGTGCCAACCACAACGATGGCAAAAGCAGCCGGCTGCACCAGGGAGCCTAGCGCGCCGCCTTCTAGTTTTTGTCCGATGACGATGCCGGCAATCGCCAGCACGATCCCGGCTACGCTTGCCCAGTCCACGCCTGCTCCCGTAACGATGCGCGCAGACGCGCCACCGCTTGACTATGCAATTGGCAGACACGGGATTCGGATACACCCATGACCGCGCCTATTTCTTTGAGATTGAGCTCCTGTTCGTAGTACAAGCCCATTAATAATTTTTCACGTTCCGGCAATGCATCAATCGCATCGATCACCGCCTGGCGGAAATCACCGTTGAGCAAGGAATGCAAGGGATCGCTATTTTCATCGACATAATGGCGGTCTAGAAAACTGTC
This sequence comes from Pseudomonadota bacterium, assembly GCA_040384645.1. Classification (GTDB taxonomy): domain Bacteria; phylum Pseudomonadota; class Gammaproteobacteria; order Burkholderiales; family Burkholderiaceae_D; genus JAZKIX01. The sequence continues at coordinate 21,175 of JAZKIX010000171.1, read as the reverse complement.
GTTACCTTCGCTATCGTGGAAATCTTCGTAATACAGCAATTGATGGCCGGTGCCTTCAACTAATAAATCCTGATATTCGGCTAGTGAAAGTTTGAGCAATTTGGCGACTTCGGACTCGTTCGGCGAATGCCCCAAACGTTGTTGCAAGGTGCTCATCGCGACTTCGATTTTGCGCATGTTCTGGCGCACACCACGCGGCAGCCAATCACTGCTGCGCAACTCGTCAAGCATGGCGCCGCGTATCCGCAATACTGCATAAGTTTCAAATTGTGCGCCATGTTCTTCTTCATAGCGATTGATTGCGTCGAGCAGGCCAATCATCCCGGCCTGAACTAGATCGTCGACCTCTACGCTGGCGGGCAGTTTGGCCTTCATGTGATGGGCAAGACGTTTCACCAATGGCGCATGTTCTGCCAGCAGATGGTCTTTGTCAGTCTTTCCTTTGGCCGTATACATAGGGTGTTATTCAAGTCCCAAAGCGAGCACCATCCATCGTCCGCGCACCTTGCGCGACAGGTAAAACAAATCGTCCGGCCAGACGCCGGAACGCAACCGAAGCACCCGCTAGCGGAAAGGCATCTACCACGGTGCGCCCCAAACGTGCCGCCTTGTTCAGATGTTCATCAGCTGGTACCGAACCAACTGAATTGAGCTGAACCGCAAGGTAGCGGCTCGCTGCCTGAGCCATATTATCGTATACCACTTTCGCCTCATTTTCGGAAGCGCCCGTCACCAAAATGCTAAAAGGACGACGCCCCAATTGGCTACTCAACATCTTGATGACGCTATACGCGCCCTTAATCGACCCGGCGCTGGCCGAAACCTGCAAGACGATTTCGCTACTCGCCATCAAGGGCAATGGAAAAGGTTCATCGTCATCATCCCCGCCAGACTCGCCATCGACCAAGACGATTCCCGAGCGCTTGACCAATATATCGAAGGCATGATTGACGCGCCGGGATTGATCCGGCAACGGCCTGGCTGGCCGTACTGTGCAGCGGTTCAGCTCGACCAGACCAAAGCCCTGCGGCATTTTGTTGACGACCTGATCCAGCGAACATTCCTGACGCGCCACATGCTGCAGCGTCATGCCATTGACCGCTCCCAAGTGCGAGGCGATGCCATCCAAACCGCCGCAGGCATCTACCAAAAGCACGTCGCTGCCGGCTTGCGCCAGCGAAGCGCCAAGATTGACCAACATGGCGCTTTTATCACTAGCGGGCATGGTGGATAAAAACGTGACGACGCGTGGTTTTGGCCCAGCCAACATGCGCCGCAGACCTTCTGCCTGATCGAAATCGAAACTAGCCAAGATTCACCTCACGTAAAGATTTATCGTAGCGGGAACTGGTCGCGCCGCCCATCACCAGGGGTAATTCCGCATCTTGCAACTGGTAGGCAGCGGCCTCCCGTTTCAATTTGAATGCGCGGTCGATCAGATAAAGTTGATTGGCCAGATGTAGGTCTTCCGGCACCCGCTGGCCGTTCGAGATGTAATACAGGTTCAGTTTTTGCCGGATGATCACGTCGAGCACGTTGCCGATGCTGGCCGCTTCATCGAGCTTGGTCATGATGCAGCCAGCCAGGCCGGTGCCTTGATAGGCTTTGACCACTTCATTGAGCGTTTCGCCGGTCGAGGTCGCGCTCAGGCACAACAAACGCTTCACATTGGTACCGGTGCCCGAGAGCATCGCGACCTGTTCCGCCACCATCTGGTCGCGCTGGCTGACGCCGACCGTGTCGATCAAGACGGTATGCTTGTTTTTCAATTCTTTGAGGGCGATGCGCAAGTCTGATTCGTCCCTGACCGAATGCACCATCACGCCTAATATTTTTCCATAGATGCGCAATTGCTCATGGCCGCCGATACGATAGCCGTCGGTGGTGATCAAGGCCAATTTCTCGGTGCCGTGCCGCATGACGCAACGCGCTGCCAATTTGGCCGTGCTGGTAGTCTTGCCTACGCCGGTAGGGCCGACCAAGGCAAACACGCCGCCTTTTTCCAGCACTTCGTTCTCATTATTCATCGTGATCAAATTGCGTGCCAATACCGATTTGATCCAATCCATGCCGGTCTCGGCGCTTTCCGTGACTGGCAGTTTTTCGATCAGGTAGCGAGACAGGCTGGCACTGAATCCAGCGGCCAGCAGTTCGCGTAACGCGACTGCCTTATGCGGCTCACGTTTTTGCGTCGTGCCCCAGGATAGTTCTGCCAATTGGGTTTCCATCATGCCGCGCATGGCGCGGATCTCGCTCATCATTTCAGCCATTTCACTGGCGTTTGAATGAGCGCTGGCACTGCCATGATTGGCCATGCCGGCTCCACGCGCCTGATTCAGAGACTCTGCCAGGCTCATTTCTTGTTCCTGCGCTGTGCGGCGTTTTGACTTGGGCGAAAAGAGCGCCATTTCCGGTTCGGGGAAATTGCCATGCTCACTTGCATGATCCAGGGCTGGTGTCGCCAGTGATGAAATATCTTCATTCGCCAAAGCCAGAATCTCGACACCGCCTTCGGCGCTGCGATTGGACAAAATGACGGCATCAGGGCCGAGCGCGTCGCGCACTTTACGCAAAGCCTCACGGGTGGAATGGGCGACGAATTTTTTCACGTTCATGCTTGGCCTCCAACTAGGCTGGTAACTCTAATAGTTTTTGAATCGGGGATTTCTAATTGAGAAAGCACTTTCAATTGTGGCAGTGCGCGCCGTAGGAAACGGGCAAGCAATGGCCGCAACAGGCCCGGCACCAGCAAGACCGGTGTCAGTCCCATTTGCTCTTGTTGGCGCGCTGCCTGTTCGGCCTGCATCGCCAAGGTGTCGGCCAAGCCTGGTTCGATACCGGCGCCATCCGGGCCGCTCGCTTGCAAGGCTTGCATCAACAAACGTTCAAGCCGGTTATCGAGCGTCATGACCGACAGCTCATTAGTCGAGGGGAAAATTTGCTGCACAATTGCCCGCCCCAAGGCAATCCGCACCAGCGCAGTAAGATCATTCGGGTCTTGCAGTTGCACGGCGTTTTCTGCCAGCGTTTCGATGATGGTTCGCATATCGCGGATATGCACGCCTTCCATCAACAGGTTTTGCAATACTTTTTGCAAGGTCGAGAGCGAGATCAATTTTGGCACCAGGTCTTCGACCAGCTTTGGCGTTTCCTTGACCAGATGATCCAGCAATGCCTGCACTTCCTGACGCCCCAGCAAATCCGCAGCATGGGTCGTAATTAAATGGTTCATATGCGTCGCGATCACGGTACCGGCATCGACCACGGTATAACCCATGGTCTGCGCCTGTTCGCGCAGGCCGGCATCGATCCAGGTCGCAGGCAAGCCAAAAGCAGGGTCGGTGGTTGCAACACCGGGCAGAAAACCACTGGCCATACCGGGATTGATCGCCAAAAACTGTCCGACAAAAGCTTCGCCTGCGCCGACTTCAACCCCTTTCAAGGCAATCCGGTACGCCGATGGCTTTAGCTCCAGATTGTCCCGAATATGCACTGGGGGCGCCAGGAAGCCGACCTCTTGCGCAAATTTTTTCCGTATTCCCTTAATGCGTTTTAACAGCTCACCGCCCTGCCCTTTATCCACCAGTGGGATCAAGCGAAAACCCACTTCCAGCCCGAGCGTATCGACCGGCAAGATATCTTGCCACGATGCCTCTTCCATCTCTGGCGAAGTAGGGGGCGGCGCAGCCGGTTCCGGTGTCTCATCGACCACCTGAGCGCGTTTTTTGATCAGATAAGCGCCACCGCCCAGCAAGCCGGCCAGCAGCAAGAACGCTACATGCGGCATGCCAGGGATCAGACCCATACCGCCGATAATGCCGGCGGTGATGTACAACACTTGTGGCTTGGCAAATAATTGGCTAACCAATTGGCCACCAATATCCTGATCACTGGCGACACGCGACACCACTACACCGGCGGCGGTAGAAATTATCAGAGAAGGAATTTGCGCCACCAAGCCATCGCCGATTGCCAGCAAGGTGTAAATTTTCAAAGCCTCGGCGAATTCCAGATCATGCTGCACCACGCCGACGATCAGTCCACCGACAATATTGATAATGGTAACAATGATCCCGGCCACCGCATCGCCGCGTACATACTTGCTGGCACCATCCATCGCGCCATAAAATTCTGCTTCTTGCGCAACCTCGGTACGGCGGCGGCGCGCATCTTGTTCACCGATCAGGCCAGCGTTCAGGTCGGCGTCGATTGCCATCTGCTTACCCGGCATCGCATCCAACGCAAAACGCGCGCCGACTTCTGCAATCCGCCCAGCACCTTTGGTCACGACCGTAAAATTAATAATCGTCAAGATGACAAAGACCACGATACCGACCGTGTAATTTCCGCCGATCAGGAAATGGCCGAACGCTTCAATCACCTTACCAGCCGCATCCGAGCCTGTATGGCCTTCGGTCAGTACCACGCGGGTCGAGGCCACATTGAGCGACAGGCGCAACATGGTGCTCACTAGCAAAACCGTAGGGAAAGCAATGAAATCAAGCGGCTTGACCGTGTACAGGCTGGTCAGCAATACAATAATCGAGAGTGCAATATTGAAGCTAAAGAAAATATCGAGGGCAAATGCCGGCAGCGGCAATATCATCATGGCCAGCATCATGATGATGATTGCCGGCGCGGCCAGAGCGCGACTGTCTTTCATCGACAGCCAGGTGGGTAAATTTAATCCGTTCATTGGATCACCCCATTGCTACGACTAGCGGCATTGTTTGAAGCGCTGAGGGCAGCGGCTTTGAGCGCAACTGGATTGAGTGGGTCAAGCTGTGCAGGCACGACCAGATCACTTGGCATGTCGGGCCGAACGCCGCCTTTTTGCCGATAGACCCGTAGCTGAAAGACGTAGGCCAATACCTCGGCCACAGCGGTATACAAAGCTTCTGGAATCTGGTCGCCCAATTCTGTGTGGCGGAACAAGGCGCGGGCCAGCGGCGGCGCTTCCATGATGGTTACATTATTTTTTTGTGCGATTTCGCGGATTTTGGCGGCCACTTCATCGGCACCTTTTGCCACTACGGTCGGTGCACCCATCTTGCCTTCGGCATATTTCAAGGCCACCGCATAATGGGTCGGATTGGTGACCACCACATCCGCGGTGGGAACTTCGGACATCATGCGACGTCTCGCCATTTCACGCTGCTGGGCGCGAATCTTGGCTTTAATTTGCGGGTTACCATCCGATTCCTTGGCTTCTTGCGTGACTTCCTGGCGCGTCATTTTCAGCTTATTGGCGTAATTCCACATCTGATATGGCGCATCGATTGCCGCGATAATTACCAGCCCGCCGACGATTGCCATGAACGTCGTTAACAAAAGATGGACCATGTGGGCGCTGCCAGCCTTGACCGATTCAAGTCCTAGCGCCAACACCGCTTCCTTTTGATGCATGATCACCATCCAGGCCACGGCACTCACCAGAATGGTCTTGGCAATCGCCTTGCCCAATTCCACTGCGGAATGGGTCGACACCATATTGCCCAAGCCTTTAAATGGGCTCATGCGGCCAAATTTAGGCATCAACGCATTGGCACTAAATAGCCAGCCGCCAATCAGCAAAGGCGAGGCAATCGCCACTAGCATCACCACTGCCCCCATCGGTATAAAGGTCAGCAACACATCCATCAAGTCATGCGCGATCCGCGTCAGCAACAAATCCGCATCAAAGGCCTGATCGCGATCGAATCCCAGTCCCGAACGGAGCGCCGCATTAAGGTGCCGCACCAGATTTTCGCCAGTGATCCATAAGGCGCCGCCTGCCGCCAGCAACACGGTGACCGTAGCCAGCTCGCGTGACCGCGGCACATCGCCTTCCTCACGCGCTTTTTCAAGGCGCTGGGGCGACGCGGGTTCAGTCTTTTCGAGATCGCTTTCTTCGGCCATGGCCGACTCCTGTTGCAGCCTGTCTTACATGCGGATGAGGTAATGACAGACCACGCAGAGTCAATTATTGGCGAGATTGCGTTAAGAGCATCACGGGAATAAGCGGGGAAATCGCCCGTAATTCGATTTGCCTATGGGAAATTATTTTGAGCCATGAAACACGACGATGCACTGCAATGAACGGACCTCCGGTCTTGCTCAAAACCACTAGCAATACAAGGCCACAGGCACATGCTCTGGCTGGCATTATCGCCAACCACATGTGTCTCATACCTAGTCAACGTCAGGTTGGCCTTGGAAGATCTACCCAATGAGGATCGGTCTGCCTTCGGGTATTGGACCTACCACCCGGTTTCTTCCCGCAAACCAATATCCGAACGCATTTCTCGTTAAATAGGTCAGTTTGCGCAAGTTGCGTTCATAGTCTCAGAACCATGTTGATCTTTTTTAGTCAACGCAATGACTTCGATCCTAGCGCGGTCATGCTTACGGCTTTGCCCTTGCATGCCTGCCGATCATGTCAATTTAAATACAGTCAGGCGTGGCACATATCGCTCTCAGCGCAACAGGTAGAACGATTACAAGCGCCATTGTTCTGCTGTTTCTCATTGTTCTTGTTGAAGGAGTCCACTATGGCTGATCTGGTAGCCCAAGCGCAGATGCTGATCCGGCGACCTGCAGAAGACGTATTCAATGCGTTCGTC
>JAZKIX010000171.1:2191-14563 GCA_040384645.1 Pseudomonadota bacterium | reverse complement strand
TCACACAGTTCTGGCTGGAAAGTACTACCGGGCCACTTCAGATGGGAGCGCAGGTGGATTGGCAGTTCATGGTGGCAGGTGCTATGGAGCGCGTGTCGGTAATTGCGTTTGAAGATCCGAGGCACCTCGCCTTTGTATGGTCGGAAGGTGCGCTTAACGTAGATATAACATTGGTCGAAACACACGAGAAGTCAACCATCGTGAGCGTCCAGGTGCGAGGATTTGAAGAAGGCGAACAAAGCCTGGCTCAAGTGGTAAACGCCACCGAAGGGTTCAGTATCGTTTTGTGTGATCTGAAGACGCTACTTGAGTCAGGAAAGTCCGCGCACTTGGTAAGAGATAAGGCAACTTTGATTGAGAATAAGTCCGGCGCCTGAGCGCCACATCAACGGAACACTTCACGGCAAGTTTCGCACGCCTTCGCTTGCGGCGGATGTCAGGCAATAGAACGCAGGGGGTATAGGCCAAAACAATACCAATCCCGCACGTATCTATTGGGCTATTTTTAATACTGCCACCAGTATAATTCAACAAATGTAAGCAATTTGGGCGGTCGTTGCTGGTCAGGGAGCATGCAGCGCGATGTCCGATCACATGTATGCCGCGGCATGCGCCAACGTAACAAGCTGGGATGCTGATGGCCTGCCCAAGTCCACCATCAGCATCTGCGGCAACATTTAACCAAATTCAACTACTTATTCTTGTTATACACGTCCACAAACACTGCCGCCAACAGCACCAAGCCCTTGATCACTTGCTGGTAATCGATGCCGATACCCATGATCGACATACCGTTATTCATGACGCCCATGATGAAGGCGCCGATCACCGCGCCCATGACTTTGCCGACGCCACCCGAGGCGGAAGCGCCCCCGATGAAACAGGCTGCGATCACGTCCAGCTCGAAGCCGGTACCTGCTTTCGGCGTCGCGGTATTGAGCCTTGCAGCAAATACCAAGCCCGCCAGTGCAGCCAGCGCGCCCATATTGACGAAGGTGTAGAACGAGACACGGTCAGTTTTAATCCCGGATAGACGCGCCGCTTTTTCGTTGCCGCCAACTGCATACACGCGCCGACCGATCGTGGTGCGATTGGTCACAAAGGTGTAGCCAACCATCAGGATAAACATGATGATCAAGACATTGGGCAACCCTTTATATGTCGAGAGCATATAAGTGAAAAATATGATCACGGCGGCAAACAATAGATTTTTGACCATGAAAAATGGAAAAGGCTCGTCTTCCATCGCATGTCTGGCCTGATGCCGGCGCGCGTTCACTTTGACGATGATCAGGGCAGCCGCAATGAAGACGCCGACCAGCAACGACGTCAGGCGCAATTCGCTGCCGTCAAACAAGTCAGGGATAAAACCAGAACTAATTTTTTGGAACTCTTCTGGAAAAGGACCAACCGATTGCCCTTGCAACAACGCCAGCGTCAAACCTTTGAACACCAGCATCCCTGCCAAGGTGACAATGAAGGACGGTATTTTGAAGAAGGCCACCCAATAGCCCTGCGCCGCCCCAATCGCGGCACCGGCAACGATGCAGACGATGGTGGTGATCAAAAAATTGACGTGGTATTCGACCATCATCACCGCAGCCAGCGCACCGATAAAACCAACCACAGAGCCGACCGACAGGTCGATATGGCCGGCCACGATCACCATCAACATGCCCAGCGCCATGATCACGATATAACTGTTTTGTAAAATTAGATTGGTCAGATTGAGCGGTCGCATCAAGGTACCGTCCGTCATGACTTGAAAAAACGCCATGATCGCGACCAGAGAAATGAGCATGCCGTATTCACGGATATTGCTCTTGATGAAGCCGGTATATTGTTTCTTTTGATCGGGCGCGGGCGCTGTTGTCGCCGGGTTGGCATCGGCGCTTGCTGTATTGATGCTTGTCATTTCAATTTTTCCCATTTTTCATAATTGCACGCATGATGTTTTCTTGCGACGCATCCTCAGCCAAAAACTCGCCGACAAATGCGCCCTCATTCATGACATAAATGCGGTCACACATACCCAGCAATTCCGGCATTTCCGATGAAATCATGACGATGCATTTACCTTCGTCGGCGAGCTGGTTGATGATGGTATAAATTTCGAATTTGGCACCGACATCAATGCCGCGTGTCGGCTCGTCCAGGATCAACACCTCCGGCTTGGAAAAAAGCCATTTGCTGAGCACCACTTTTTGCTGGTTGCCGCCCGACAGATTGACCACTTCCTGATACACGTCGGCGCAGCGGATATTGAGTTTGGTACGGTAATCCTTGGCAACCGTGTATTCCTTGCCGTCGTCGATCACGGTACGTGTCGCGACACCATCCAGATTGGCTAGGGTGATGTTTTTCTTGATATCTTCACCCAACACCAAGCCGTAAACTTTGCGGTCTTCGGTAACGTAGGCGATGCCGTTGGCGACCGCTTTCTGGATCGTGCTAACGTTGATTTCCTTGCCATGCAAGCGCACTTTTCCGCTGATTTTCTGGCCGTAAGAACGACCGAAAATACTCATCGCCAGCTCGGTGCGCCCTGCCCCCATCAGACCGGCGATGCCAACGATTTCGCCACGCTTAACGTGCAGGTCGACGCCCTTGATCAGCTCGCGGTCGGCGTGCAGATGGTGATACACATGCCAATCCTTGACCTCAAACACGGTTTCGCCAATCTTCGGCGTGCGCTTGGGATAACGGTCTGCCATTTCGCGCCCGACCATGCTTTTGATGATGCGGTCTTCGCTGATGACTTCTTTTTTGCAATCGAGCATATCGACCGAGCTGCCGTCGCGCAGCACCGTGATCGAATCGGCCACTTTGGAAATTTCATTCAGCTTGTGCGAAATCAGGATCGATGAAATGCCATGCGATTTCAACTCAAGCAATAGCTCCAGCAAGGCATCGCTATCGCTCTCGTTCAGGCTCGCCGTCGGCTCGTCCAGGATCAATAATTTAACTTCCTTGGACAAGGCTTTGGCAATCTCGATCAACTGTTGTTTACCGACGCCGAGATTGGTAATGAGCGTGCTGGGCGATTCGTTCAAGCCGACTTTTTTAAGCAACTCGACCGTTTTGGTATGCGATGTGACCCAATCGATGATGCCATTTTTAGCTTGCTCGTTGCCGAGAAAAATGTTTTCAGCAATTGATAGCAAAGGCACCAACGCCAATTCTTGATGGATGATGATGATGCCGATTTTTTCGCTATCGGCAATATTTTTAAAACGGCGTTCACTGCCTTGGAAATGAATCTCGCCAGAATAAGTGCCGTGCGGATAAACGCCGCTCAACACCTTCATCAACGTCGATTTGCCGGCGCCGTTTTCTCCCACGACTGCATGAATTTCACCGGCCCGCACCAGCAAATTGACATTGTCGAGCGCCTTGACCCCCGGGAAGGTTTTTTTAATGCCGCGCATCTCCAGGATTGCATCCATGTTTTACCCATTCTCCTAAACGGCGGAATATGCAGCCCTGTGCATGACAACGCTTGCGGTTTCCACTCTATTTTGTCGATGACCATTTAAAAAATCCTGCGCTGGAGGGCGCAGGATTTTTTAAGCTTGCCTTGTTCTATGGTGCACTGGGGAGTTTATTTAAGCACTGATCCCCAGGCGCCAAAACACATTATTTGATCTGATCTTCAGTGTAGTAGCCACTACCGATCAAGACTTGCTTCCAGTTCGATACATCGACGCTGACTGGTTTCAACAGGTATGAAGGTACAACCTTAATGCCATTGTTGTAGGTCTTGGTATCGTTGATTTCTGGCTTCTTGCCGCTCAACATCGCATCGACCATGCCGCCGGTGACTTTCGCCAATTCGCGCGTATCTTTGAAAATGGTTGAGCGTTGTTCGCCGCGAATCATCGATTTGACCGATGCGATTTCTGCATCTTGTCCGGTCACAACTGGCATCTTCAAATTGCCACTGCCATAGCCAACGCCCTTGAGCGAAGAAATGATACCGATCGACAGGCCGTCATACGGTGACAGCACTGCATCGACGCGGTCTTTGGTGTAGAAAGCGCTGAGCAGATTATCCATACGCGCTTGTGCCACGGCGCCATCCCAGCGCAAGGTCGCTACCTTGTCCATACCCAATTGCTTACTGCGCACCACCAGCTTGCCTTTGTCGATGTAAGGCTTGAGTACCGACATCGCGCCGTCGTAGAAGAAAAACGCATTATTGTCATCGGCCGAGCCGCCAAACAATTCAACATTGAAAGGGCCTTTGCCGCTCTTCAGGTCGAGTGCTTTTTCGATATAGCTGGCTTGCAATACGCCGACCTGGAAATTATCGAAAGTCGCGTAGTAATCCACGTTCTTGGAGCCGCGGATCAAACGGTCGTAGGAGATCACCTTGATGCCCTTGTCGGCTGCTTTTTGCAGCACGTCAGACAATGTCGTGCCATCGATAGCGGCGATCACCAGTACTTTGACGCCCTTGGTGACCATGTTTTCGATTTGCGCCAACTGATTCGGGATATCGTCGTCAGCGTATTGCATGTCGGTGTTATAGCCCTTTTCCTTAAACACTTTGACCATGCTATTGCCATCGGCGATCCAGCGCGCCGATGACTTGGTCGGCATCGAAATGCCGATAGTGCCTTTATCGGCAGCATTGGCAAACGGTGCCGCGCCAGCCAAGCTCAACGCTAAAACGCCAACCACAGAATTCATCAACTTCACTGCTTGTCTTCTTTTCACAACCGATCTCCTCGAATTATTAGTGGATTTTTTTGCGCTTCATTCCGACTTGCCTTACTGATACTTACTGGTATCCAATAATGCGTCTATCACAGGCTTTTCATGTTGTCTCTCGTCAAGAAATCATGATGTACGCCAAGTTGCTGATGCGCAACGTAGCTCCTGACAACCATTGCGCGAAGTGAGCTTTAAACAGGATTGTTTTGCCTGGCTCCATCCGGCTTGCGATAAATCGGATTTGATAGTACTGAGTTTGAAGATCACATTCCAATAATGTTTTTCGCGGTTTTGATATTAAAATCAATATCGCATAATAAGTATTACTAATAAATCGATATTAAATAAATCCATGTGATGGATTAAATGGCGTTGGAAGTGAAACAAAAATTAATGTTGACTGGATAGCCAAGCAACGGTGCCGAGTGCGGCGGCACGGCCACTAGCGAAACAACCGGTCAATAGATAACCGCCGGTCGGCGCCTCCCAATCGAGCATCTCGCCGGCGCAAAATACGCCGGGCGCTAACTGCAACATTAAGTTGTCATCGAGCGCTTCAAATTGGACGCCGCCAGCCGTGCTGATCGCCTCGTCAATCGGACGCGCTGCGGCCAAACGCAAGGGCAAGGCCTTGATCCTGCGGGCCAAGAGGGTTAGATCAGCAAAATCGGATGCAGACATTAACTCACGCAGCAAACCAGCCTTGACGCCATGAATCCCAATCCGACTTTGCAAATGGCTCGAAATTGAACGAGAACCACGTGGCCGGCAAACTTCCATCAACACTTTTTCCGCAGTCAAGCCGGGTGCCAGGTCGAGATGAATCAAGGTACTGCCCTGCGCCGCAATCTGATCGCGCAAGGGTGCCGACAAGGCATAGATCAAGCTGCCCTCGACGCCGCTGTCAGTAATGACAAACTGCCCCTGGCGATAATCAGCCGTCCCTTTGGCATCGGTATAAGCAATTGTCACCGACGTCAAGGGATGGCCGGCGTAGCGCGACTTAAAATGCGCGCTCCAGCCGACATCGAAACCGCAGTTGGACGGACGCAGCGGTGCGACAGCGACACCGCGTTGCGTCAGGATGGGCAACCAAGCGCCATCCGATCCGAGTCTGGCCCAACTGGCGCCACCCAGCGCCAATAGGACCGCATCGGTGTTTACCAATTGCTCGCCTTCAGGTGTATTAAAACGCAAGCCTGCGTCCGGCCTGGCGCCATCATCTTCGGCGGCCCCCCAACCGAGCCAGCGATGGCGCATATGAAAACGTACGCCAGCCTCGCGCAGCCGGTGTAACCAGGCACGCAGCAAAGGTGCTGCCTTCATATCGACGGGGAATACCCGCCCGGAACTGCCGACGAAAGTATCGATGCCTAAACCATGCACCCAAGCGCGCAAATCCTCGGGACTGAATTCGGCCAACAAAGCCGCCATCTGCGCACTGCGCTGGCCGTAGCGGCTCAAGAAAGGCGTTATCGATTCGGCATGGGTCAGGTTCATGCCGCCCTTCCCGGCCAGTAAAAATTTGCGGCCGACCGATGGCATGGCGTCGTACAGATCGACGTGAATCCCGTGTTGGATCAATACTTCAGCCGCCATTAAGCCGGCTGGACCGCCGCCGATCACAGCAACGCGGGGCGATTGGAGAATGTGAAGGGGAATTTTCAAGGAATCCATCAAAAGCGAAGGCTGTTAATTTTTCGTTGGGCGTCTTAGCGACCCCGCGTAACCTAAGCACGTTTTTTGTATGCATACAAAAAAAGTGTGCGTAGGGTGCGCCGTGTGCACCGACGTTGGCAATGATCGCGGTTGGTGCGCACGGCCTCGGCGGCCCCGCCCACCCTACCAAAGCAATTAACAGCCCTGGGAATTAAAGAAAATACAAGGGGTATATCGAAAAATGCCGGCTTACCCGCAGGTGTTTATTGGCCTATTTTTAATACCCCTACCAGTATTTTTTATGGAATATTCACTAAAATACCTGATCCATCCGTAATTCAAGCCACCAAACCTCGCAGCAGCTTGGTCAACCGTTCGCCGGTTGGCGCATCGACCAATACCGGCAGGCAGCACAGCGCCAGCAATTGTGCTTGTGGCGTCAGGGCATTGCGGCCCGATTTCAAGGAGGCTTGCAATACATCGACTTGCAGCTTCAGGCGCTCGCGTGAAAATTCTGGCGGGCTATCGATGCCGGCGACGATTTCCAGACGCAACAATTCTTGCGCCAGCGCGCTGCGATTTTTTTCCAAGGTGGAGCAATAGCTGGCATCGCCCGCCGCCGATGCCGCCAGCGCCTTGTCGAAGCGCTGGCGCATGGCGCGCTCGGCTTCGCTCGATAGCGCAGGCAAGGCTTGCCAACGTCCGGCCCAATCGTCATCCGTGCTTTTGTTCTCGACTAAATTACTTTCTACCGTTTGGCATAAGCGTAATTTTTGGCCCAGGGCATTGGCTTGCGCCTCGGTTGCGGCTCGCTTGTGCGCATCCAGTTTGGCTTGCAATGCACTGACAGCAGCGTGATAACGCTGTTCGCTGGCCGCTTCGGCTGCACGCGGAATCTGGCCGATAGCGAGCCAATTAGCCTTGGTTTCACGCAGCAGTTTGGCAATCGCGGTTTCCGGCTGATCCAGGGCTGCTTCCAGCGCCGCACATTGCGCTTCTTTTAGGACTAGATTTTGTTGGCGCTCATTGTCTGCCGCTTCGGCCGATTCCTTACGTTTGGCAAAAACCGCATCGCAGGCGCTGCGAAACCGTTGCCATAGCGCCTGCTCATCGTTGCGATCTAACGGCAGCGCCTTGGCACGCTCTTGCCAACGTTCTTGCAGGCCGCGCAAGGTATCGACGGTCTGGCGTTCGGCTGGATTGAGCTGGGTTACCGATTGGATCAATTGTTCACGTTGTGCGATTTCGCCCTTGCGTTGCGCCAGCAAAGGCTGCGTCAGGACTTGCATCGCTTGCTCGAACTGGCTGTCGAGCCGCTTTCTGTCCTTACGGTCAGTGCTGCCCAAACGTTGCCACGATAAGCTCATGCGTTGGCTAAAAATCGCTAGTGCACGCCAGTCCACACTCGATGGATCGTCACCCGACACGCCGGCGTTTTGGGTGTATTGCGCCACTTCATCCAGCAGGGCTTGCGCCTTGACGGCATTTTGTCCGCGCTCTTCAGCCAGCTTTTTGAAATGTGCTGCGGCAGGTGCGTATGCCAGCGTGCAGGCAGCGTCAAAACGCTCCCACAAGCTCTTTGGTGCGCTGCCGGAGGTGGTATCGAGCGAGCGCCAGCGCTCACGCGAACTGCCGATCTTTTTGGCCAATTCGGTGACGGGTAATTCTTTGGCCGGCAATTCTTCCACCGCCTTGATCAATTCTTCCCGCGACACATTGCCGCCCCACTTCGCCCAATCCTGCAAGCGATTCAGCTCCGCCCGCGCATTGCCCAAACGCGTCATTTGCGCGTCCGACGGCCGGGCCGACTTGAGATTGATGGCGCGCAAGGCGCGATCCTGCTCCGACGCCACTTGCAACAAGCCGTCCTGTAAAGCGGCATCCATCGCATCGAGCGCTTCGGCGAACAATTGCTCGGCATTGTCGGTCACCAATGTGACCGCGGCCTCCTTGGGCTGACGCGTCGTTTGCAGTTGCGCGGTCAAAGCGTCGTAACGCGCTTGAAATGGCGCAAGATCGGCTTGATCCAGCGACGGCAATGCATGCCAGGCCCGTTTCAAGACATCGGCCTTCAGTTCTGCCACTGGCAGTTGCTCCCAGTCGCCCAGCACATCGTGGCGCGCAGCAAGTGCCGCATGACGCTGCTGCAACTCTGCCAGCCGCTGTTGGAACTGCTGATAGTCCTGCATAAAATCAGCCAGCAAATGCTTGGGTAATGAAGGCGATTCCGGCGCGGCAGCGTGCAGCGCCATTTGGTCGGCCAATTGCTCTACTTTGGCAGCGATTTCGTTTGGATCGGAGATCTCCGCCTGATCCAATGCCGAATTGACCGCCACCAGACGACGCAATCCCGCCAAAGCATCGATCACTGCGCGTTGCAAAGCTGCTTGCGCACGCAATCGTTCAGCCAAACCTGCCCGCAGACCGCCAAAGTTTGCTATAGCAGGCTCAAAATTCGTACTCAAATCACCAATCGCCTGCCAACAACGATCCAGTTCAGCCACTTGATTGGCTGCCAACTGAGGCTCATCAATCAAGCGTTGTGCAGTTGCCAGACAGAGTTCAATTTTGTTTTGCTGACTTTCCAGCATGGCGATCGATTCAAGCCTGGCTTGTACCAACTTGACGACCCGCCGGTCCGTATTGCGCATCGCTTGCAACACTCGCTCCAATTGCGGCCGCGATTTGATCGCCTCTGCCGCCATCAGACGCACATCGGCAAATTCGCAAGCCAACAGGAAGTCCGCGCTAGCTACCTCATCATTTTTTAGCGCGGCGCACTGAGCAATCGACGCGTCCTTCGCCTCAGCCGCAGTGGCACGCTGCGCCGTCTCGACTGCCGCTTTGGCGGCTGCAGCCACGACTTGTGCTACAGGAACAGGTGGTTTTTTAGGGGAACGTTTGAACAGGAAAGAGAACATGGTGACGGCTCGGAATCGTGCAAAGCAAGCATCATATCAAGCCAGCTCAGGTCAGTATTGAAATTTATCGAAGAGATGTACAAAAGCATTGATACACAGCCAAATAAGATTACTAACTGAAATACGGAAAATATTAGTGCGAATCAGGGAAATACTTGCAATAAATTTAATAATCGGAAATAACCTGACGCAAGATGGGATAATCAGCCACGACATTGGCAACAATGATCCGATGTTTGGCCATATCCCTAGAGCGCAATGGACAAGCAGCATAGTTTCTCAAAGCGTGCACCTCTCGAATAAATATGATTCCACTTTATAAGCCGTATTTAACAGGTAAAGAAAAAGAATATGTCATCGCATGTATTGATTCAACCTGGATTTCATCTAAAGGGGAATTCATCGGCATATTTGAGTCGGCGTTTGCAAACTACATCGGTGCCAACCGCGCTACCAGCGTTTGCAACGGAACCGTTGCCTTGCATCTGGCTCTTGAGGCGCTAGGTCTGGGTGTCGGCGATGAAGTTATCGTTCCCACATTCACATATATTGCATCGGTTAACACAATTGTACAAACCGGAGCGACCCCTGTATTTGTCGACTCCGACCCATCGAACTGGCAATTGGACATTCCAGACGTAAGGCGCAAAATCACGCCAAGGACCAAAGCCGTTATGGCGGTTCATTTGTATGGATTTCCATGCGACATGGATCAATTGGTCGGGCTTTGCCAAGAACATCAACTTTTTTTGATTGAAGACTGCGCAGAAGCTTTTGGCTCCTACTACAAAGGTCGCCACGTCGGCACATTCGGTGACATCGCGACCTTTAGCTTTTTTGGGAACAAGACTATTACCACTGGCGAAGGCGGAATGGTGGTGTCGAATAATGCTAGATTGATGGATCGGGCATTCCATCTAAAAACGCAAGGTGTTTCACCCGATCAGGAATATTGGCATGATATTGCTGGTTATAACTATCGCATGACCAATCTGTGCGCC
This sequence comes from Pseudomonadota bacterium, assembly GCA_040384645.1. GTDB lineage: Bacteria > Pseudomonadota > Gammaproteobacteria > Burkholderiales > Burkholderiaceae_D > JAZKIX01. Next base: position 4,266 of record JAZKIX010000171.1, on the reverse strand, counting down.
GCAATCGGGCAAGCGCAACTAGAAAGTGCAGATTTTATTATCGAAAAGAAACGCACTATCGCTACGTGGTACAACCAAAAACTGGACGGATTATCGCTGCAAATGCTTGAAGACACTACTGACACGCGTCAATCTTACTGGCTATGTTCGCTCTTGACGGAGGACCGCTCTACCCGGGATTTACTGCGTGCATATTTGAAAACTGCGGGCGTTGAAACCAGACCATTCTTTCATCCGGCACATACCATGCCCATGTTTGCAAATAAAGAACGTTTTCCAGTTGCAGAGTCACTCGCGCAACGCGGCATTAATCTGCCAAGCTTTCCAGACTTATCGCAATCCGAAGTGGCCTATATCTGCAAGCTTATTCACGATTTTTTTGCCTGCAATATCAACGTTGCGTGACATCGCAGGAATCCTGCCGGTTGTGGTCTCAAGGCAATGAATCGTCCAGCCGAAACACTATGGACGCAGGACGCATCGCTACTTCCGATAAGCACTAAGTTAAATCAAGAAAATCAAATTTACAGACATTCTGCTCAATCCATATGCCAGACCCGACACACAAGAGGCACTAAGATAATACCTGCCTATTTTTCGAGAATATGGACCGCCCGTTACTTCTGGATCCATTTATCCTTGTCCGATCTGCGCTATCGCTGGAGACGTTCCTTTTTTGGCATGTTCTGGTCAATAGTCCAGCCATTGGGTTTGACTTTATTACTGGCGCTTGTGTTCGGCAAAATTTTTAAAACACCGATTGCTGAATATGCGCCGTATATCCTGTCAGGCATGCTGGTCTGGGAATTTATTACTGGCACCGCTGTGTCGGGCGCACTAGCCTTTGTGCAAGCCGACGCGTACATCAAACAATGTAATCATCCTCTGGCTATATACACTTTACGTTCGACCTTAAGCAATCTGTTTGTATTGGTTCTTGCTAGCACAGGTTTGATCGGCTGGACTTTAGTGGCGATGCCACAAAATTTCGGCTGGACCTGGTTGGCCGCGCTAACAATTTATCCGATCTCCGCAATGAACGTCTGGCCGATGGCAACAATTCTAGCTTACACGGGGGCGCGCTTTCGCGATGTACCACATGCTTTGGGGTTGGCGTTCCAAGCACTTTGGTTCATATCACCTATCTATTTTGAAGCAAAAGTCTTTCGTAGCGCAGACTTGCATATGCTGGTCGATTACAACCCCATTTTTCATCTTCTTGAAATTGTCCGCGCCCCCTTGTTGCACGGAACGTGGCCAAGCATTGAAAATTACGCATATTGTTTTGGCGTGATTTGTGTTCTGACACTTTTAACTTGGGCGGTTGGGCGCAAGGCTGAAGCGCGGGTTATTTTTTATCTATGAGAACCAATCATATTGCACTCCATAACGTGAACCTGCATTATTCTGCAGTCGCGTTTAAAGAGCGTTCGATCAAATCGCTGCTAAGCAATCTATTTAAAAAAAATGGCAATACCACCACAATTCACGATATTCACGCGCTCCGGAACATTACTTTGCAAATCAATCCCGGTGAACGGATTGGCCTGCTTGGTCACAATGGCGCGGGGAAAAGTACCTTCCTGAAAATGGTGGCCGGGCTTTATCCCATCTCTAGCGGAACACGCGTCATCGAAGGAACAGTGCGGTCACTGTTTGACCTTAGTTTAGGCTTCGAGCCTGACGCGACAGGTCGCGAAAACATCCTTTACCGTGGATTGTTGCTTGGTCTTTCGCCAAAATTCATGCGTATGATTGAAGCGGACATTGTACGTTTCGCCGATATTGGCGAGTTCATCGACTACCCCATCAAAACCTATTCGGCAGGCATGCAAGTGCGCCTTGCGTTTGCAATTTCCACTGCGGTAGGCGGCGATATCTTATTGCTCGATGAAGTGATTGGCGCAGGTGACGCCAATTTTATGATCAAGGCCAAAGACAGAATTTTTGATCTGGTAGCGCAATCGGAAATTCTAATTTTGGCATCACATGATTTGGACGCGCTCAAAACCATTTGCCAACGCGGCATCGTGCTGCATCGCTTCGTCGATTCGACCATCGGCGGCTACACGCTG
>JAZKIX010000171.1:0-2181 GCA_040384645.1 Pseudomonadota bacterium | reverse complement strand
TCGCGGTTGTATTGTGTTTGACGGCGAGATTAACGCTGCCGTCCTTGCCTATCAAGACATCAATGGAATTGTCCTATGATCGAACCACGAATGCCACGCGTGATGTGGTTGTTAAATCATGGCTCGGCCAGAAAATTTGAAGTAGCCATGCTCAAAAGCGTCGGCATTCAGGAAATTTTTCTACCAAAAAAATATCCGAATGACCCAAGCTTTCGCAGTGCCTCAATAGATTACTCCGAGGATCACAACCTGACAATTCCGGCCGACCAATTGGCTGTGCTGAACGCAACAGATTGGTATGAAACACAAAGCCTTGAGGCATGGGATATTGCAAATCGCTACTTTGACGTGTTGTTCTTCATCGCACATCGCCCTGACAGCGTCAAAGGAATTTCCAGAAATTTTCGCGGCATCATGTTATGGCGTGCATATGGCATGGAGCGCAATAATGGCTATTCCAAGGTTCAGGAATACTTCTCCAATATCCTTGATATGGATTACATCCGAGCAATGGGGAAAAGATTATTTTTTGTCCCGGCCTATTCTCACTTGCATTTGATCGAATCCATTTTCCTGCAGGAACGAAGCTTATATTTACCGCTAGGACTGGCGAACTGTACCGTGTACGATCAATGGCGAGGTGGCGAAAAAAAAATACTTTTCGTCTGTCCAGATATTGGCTTTAATCCTTACTATCAAGCCGTGTATCAATCTTTTATACGAGATTTCAAAGGCTTGCCTTACGCTGTCGGCGGCGCACAACCTATCCCGCTTGATGATCCGAATATCATCGGTTTTGTTCCATGGGAAGCGCATGAAAAAAACATGCAAGAAATGCGTGTCATGTTTTACCACAGCACTGAACCGAATCACGTCCACTACCACCCATTTGAGGCAATTCGTGCGGGGATGCCCTTGATATTTATGGGCAATGGCATGTTGGATCGACTTGGCGGGACCAAGCTCCCTGGGCGTTGCACCTACATCGCTCAGGCGCGACACAAAATTAGCCGCATTTTGAACGGCGACCAGCAGTTGATTGAGGCAATCCGCACTAGCCAAACAATCCTTTTGGAGCAAATGAAGCCCGCAAATTGTGTAGACACATGGCGTAGCGGATTCAAAAAAATCCTAATGGCAGTGGAAACAATTAAAAACGTCCCGGTAGTGGCCAAAGTCCGCAAGCGGCGCGTTGCAGTGATTCTCCCTGTTGGATACCGTGGAGGCACTTTACAGGGAGCAAAATTACTGGCTCACGCAATGTTGTATGGCAGTTGTCAAGCAGGGCAAGATGTGGACGTGATTTTAGGGCATCTGGATGACCCGGCATGCTACCCAGACGAGGCGTTTGACGATTTGCCGGACACCATTAAACGTAGACCGTACAACTGGCGCACACTCAACCGGGATGAATCAAATCGTGCGGTCGCTTATGCCGGCATCACACGTACGCTAACGGCAGAAAATTATATTGTGCCGGACGATGGTATTAGCCAATTCATGGATTGCGATCTATGGATTCTGGTATCGGATCGCCTGTCAATGCCCATACTGCCGGTACGTCCCTATGTGTTGATGGTCTACGACTATCTGCAACGCTACGAGCCAGTCATGTCGCCAATATTGAACCAAGCGTTCGTAATGGCAGCGCATGCGGCTGCACGCGTCTTTGTAACCACAGAATTTACCCGGCAAGATGCAATTCAGTTTGGCGGCATTCCCGCAAATCGGGTCGTCAAACTTCCTATACTTGCGCCGTTACCCAACACCAAATTCAGTCAAATAGAATCGCAGAAAGAAGCACCTGAGTCCAAAAAATATTTTCTATGGGCGACCAATCTTGCTTTGCACAAAAACCATGAAAATGCAGTCAGGGCGCTGCGTCAGTATTATGAAGAATTCGATGGGAAATTTGCCTGCTACGTGACAGGCGTCGATACAGACAGAATGCTTGACACCGACCGGTCTCAACTCAAACCCGTGCAAAAAATAATCACTACTAGTCCACTCTTGCAGCGGCAAATTAAATTTATGGGAGAACTAACCACCCAGAGCTATCACGATTGCCTGGCAAACTGCGCTTTCATGTGGCATGCCGGTCGTATCGACAACGGTACTTTCAGTGTTGTGGAAGCGGCCCATCTTGGACGACCTTCGCTGTCCAGCGATTACCCAGCCATG
>JAZKIX010000170.1:4329-8027 GCA_040384645.1 Pseudomonadota bacterium | reverse complement strand
AAACGGGATCGCCAGCGTGCCAAATACCAAGCTGAGGGCGAGGAACGATTCCGCCAATAATTTGAGCGTACTGCCGCGCCGCTGCCACAACACCATCGTCAGCAACAGGTAAAACACGCCCAATGCCAGCGCAGAAAAAGCCAGCCCGAATGGCATATCCTTGACTAGGTTGTATTGCAGGCCAAATGCCACCAGCGGCGTGCCGAATACCAGTGTGGCATCGACGTAATTTTTCAATTGCGGCGCTTGCTTTCGGGCATAAATGACGGCGATGGCGACGTAGAACAAGAAGAACAGGATCAGGAAAAATTGCACCGAATAGTAATCATCCGGCACGTATTGCTTCATGCCCCAGGCGGCGCCGATCAAGAAGGTGAATACGAACGAAATCAAGTTCAGCAAACGCCACGAGCGTTTCAGTGCAATCGCAAACACGCCGGCATTGAGCAGGGTGTAATACGCAAACAGGCCGATATGACTGCCGCCGCCACTGGAAGTCAAAATCGGCGAAGCGAAACCGCCGGCAATGCCGAATACCGCCAGCCACATGGCGTTCTGCAATACCGCCAGCAAGCAGGTAAATGCCGTCAGTACAAACAACAAGCCGAACGCCATGCCCGATGGAATCAAGTGATACATCTTGAAGGCGCCAAAGGTGACCAACATCAGGATCGCTAGCGCCGCACCCTGCACCGGCAAGCTGATGCCAGGGCGTTTTTCACGGATACGCCATGCCCATGCTAATAAGGCGATGTCGGCCAGCGCGACGCCGGCCAGACGCAATTCAATCGGCACCGTGATTTGCGCGGCGACGTATTTGAGCAAAAAGCTGACGCCGAAAAACAAAATCAGCAAACCGATTTTTGCCACCATATTGCCGCCGAACAACCAAGCCTTGGCCTTCTTTGCCAAGGCGGAATCGAAGATGCTGGGGCTTGCTGCGGCTGGTGTTCTCGGACGTGGGACTGGCCTTGGCGCAGGGCTGGCTGCGGCTGGCGCGGCTGGTGCAATTGGTGTTTGCGGCGCCGCGTCGACGCTTTGCGGCGCGTTGGCGGCAGCTGATGGTGCAGTTGCGTCACTCGCGCTTTCACTCTTGCCGGCAGCCAAAGCTTGCCGCGCCAAGTCGGCTTCCCATTCGGGCGTATCGGCTACGCTGCCAAGTGGCGGTACAGAATTATTGGTCACCGGGTTGATCGGCTGGCTGACCGGCTGTGAGGTGGGCTGCAGTAACGGCTGAAATGTTGGCTGCATGGTCGGCTGCACTATCGGCACGGTCGCGTGCGCCGCCGCGACATTGGCGGCGGCTGCGGTCGACAGCGGCGCAACGCTGGCGCCACGGCTATCGAATTCGCCCCGCAAGCGCGCCAGTTCGATTCCCATCCGGTCGATGATTTTTTCTAATGTGGCCACTCGATTACGTGCCCCGACCGCAAAAATCAGGGCAATCAAGGGGAATGCCAACAATAGCAATCCAACAAGTACTAGCAAACCTTCCAAAGCGACCTCCTCGTTTTTGTTTATTGAGCAATTATGAAAGGGAAATGAATTTACCGGCAGAGAATTTTCCCAATGCGGCGGCACGCGCGAGTCAAGCAAGCTACGAAACACGTTTTCTCAAGAAAAAAGCCCGGAAATATACTGATGGCAGTATATTTTCCGAGCCAATAAAACCGTGCGGGAGTGGCATTAAATTGCCCTATACCCCCTATTTTTAACAAGCGGCTTTATTTTTTGGTATAGACAATTTTCTTCGCGCCGCCTTCGCAACTGCCAACCACCTTGCTCCCGGCCACCTGATCGCTCTCTACGATATCGAGCGCGTAGCCTGCGATATGCTTGGCTTCCAGCTTGGCAGCGATTTCAGCTTTCAACTCGTCACATGCTTTGGCGGCAAGCGCCGGGGCAGAGGCCAACAACAATATGCAAGCCGACAAGAAAACTTTCATTGAAAACTCCTGAGTCGCTAGATGGCATCCGCACACTGGCGCCAGTTATCACAATCTTAAGAAATGTTGCGGGAATAAAATGCGCATTGCACTCAAGTAATAGCCTAAATGCAATGCGCAGGAACAATATACCCTTGCCCCGGCAAAGCCGCCACAGTTTGTTTGGCAAGCAACAATAATCAAGTGTCAGCAATTGCGCGCACGGCAATTCTGCTTTATCAAGCTATTTCGTGCTGGTGGCGGGCGCCTGCTTGGCTTCAGGTTCGGGCGTTGGGATAGATGGATGATCTTCTTTGGCGGCCACCAATTCTGGCGGTACTTTGATGCGGGTAAATCCCGACGACACCGAAATCGGATCGCTGGCCGGGAAACTCAATTCGATTGCGCTGTCGAGCAAACATTCCTGCGCCTGTTCCGGCTCGACCGCCTCAGTATCGCTGTCCTGATCCTGAGCAGGAGCGCGTTTTTTGGGTTTGCCGTCAGCGTCGCACACCTCTTCGGTCGGTGCGTCATTGATGCTTTTATCCTCGCTCAAGATTGGGCTTGGCGGTAATGGAAATGGGGTAGTGCTCATCATTTCTTCTCCTTGGTGATAGCGTTCACGCTGGACTCCCAACGCGCCGCGCGGTGGACTTGACCAGCGACGAAGTGTGCTGTCAGTTGCCCAAGAATATTGGTTCCGACCGGCATCGCCTATCGGACAATTGAGCATCGCGATGTAGGATAAGCAGCAAGTAAGCCTATGCTCAGGTACGACCGGGCCGGGGTTGGAGATTTGGAAAATATTGCATTTTCTCTGGCGCTCCCCGAAAGCCGGCTGCCTGCCAAAACCCAATCGCGGCCTGATTAGCCGGATGTACATCAAGATAGATGCAGCATCTGTGACGCCAATTGTCACGCCGTAAAAACGCAATTGCCTACCGACCAAAACCGCGACGGCAATATTCACGCTTTATGAAAAACTGGCGCAGAAAGACGCTGTCCGCTGTTCTTTTGGATAAGACATCACCCACCAGTAAATAATCGTCGAATAAGAAAATTGCATCGTATTCTCCCGTCCTTAACCAAGCGTCCATTCTTTGCCGCACTGCCTGCGCATCCAGCGCCGGTTACATGACCCGATACGGCAATCGTGTCCGCATTCAAATCGGCAAGAAGCACGGCATCGTCTGCTGTGGCCAACACCGGTTTCATTGGATATGCACCATCAGGGGCAAGGTATCGCCCTCCCTGTATTGGCACGTCGATTGACATCCCGCAGGTGGTAGAAGTTCACCGTTATTTCCCCTGGATCCCCCAAAAATACCGGCGCCAGATGCCTGCATGGGCTTCAATCCATTAGCGCCAGAGATTCATCGCCACGCCGTACATTTCGCGTTGCTTGACAGGGTCCGACTGGATCGATAAATGTGCTATTTCCAAAGGTATCAGTGCACCATCGTCCTGTTTTAATACAAACTTATTGTGCAGTTTTTCGATAGCGCAATGAAGCATCCTTGCCACCACCGGATGCGCCGCCTGCCACCAGCCATCGACCGCCAACAGATTGCAGAAATCGGTGAAAGAAATTGCGTAGCCAGAGTCCGAAATTGCTTGCCCGATGCCATATTCCAATACTAGCTGCTGCGAGCAGGCCGGGCAGGTGACAGTCATGCCGCGCCAGTCATACGCGGCTGCGATTTTTGCATTGCACTGCATGCAGTGAAAATTCATTTTGGCGCTGTCCTTCGCTGTCCTCATTTAGGGTCTATT
>JAZKIX010000170.1:0-4319 GCA_040384645.1 Pseudomonadota bacterium | reverse complement strand
TGTTGCCTGCCGCAGTTTGCACTTCTACACAAGGCTCTAAACCTGCTTAGTTTGCCCAAGATCAAGAAATTCCCCAGAAAATGGCGCGCCGCAACAAGTAATAGTCCAATGCTACCGCCGTATTACATCTACATTAAGAAAGAATAAATGTTTGATAAATGTCTTATTGACAAGGGCATTTTTTGTCCTGTATTGTGCATTGCACCAATCCGATTTACTCCCTAAAAGGCATCCCCATGAAATCCCCCGTCGTTGCCCGGTTTTCACCTGCATTTGGCTGCATTTTTGGCACCGTTATCGCTACAATTTTAAGCATCAACCCCGCCTTTGCCGACAATCCCATCGCCCTACCTTCCTACCAGATCGACCCCAGCAAGACCTCGGTATCGGGCCTGTCATCGGGTGCTTTCATGGCGCATCAATTCCATGTGGCCTATTCGCAAACCATCGTCGGCGCCGGCATCATCGCAGGCGGCCCCTATTACTGCGCGGGTTCGACGCCGGCACCGATGGTAGAGAACGCAACCACCGTGTGCATGAATCCACTGCCGGGCTTCGCACCTAATGCGGCGGCGCTATTCGATGTGGCGACGGCATTTGCCCAATCAGGTTACATCGACAAGCTCGATAACCTTAAATCTGCCAAGGTCTACCTGTTTAGCGGCAAGGCCGACACGACCGTCACCACGCCGGTAGTCGACCAGACCGTGGCGTTTTACAAACTGGCCGGCATACCCGATCAAAACATCAAGTACGTCAACAACGTCGATGCCGGCCATTCCATCATTACCGACAGCAATCAGGACACCAGTTGCCCTACCACGGCGGCGCCGTTTATCAACGACTGCGATTTCATCCAGTCACAAGATATCCTGCGCCATATTTACGGCGCTCTCAATCCGCCTTCAGCCCAATTGAGCGGCAAAATCATCAACTTCAATCAAGATCAATTTGTCCGGTCCTGGTTTTCCAGCATGAGCGACGAAGCCTATGCCTACGTACCCAAATCATGCGAAACCGAAACCTGCAAAGTCCATATTGCTTTCCATGGCTGTGAACAAAGCGCCACCAAGATCGGCAATCTGTTCTATACCACCACCGGTTATAACGAATTGGCCGACACCAATAACATCATCGTGTTGTATCCGCAGACAGAAAAAAGTTCGGGATTTTTTTCACCCTACAACCCGAAAGGCTGTTGGGATTTCTGGGGCTATTCCAGCCTGAATCCATTCGCGCCAAATTTTTATAAAAAGAACGCAGCCCAAATGGCGGCGGTCAAAGGAATGCTGGATCAGCTGGCAAAACCGCGGAAGAATTAATCACTGATGTTACGCACGTTCAAATTCAAAACATTTTCGTGGGCAAATAAGAGATTTTTGTAAATCGTGCCTAACATCAGTTAATCATTGAAGTTGCATTGACTTGCAATGAACATACAAGCACGGGTTTTAACCCGACTTGAACAATTTACAGATGTGGAACATTGTGTGTCTTGACCACACAATGTCAGCGTCATTGCCGACTCATCAATTAACTGAACCGCGGCCATGACGGCATACAGACCGACAAAAGCAGCGGCGTTTGTCCGACGTCTGCATGCGCACGATAAGGAGGCCGAATCTGCATGCCGGTAGCACAATCGTCAACGCATTGGCGATCAACAACCGCTACCGTATTTCTCTCAACCCGTCACAATCACCATCACCCCTCTGGAGCCGATATGTCATCCATTTCAGAATCTGCGAACCCACTTAATCTGGCACGACAAACCAATTCATCGACCACGCGCAACGCCTTGCTGTTGGGCGGTATTGCCGCCTTGGTCGGCGCAGCAATTTTTGTACGCAGCAAGACCGCGCAAGCCGAGCGCGCGTTTCCGCCGGTGGGCAATTTCATCGAAGTCAACGGCGTCAAATTACATTACACCGATACCGGCGAAGGCACGCCAATCGTGCTCTTGCACGGCAACGGTGCAATGATCGAAGACTTCCAGCTCAGCGGATTGCTCGACCAGTTATTGCAAGAATACCGCGTCATCGTGTTTGACCGTCCCGGCTACGGCCACAGCACGCGGCCCAAGGACCAGGCCTTCGACCCCGAGTCGCAAGCGGCCTTATTGCATGATGCGCTGGTGCAGTTAGGGGTCGAGCGGCCAGTGGTGCTCGGCCATAGCTGGGGCACCTTGGTGGCGGTAGCGATGGCGCTCAATTATCCACAGTATGTGCATGGCGCTGTGTTGCTATCGGGTTACTACGTGCCGACGCCGCGCCTCGACACCTGGCTGATGTCGATGCCGTCAATTCCGCTGTTGGGCACACTCATGCGGTATACCGTATCGCCGATTATTTCCAGCCTGACGTGGAAAGGCATCACCAAAACCCTGTTTTCGCCCAATGAAGTGCCGGCCCAGTTTTCGCGCTTCCCAAAATGGCTGACGCTACGGCCATCGCAACTATTAGCCAGTGCGCAAGAGTCGGCGATGATGGTGCCGTACGCAAAAAAACTATCGCAAAGATATGGCGAACTCGATGTGCCGGTGATGATCGTCGGCGGCGAAAACGACAAAATTGTACGCACCGAATTTCAAGCCAATGGCATGGCCGAAAAGCTGAAAAGTCATCCTCAGCCAACCATTTTGCCCGGTGCCGGCCACATGATCCATTACGTGCGGACCGACGAGGTTTATCAGGCCGTGGCAGAAATTGCCCAGTCCGAACCAGCGCGGCCAACCCTGCAATAAACACTGAACAGGATGGTGTGGGAAGACTTGCAGACACGATCCCACACCAAAAACGCTGAATATATACTGCCACGTGTATTTTTAAAGACCCAATAAAACCGTGCGGGATAGGCATTGTTTATGCCTATACCCCTGCTTTTAGCCGTTTACAGCAAACAAAATCACGTCACATCAACTGTTGTGGTGTCGCTTTCCTGGCTGGCAGCGTGAAGCGGAATGTGGTGCCACTACCCAGCTTGCTGGTGACTGTAATCGTTCCGCCGTGGGCTTCGATAAACGCTTTGCAGATGGTCAAACCAAGACCAAGTCCGCCGGAGCTGGTGGTTTTATCGGTTTCAAACTTATCGAAAACCGAGGCCAGCCGATCGGCTGGAATGCCGGCGCCGTTGTCAGATACTTCGCACGCGATTGCATCGTCGGACAAACATTCGGCGCTGATAATGATTTCGCCGTGCGGCGTGAAATCGAGCGCGTTCGCGATCAGGTTTTGAAACACGCGTCGCAATAATTCAGCATCGGCATACACCATGATTTCTTCTGGCACCTGGTTACTGATGTGGGTACTGCCCGAGCCTGCGACCGGGTGCAGGTCGTAGATCAGGGACTCGATCAAGGGCCATAGATCAAGATCGCGCCGCTCCACCTTGACGCCGGATTCGGTCTCGATATTGGCGCTTTCGTCCAGCACTTTCGCGACCAGCCTGGTCAGGTAACCGACATTGCGTTGCAAAGTCTTGACGTATTGCTGGGTCTTGCCATCGGATTGCCCAGCCATGTTCACTTGTAGCATCGAGGCAAGCAAAGAGATCGCATTCAAAGGTGTGCGCAAATCGTGCGCGACGAAGGCCAGATACTCTTCGCGGCGGTGACGGATTTCCAGTGCCTGTTGCAGCGCGAAGGTGCGTACTGCGGCAGTGATGGTTTCGTCAAGCACCCGATTGAAAACGCGGAACGAGCGTCCGAGTAGAGGCAATTCATATTCCTCTGCCAGCTCATAAATACAACGACGCAATATATTGTATTCAGCTACCAGTTCCTCGACCTCGAAGCCATTTTGCAAGCGCTGCAATCCATGGTCCAGCGGCGAACCTTGCAAATAACTTTCCATCTCGTTTGGCCCAATGCCGGCGTCGAGGATTTCTGCAAGCTGCTCCAACAATAACGGGATGTGGTCGGTCAGCGTGACACGATCCAGATCCTTGGCCGAAGGCAATTGCCGTGTCGCCGCACGCCATGTAGACATCAGTTCGCTGCGTTTTTCTCGCAATAACTGTGCGAGCTGCTTGCAATTATCCATGGCTATCCTTCATGTCTTTCTTAATTAAATTGATTCCCGATACGAGCGCTACAGCATAACTCGGACCAATCTGGCACTCCCAAATGCGACAGCGTATAAATAATGCGCCTTCGATTTACGCCCTAGTATCCCTTACTCTATTGAATCGCCCACCAGCGCGGCAACAAAGCGCGTATTTCGGGGCGCTGGAAGCGGTCGTCGATCAGATAGATCACGCCACGGTCGTCCTGGGTGCGGATCACGCGGATTTTGCCTGCGCCCAGCACAGCTCGAACATCA
>JAZKIX010000169.1:4626-4945 GCA_040384645.1 Pseudomonadota bacterium | reverse complement strand
TCAATGGGAAGATGTTTTCCTTACGCGCCGCAATGATTTTGTTCAACACTGTGGAGTTTTCTTGTTCGGTCATGCCTTGATGGAGAAGCTGGTGGCTCCATACAAGGCAATTACCGGGCATGCGTGGATCGTATCGCTGGATGTTGATCTCGCTGTTTTTACGCTTGCAGAACAATGCAATGTGATCGACGCCGCAGTTGCACAGCAATTGGTGAATGGCCTAAGCACGGCTGATTTTTCACCGTTACCAGTTCTGGGAGTGCCGGGGTGGTGGGAAGGGCAGGATGAGGCGTTTTATCAGGACGGCTCTGTTTTTCGG
>JAZKIX010000169.1:0-4616 GCA_040384645.1 Pseudomonadota bacterium | reverse complement strand
AGCCTTTACTATTGCATGCATTGAAAAACACGTTGTTTCCTTCTAAGTGTCCAGAGGCACGATCCTTTACTGAGCTTTAGTCAGATCGGGTCATTCAATACTCCTGAAAATCAAGGAAATAAAAAAGGCACCCGAAGGTGCCTTTTTGTATTGCAGTTCAAACCAAGCGAGCTAGGCTCGCCGGGAATTAGAACTTGTGACGGATACCGACGTTGAATGCCGAAGCGCTTTCGCCAGCAGCACCAGCAGCAGCGGAGCCGGTGATTGCGCCGAGACCAATGCTCGAACCAGAGTCATTCGATGTGTGCGAGTAACCCGTGTACAAGTTGGTACGCTTCGACAGATCGTAGGTGTACATGATCGCTGCACGCTGCGCATCTGCATTAGCAGTTGTACGGTTGTCATTGACCGAGTACGAAGCGAACAGATTGCCTGCTGCGCCCAGTGGTACGCTTACGCCGATCAGGTAATTGCGATATTTTGTTTCTGCAGCTGGGCCAAATGTTTCCAGTTTGGTATCAGCATATGCACCGTGCAATTTCACTACGCCGAAATTGTATGTGCCGCCCAAGAACATCAACTCGTTTTCGGTAGTTTGAACTGCTGGATTAGCAACAGTCGAGCGATCTTGGTTATGGTAAGCAAATTGAATATTCAATGGGCCGTTTGCATAACCCAAGCCGAGGCCGTAGTTGCTGTTCGCGCCGGTATCGCCAGCTGTTTCACCAAAGCCGTAAGCTGCAGAAGCTTTGAAGCCGCCGAACGATGGAGTCGAGTATTTAGCTGCGTTGGAAATACGACCAAAGTCGCTATTCAAAGCACCGTTGAAGAAAATGGCGCTGATAGGAGCGATCGTGCCGCCGTCACCGAACGGATCAACTACGTCATATGCGTCTTTGATTACTGAAGTTTGACGACCCAGATTAACGGTACCGAATGCATTGCTTTGCAAGCCAACAGTAGCGATACGGTTGAAGCCGCCAGCACTTTGGCTTACGCCATTGTTTGGACCTGCGCCAGCAGCAGCAGGAGTGCTAAATGTCGAGCCAGTGTCAGCTGCGATGGTTGCTTCCAATTGGAACAGAGCATTCAAACCGCCGCCCAGATCTTCAGTACCTTTGAAGCCGATACGGCTAGCCGATTGACCACCGGATTTGATGCCGTTCACGCTACCAGCAGCAGCGCCGTTGTCGGTGCTGTCAAATCCCAAATCAACGATACCGTAGACGGTAACCGACGATTGTGCCGATGCTACACCAGCGAATGCGCCCAAAACGGCAAGAGCCAAAAGCGATTTTTTCATTTAGATGTTCCTCAAATGTTGTTTAGAAATACATCCTTACCAAGAAGGATGTACATATTCTGCGAAGCTGCCTGCCTTGCCTAACCTCATTGCAAGACGACAGATTGATTGAAACAAAATACGCAAAGGCTGACAACCAAAATATCAAAAGGGCATGGATGAATCGACAGGAGTGACGTTTTTTCGCAACAGGACGGTGCGTTCAAATTCCAAAATGAGGCGCGGATGTGTTGTCTTGATGCATCGGGTCGCTCGGATAAGATATTTTTTTGATATTTTTCTTACTGTTTGCCGGGCAGCTTCCAGTATTTTTGATGATGGTGTCATATATATAGACCGCCAAAGTGGAGGGTCTCGACATATGTTTTTAACATCAAAACATATGATTAATACCAACTGACGTACCGATTTGCCTGGTTTGTTCGCCCGGCTTCAATGCGACGATTCCGTGCAATACGGCTTGGTCGATGTCTGCATACAGGTTGGTGCGCGATGATAAAGCGTAGGTTGCGCCGACGATAAAGAAATTGCGTCTGGCGATTTCGCCGCGGTCTGAGGTTTCCAGCGTGGTGCGGTAGTAGCCAGTCGTTACACTGACTATAGAAGTGACGGCATAGCTTGCGCCTAGCCAGATATTTTTGGCTTGGTTGGTGACAGTGGTTTCGGTGGTCGTATTAATATAGCCGCCGGAAATGCGGATGTCGCCTATCTTGTATGCGCCACCGAATGTAATTTGGTCTTGATCGCGGTAATCAGGGGCTGGGGCTCCGGGAGCGGCAACATTCGGTTTCTGAATGGTGTAGGCGCCGCCGATTGTAAATGTGCCGTCGGTGTAACCTAGTCCTGCGGCTTTGGCGCTTCCATCAGTGCTGCTGCCAGCGACTTCACCCATTACATATTCAGCGCTGGCGGTAAATCCGCCAAATTTCCCCAAATACTGGATGCCGTTGCTGAAGCGTGGCCCGTCCACTGTTCCAAACGGTCTGCTAACCCTGCCATCGATATTGCCGGCCACTGCACCAGCCAAGGGGATGATATGGACGTAGCGATATTGAAACGGCTCGTAGGCATAAACAGCTTTGCACGCCACCGATGGCTGGCGGCCAAAGTCTATAGAGCCGAAGGGGCCTGCGATCCCCATTGATGAAATACGATTGAAGGCGCGGCCATCCTTGTTATCGCTTGCGCCTGTTCCGGTATTGAAACCGCTTTCAAGATGGAAGTGAGCATTCATGCCGCCGCCCAGATCTTCCACTCCCTTGAAGCCGAGGCGATTGTTGTAATACTCGCCGTTCGAGCCTATTTTTGTGATGCTGCCGGCTGCCGTCGCATTTGTTAAGTGGCGTATGCCGCCGTCTATCGTGCCGTAAATACTGATCGATGATTGCGGGGCGAGAGCGGCTTTGCGAAACTGGCTGCCTTCCGGTTCGGCGGATGGTGAGCGCGGATCGCGTTCAAAGGTTCCATAGATGGTCATGGAAGGTGTTTGTGCATACGCCGTACTAATAAGGGTGCTTGCGAAAACGAACGCGATGTTCAAAGGTTTCATCGAAGGGAAAGTGGAGCGTGTTGTTCTTTTCATTCTTGTATAACGTCCAGTAAATCAATTTCTGTATGGCAAGCACAGGCTAAACGCAATTCGTATAATCTTCTTTTGACATTGGTCAGCATTTGCCAAATCAGGTGCATGTGACGTGATAGTCTGTCGTTCGGATGCAACATTTTTTAGTTTTAACGTGGTTTGAAATTTCATGACACCTTTGGATCAGTTTATTCAGCATTTCGATAGCGCTTTGCGCGTCATTAACGGCGTTTCTGTCGCCTCCCGTCCCAGTCCGGCAGCAGGCGTGGCGGAAGGCAAGCTGGCAGAAGCCGAGCGTCGGCATAGTGCCGGTTTGATGCGTGTGAATCATGTGGGTGAGGTGTGCGCACAGGCTTTGTATCAAGCGCAAGCACGATTCGCGCATACGGATGCGATACGCCAGCAGTTTTTGATTGCGGGTCGAGAAGAAGAAGATCACTTGGCATGGACGGCCCAGCGCTTGCGCGAATTGGGTTCGCATCCGAGTTTGCTGAATCCGCTCTGGTATGCGGGTGCTTACACATTAGGCGCTGTTGCCGGAACATTGGGTGATGCGCGTAGTTTGGGTTTCGTGGTGGAGACCGAGCGTCAGGTTGAGGTGCACCTGAATGAACATTTGCAGAAATTGCCGCCGCAAGATGCCAAGTCGCTCGCTGTGGTCGCGCAAATGAGTGCGGATGAAGTTGCGCATGGTGCGGCGGCTCAAGCCTTGGGGGCACAAGCTGTATCGCCTTTGGCGCAAAAAGGCATGCAAACCATGTCGAAAATCATGACGACTACGGCTTACTATATTTAGTGCTGTAGTTGGTAAGCGAGTTCGCGACTGGCAAGGCAGGCGCGACGTTGACCTGTCTTAATAAACATAAAAAACGGTCGCATCTGCCTTAAGGCGATAGCGGCCGTTTGTTATTTCAATATCAGACTGCAGCAGGTGCAGGCGCTGCGTCATCCACAATTTCGAATGAGTGTGTGATTTCTGCCGTTTTTTCCATCATGATGGACGCCGAGCAGTACTTGTCATGCGACAGTTTGATTGCGCGTTCTACCACGTTGGCTTTCAAATTGCGGCCGGTGACAGTGAAGTGAAAATGCACCTTGGTGAATACCTTCGGATCGGTTTCTGCGCGTTCTGATTTGAGTGTCACTTCGCAGCCGCGCACGTCCTGGCCGCTTTTACGCAGAATTACCACCACATCGTAGGCGGTACAGCCGCCGGTGCCGAGCAAAACAACTTCCATCGGGCGCGGCGCCAAATTGCGACCGCCACCTTCAGGTGCGCCGTCCATTGCGACGACATGGCCTGAGCCGGTTTCAGCCAAAAAAGTCATGCCGGACAAGCCGGTCCAACGTACTGTGCATTCCATGGTTTTCTCTTCATTTGCGATTAGTTGTGACATTGTAACTGTTTGGCGCAGATGGGATAAACGCCCAAAATAAGCGAAAAGACAGATTTGCCACGGAAAGTGACTAAAACGATTCGTTTAGCCAAACAAATAGGCGGGTTTTTATGATTAAGTTTGACGCTAAGTCCTTGAAAAGACTATAATCTGCGGTTCTTTCGTTTGCTCAGGAAGAGAGTACAAGGCCGAGTACGTGGCACTGCTGCACGTAACCACCATTTGAGCGATTTAATTTATTAGGAAGTCATCATGAAAACCTTCTCCGCTAAAGGACACGAAGTCCAGCGCGATTGGTTCGTGATTGACGCGACGGACAAAGTCCTCGGACGTG
>JAZKIX010000168.1:0-13727 GCA_040384645.1 Pseudomonadota bacterium | reverse complement strand
GAAGATTTGAAGCAAACCGATGGCAGCCTGCATCCGGTACAGCAAGCGATGGTCGAGTGTCACGGCTCGCAATGCGGCTTTTGCACGCCCGGCTTTGTCATGTCCTTATGGAATCTATACCTACAGCAAGAAGTCGCGACCGCGCCTTTGTTGCGTAAGCAAGTCGATGAAGCCCTGTCCGGCAACCTGTGCCGTTGCACCGGCTATCGCCCCATCATCGCCGCGGCCAATAGGATGGGCCAATTGCCACCGGTGGCGTTTGACCGCGCCGCACTGCAAGCCGCTTTACTGCCCTTGCAACGCAAGGAAATGTTGAGCTATACCCATGCGCAGCAACGCTTTTTTGCACCGCAAACCTTGGCCGAATTACTCGCCTTGCGGCAGGAATATCCCAACGCCTGCCTGCTAGCCGGGTCGACCGATATCGGGCTGTGGGTCACCAAGCAAATGCGCGACTTGGGCGACATCATTTACCTCGGCCAAGTTGCCCAATTACGGCAAGTACAGGAAACAGCTGGCGTGCTTGAAATCGGCGCCGGCGTCAGCTTGAACGACGCCTATGCCGCGCTGTGCCAACATTACCCGGTAGAACTGAAAGAGATGTGGCAGCGCTTCGCCTCGCTGCCGATCCGCAACGCCGGCACGTTGGGCGGCAACCTCGCCAACGGGTCGCCGATTGGCGATTCGATGCCCTGGCTAATTGCACTCGGCGCGCACATCGTGTTGCACGGCAAAGACGGGCAACGTGCGATGCCACTGGAAGATTTTTATCTGGCGTATCAAAAAAATGCTTTGCAGCCAGACGAGCTGGTCGAAGCGATCCGGGTGCCCTTGCCACAGCCCGCATCGGCTTTCAAAAGCCATTTCCGCACCTATAAATGTGCCAAGCGTTTTGATCAAGATATCTCGGCGGTGTGCACCGCCTTTGCCGTGACACTGGATGGCGCAACTATCCGCAAAGCGCGCATCGCCTTCGGCGGCATGGCAGCCACACCCAAGCGCGCCAGCAAAACCGAAGCGCTGCTAATCGGTCAAATATGGGATGAAGTCACCTTGGTCGCAGCGATGGCAATGCTGGCGCAAGACTATGCGCCCTTGTCCGATATGCGGGCCTCGAACGAGTACCGGATGAAGGCGGCGCAGAACCTATTGCGACGGTTTTGGCTGGAGACGAGGGTGGATGAGGCTTTGACGGTGGAGCAGGTGAATGTGTTTGCAGTGGCCAGTTAGCCAAACAATGACATATTAGTTCTCGAATTGATTTGAAAAATCACAGTCCGTGTAATGCAAATCAATGCTAAAAAATTGTAGAGATAAGTCCGCTCCCTTTCAAGGCATAGGTATCTACACATCTTTTGAAAGACAAATTTTTTGTCCACGAAAGTCACGAAAAACACGAAAACACATCAAAACGTCGCTTTACCTGTCGAGTCATTCTTTAAAAAAGCCATGCCATTTGTACTTTTTCGTGCCTTTCGTGTTTTTCGTGGACAAACGATTTTTAAAATACAGCAGATCAAAAAATGTGTAGATACTTATGCTTAAAAGGGGGATGAGAAAACAGAATTGCCTGCAAGTAAAGCAATGTCAAAACTATAGGAAAATCAGGGAGTATAAGCAATAACACCCCCTCACCCGCAGGTTTTAATTGCGCCTTTTAAAATACTATGCCCAGTATCTTATTACCATTTTTACCCTTATTGGACCTAATTCCCGACCCCATGCACAAGCCGATCACGCCACTTGCCGCCGATACCGCACCCGCACAATGGGCCGAAGTCGGCGTGTCGCATCCGCACGAATCGGCCATCCTGCATGTGCTGGGCGAAGCGACTTACACCGATGATATTCCCGAGCTGCAAGGCACCCTGCACGCGGCACTCGGCTTGTCGCAAAAAGCGCATGCCAAGCTGATCTCGCTCAATCTCGATGCGGTCAAAAGCGCGCCCGGCGTGGTGGCGGTCTTGACGGCGCAAGACATCCCCGGCGTCAACGATTGCGGCCCGATCATCCATGACGATCCGATCCTGGCAGATGGCTTGGTGCAATACATCGGCCAGCCGATCTTTGCCGTGATCGCCGACAGCCACGATAACGCGCGCCGCGCGGCAAAAAAAGCGCTGATCGACTATGAAGAATTGCCCGCCATCCTGACGCCGCAAGCGGCCAAGGCTGCGCAATCGTTTGTGCTGCCGCCGATGCGTTTGCAGCGTGGCGATTTTGCCGCGGCGATGGCGCGTGCGCCGCGCAAGTTGCAAGGTGAGCTGACCGTCGGCGGCCAGGAACAGTTTTATCTGGAAGGCCAGATTGCGTATGCAATCCCGAAGGAAGATCGCGGCATGCTGGTCCAATGCTCGACCCAGCATCCATCCGAAATGCAGCACGTCGTGGCGCATGCGCTGGGCTTGCATTCGCATCATGTGGTGGTCGAATGCCGGCGCATGGGCGGTGGTTTTGGCGGCAAAGAATCGCAATCGGCCATGTGGGCCTGCGTGGCCGCGATTGCGGCGGCGCTCCTGCAACGGCCAGTCAAGTTGCGCGCCGACCGCGACGACGACATGCTGGTAACCGGCAAGCGTCACTGCTTTGCCTATGAATACGACATCGGTTTCGATGACGACGGCCGTATCCTCGCTGCCAGGGTCGAGATGGTGTTGCGCGCCGGTTATTCGGCTGATCTGTCAGGGCCGGTAGCAACGCGGGCAGTCTGCCATTTCGACAATGCTTATTATTTATCCGATGTCGATATCGTCGCGATGTGCGGCAAAACCAATACCCAATCGAATACCGCATTCCGCGGTTTTGGTGGACCGCAAGGCGCGATTGCGATGGAATACGCGATCGATGACATCGCCCGCACGCTGGGTCGCGACGCGCTCGATATCCGGCGCATCAACTTGTACGGACGCAACGATGCCGAAGGACGCAACCTCACCCCCTACGGTCAAACGGTGGAAGACAATGTGATCCACGAAATATTGGATCAACTGGAAGCGAGCAGCGCCTATCGGGCGCGTCGCAGCGCCATCGATACCTTCAACCGGC
This sequence comes from Pseudomonadota bacterium, assembly GCA_040384645.1. Lineage (GTDB taxonomy): Bacteria > Pseudomonadota > Gammaproteobacteria > Burkholderiales > Burkholderiaceae_D > JAZKIX01. The sequence continues at coordinate 10,682 of JAZKIX010000168.1, read as the reverse complement.
ACAGCCCGGTTTTAAAAAAAGGCTTGGCGATCACGCCGGTCAAATTCGGCATTGCTTTTAACGTCACCCACCTCAATCAAGCCGGCGCGCTGGTGCATGTGTACGTCGATGGTTCGGTGCTCGTCAATCACGGCGGCACCGAAATGGGCCAGGGCGTCAATACCAAGGTGATGCAAGTGGTCGCGCATGAATTGGGCATCGACCTGGCCCATGTGCGCGCCAGCGCGACCGATACCAGCAAAGTGTCCAGCACCTCGGCCACGGCGGCATCGACCGGCGCCGACCTGAATGGCAAAGCGGCGCAAGATGCCGCGCACCAGATCCGCAAACGGCTGGCCGAAGTCGCGGTGAAATACTACGGCGGTGAAGTGCAATCAGTGGGCTTTGCCAACAACCAGATCAGCGTCAACGGCCATGCCATCGCCTTCGCCGATCTGGTGCAAAAAGCTTACCTCAACCGCGTCCAATTGTGGTCCGATGGTTTTTACGCCACGCCCGGCCTGCACTGGGATGCGCAGCGCATGCAAGGCCGGCCATTCTCCTATTTCGCCTACGGCGCGGCAGTGGCCGAAGTGGTGATCGACACCCTGACTGGCGAGTGGAAATTGCTGCGCGCCGATGCGCTCTACGACGCCGGCCGCTCGCTCAATCCCGCCATCGATATCGGCCAGGTCGAAGGCGGCTTTATCCAGGGCATGGGCTGGCTGACGACCGAACAATTATGGTGGAATAAGGACGGCAAATTGATGACGCATGCGCCCTCCACCTACAAGATTCCCGCCATCTCTGACTGCCCCGACGACCTGCGCGTGGCCTTGTTTAAAAACGACAATGTCGAAGATAGCATCCACCGCTCCAAGGCAGTAGGCGAGCCGCCGCTATTGCTGCCGTTCTCGGTATTTTTCGCGATCCGCGATGCGGTATCGAGTGTGGCCGGCCATCGCTTCAATCCGCCGCTGAATGCCCCAGCGACCAGCGAAGAAATTTTAAGGGCGGTGGAGGCGGTGCAAACGAGCGGACGCGAGGGATCTTTGGCGTGAAACGAAAACGATCAGCAAGCGGTAGGGTGCGCCGTGCGCACCGGCAAACCCGCGGCCCTGCTGCCAAGGATGTTCGGGACGAACTTGACTCCATCAAAAAACGCCGGGTAATTACGATGTGGGAGCAAGCCCCTTGAACGACTGGCTGATCAATGCCGCCAACCAAACCGCGCCAGCGATACTGGTCACGGTCGCGTTGACCGAAGGCTCGGCACCGCGCGAAGCCGGCGCCAAAATGCTGGTCACCGCCGACGCGCAATACGACACCATCGGCGGCGGCCACTTGGAACTGCGCGCCTGCGAAATCGCCCGTGCCATGTTAGCAATGACGCCGATTGGGATTGAATTTGCGCATTCAACATCGTTGCAAAACACCTCTACAAATAGCCGGCTGGAACGTTTCTCGCTGGGCCCCAGCCTCGGCCAATGCTGCGGCGGCGTGATGGTTTGCGCCTTTGAGTTAATCGACGAAGCAGCGTGGCAAGAATTGGCCTGCCTGCGCCAGCAACTGCAACAAGGCAACCCTAGCTGGCGCTTGATCCCGCTCGACAATGCCGCACCCTCCGTCACCGTCGATGCTGCTGGCAACGTTTTGAACCCATCGGGGGCGGCCGGATTTTCTACTGCATTCCCTGCCAAATTCCAGCGCGATGCCGCCTGCCACATGATGCAAGACGAGGCTGGACAACAGTGGCTGATCGACCCGATTGTCCCGCCCCGTGCGCAATTATTTCTATTCGGCGCCGGCCACGTTGGCGCAGCGCTGGTGCGTGCCCTAGCCGACTTGCCATGCCGAATTAGCTGGATCGACGAACGTGCCGACATGTTCCCCGCCAGCGTCCCGACCAATGTGTCGATTGTGGCAGCAGAATATCCTGAAGACTTGGTCAAAGATGCGCCCGCCGGCGCCACCTACCTGGTCATGACGCACCAGCATGCACTCGATCAACGCATCGCCGAAGCGATCTTGCGGCGCGGCGACAGCGGCTGGTTCGGCCTGATCGGATCGCACACCAAACGGACCCTGTTTGAACATCGCCTGCGCGACCGCGGCATCGCTCCAGACTGCTTGAACAAACTGGTCTGCCCGATCGGCTTGCCCGGCATCGCCAGCAAAGTCCCGGCCGTGATCGCGGCCTCGGTGGCGGCGCAGTTATTGCAGGTCTGGGAAGCGCAGGAAAATGCGCTAGCTGGCGAGCTGTTCAAGCGCTGATAGTGTCTGTAGCAGACTTTAAGGAGAAAATATACTGATACCAGTATATTTTTTGTGCCAATGAACACGTGCGGCTTAGGTATGTTTTTGGCATATACCCCAATATATTTAGCAAATTATCACGAGGACTGGTATTTATTGGAAGGCTGATGTTGCGCATATTCGTCGGTCGGGCTTCAGCCCGACAATGGCGCCCGGTCAATTGGACAAGTCGGGTTAAAACCCGACCTGCAAGCCCGCGTAACAGTGATTGAAACAATTAACAGTCCTGCCGCCTATCACGGCATAAAACCACCGGTAGAAACCCGGATATTGTCGAGATAAATCGTAAACAGCCCGCTGTTGCCGCCGCCCCAATCGAAGAATTTAACGTGATCAATCGGATAGTTACTACAGTGCCGGTTAAACAGTCCCTTGGCGTCCACATACTTTACGCCGTCAATTTCGAGGTAATACTCGCCATCGTTGATTTCATTCAAACAGGTATTGGTGTTGTAGTCGTAATGGGCCGTATTGAACTTTGCGTGCGCCTTGAAGTGGTGCCAGGTATTGTTCCAGGCAGAAAAATCGGTGCCCTTGTTATAGACCGTCGCGCCCTGGGTGTATGAACGGCCAATCCATTGAGGATAGTCGCCACCGAGCAAAATGACGTTGCCAATATCGTTTTCAATATTGCGGGTAACGCCGTCGTCAAAGCCATCGCCAAAACCGATATAAGTCAGCCGTCCAACTTGTCCCTGGTCGCCTGATAAGCCAAAGGTGGTATTGGCATACTTATATTGGCCAACATTCTGGCCAAAAATCTTAAAGAATTTTGCCGAGCCTGGGATATTGCCATTGCTGTCTGACGGAATCTTGACGTCAAATTCGACATAGATGTCGCGGGTATTGGTCGGAACCAGATCGAACTCGGCCCAGGCATACATGCCCATCGCCCCCAATGGATAGATCGCTTTCAAGCTGCCTTTGCTGCCTTGGTGATTCTGGCTAGTATCGGTAGAGACCTGCACCGTGCCGCCGCCTTGCGCGCCGATGGTCCAGCCCGGATAACTGGAACTGCCCACTGGCTGCGGCGTATTTTCAAAATCGAGGAAGGTCAATAGCTTGGGCGAAGTGCCACCATTATTCATGCACGTGAGGGTGACATTATTGACGTTGCTGCTGGGCATAATGCCGCTGCCATGCGCGACGCTGCAGGTTTGGCCGCTGGGCTGGGTCTTGACAGTGATCGTGTAATTTGCGCCGGCAGCAAGCTTGATGGCGAATGGCTTTACGGTATTGGCCGAAAAACTGAGTTGATCGTTATTGCTGTTTTGCAGCACCACCGCTTTGCCGCCGCCCAGCCCGGATACCGTAGCCGAAATGCTGTAAGTGGCTGTGCTTTCGAGCAGCAACGACACCAGTGCCGGCAACGCCTTGGGATGCGGATTGGGCATACGCGCCGTTACGCCAGCGTTTGTGGCGATGGCAGAAAGTGGCATGGCGCATAGCAATGCAGCGAGCGAACGTCGGATATGCATCAGGAGGTCTTTCAAGTAAAAAATTCACTTCAAGGCTTTAAAAACCGCGGGTACTGGAATTGCCGAGAACGATGCCAATTCAGATCAAAAACATCGCGCATCACCAGAATATAAGGGAGTATTAGACAAAATACCTGCCTATCCGCAGGTATTTTGCGCGCCTTTAAAGATACAACTCCCAGTATTTTAAATCGCTTTTTCCGATTCAAACGCCACGATGCTTCGCGGCGCAAGGACACAATGCGTCTGTGTGTATCGGTGTCTTCGCCGTCGTCGGCAGCTTTGTTAGCCGATCTTCAATCTGGCTAGCTGCCAATTTTTGATTTGCAGAAATGATAACTACATTAAAAATAGGTTGCAACGCTATTGACCGCTCCATGCCGCACTGCTTGCGCTACCGTGCATGGCGTGAACAAGCCTTTCCTGCTCTGCAATCGTGCTTCAATGCGCGACCCTGCTGTTGTCAGCTCTTCAAAACAAACCGCGCTGCTTTACAGGATTCGGGCTAGACCGCAATGCCTAGACCGCAATGCCTCTAATGCAGCATCAGCACAAGGAATTACCTGATTGCAATTATTTTTCAGTTGGCCGCAGCGATGTTTAGGCGGTCCGGCACTGGTGGCGATGCTGTTTGCCCCTGCCGGCGCGCAGGCCGCCTCGGTTCCTTTGACCCTGGCACAAGCGCCTTTGGCGAAATCGATTCCGGTGCGTAGCGGCAACCTCGAAATACCGGCCCAATTCAACTCCCTTTCCACCTGGCCGGATGGCTCGGTCAAATCGGCGCTGGTGAAATTTGTGGCCGATGCCGGCCTGCTTAAAACCTATCAATTGCACTATGGCACCGGCGTCAGCCAAAAGCTTTTCGCAAAACCTGATCGACTTCAGCAACACGGGTTGCACCGCAAGTTCAACCCTCAACTTCAGCCTCAGCTATGCGCAAGCGCTGCCCGCCGGCATCAAGTTCTGGAAATACGACCCGACCGCCAGCCGGCCGGCCAACCCCGCATTGGTATGTTTCACCGGCCACGATTGTGGGCAATACGGCCACCTTCAGCATTAGCGACTGCGGCTTGGGTGATGATGACCTGCCGGTAAACGGTGCGGTAAGCAGTGTCGCCGGCCCCGGCAAACGGTCGACCTCGTTGATAGATTGAATGATGCTGCTATTGGAATAAAGTGCCGGATTAAAGTTGCGCCCGACTTCGCCGCAGGCTTGCATAGCTGCGGCGATGGCGTTTTAGCGGGTACCATGCACAAATCTATCCGCGACGCGGGTTTCATCTAACTCTTTGGGCTTTTTCATGCAACTTTCCTGGTTTTTTCCCACCTCCCGACGCGCCTGGTTTTGGCTGGTCTTGCGCATGATTTTTCTGATCGTCCTGCCAATCAGCGGCGCGCTCTGGACCATGATGCACATCCCTGGCCAGTCCTACCAAGGGCAATTAGCACCAGTGAGCGCGGCCGAGCAGGCAGTGGCGGATCGGATGCAGGCGCATGTGCGGACAGTGGCAAGCGAAGAACACAATACGCAACACCCGCAAGCGCTAGCTGCAGCAGCCGCATACCTCGAATCACAATTGAAGGAAATCGGCTATGCGGTCGCTTCGCAAAGCTATGGCGTTGGCGACGTGCAGGTGCGCAATCTGGAAGTTGAAATCAAGGGCAGCACGCTGCCGCAAGAAATCATTATCATCGGCGCCCATTACGACTCCGCCCATGGCGCACCGGGAGCCAACGACAACGGTTCCGGCACGGCGATGGTGCTGGAACTGGCGCGCAAATTCAAAACACTTGCGCCGAAACGAACCGTGCGCTTCGTGTTATTCACCAATGAAGAGCCGCCGTATTTTGGCACCAGAACCATGGGCAGTACGGTCTACGCGGACCGTTCGCATGCACGCGGCGAGAATATCGTCGCCATGCTGAGTCTGGAAACCGTCGGCTTCTACGACGATACCGGCGGCAGCCAAAAATATCCGGTGATTTTCAAACCCTTCTTCCCTAGCTCGGGCAATTTCATCGCCTTCATCGGCGACCTGCCCTCACGCTCCTTGCTGCACCGCTCCATCGCCAGCTTTCGCGCAGCACAGGATTTTCCATCCGAAGGGATTGCCACATTCCCCTGGATCAAAGGCGTCGACTGGTCAGACCATAGTGCCTTCTGGAAAAACGGCTACCGCGCCTTGATGGTCACCGACACCGCCATATTTCGTTACCCCTACTACCATACAGCCCTAGACACGCCGGACCGGATCGATTACGGCCGGATGGCAAAGGTGTTGCATGGGATTGAAGCGGTGGTTGCGGATTTGGCAAACACATCAGATTGAAGCGATTGCAGGTGTGCAATAGCTAGAGAGAAAAGGGGGGTATAAGGCAAAATATGCCGCCCTACCCCCGTTTTCATTGGGCCTTTTATAATACCCGCCCCAGTATAAATATCGCATTTTGCGCCTGTTTTTTGCCTGCAGAGCTCTCTTACGCAAGCCCCTATCTGTATACAGCGCGTAGGTCGGGCTTCAGCCCGACAATGTCTCTGGTAGAGTTGAAACCCGCCCGACCAATCGTGCGCGACATCAGTTAATGGCCGCCATATCGGATTGGGATTCTCTCCAACAATCCCTTGCCATACACTGCATCCGCGTTCAAATGATCGAGATGGATATAGCCGATATGGCAGTGACAAGTCGCTTTGCTGCACAGCTCTTTTTTCAGCAAGCTGGACAGTGGATCGGTAAAAATATTACCTTTCCGTGTTTTGATGAAATGGCAGCGAAACAAGTCGCCGCTGCCTTCCACCGACACCACTTCGTCGCCGGCCTTGCAGGCTTTGCCCATGCTTTCGTACCAGGGCAGGTTTTGCCGGAACAGGTAATCGATATCTTCCAGAAAGGCAATCTCTGCCTCGCTGTAATAGTTTTCTGTCCGTTTATAGGCATTGACCCACATGTAAATATCCTCAGGCAAGCGCTGGCGGAGGGCGGCGATCTTTGGAAAATGTTCCCGCAGGCCGACTACCCCAACGCTGTGCCGGATATGCATCGCAGCAAGCGAATTGCACTTGTCGACGAACTTGTCTTCGGTCACAAAATCGGGATGATAGGTCGTCCACAAGGCAGTGGTTTCGGTATTGCAGCGGGAAAGCCACTGGGTATTCCAGGCCAGATTGGTTTGCGCCGCAACTTTTTTGACATGGGGCAGATGGGATAAGGCGATCATCGCCTCCTGATACCATTTCCGTACCAAGGCTTCGCCATACGGCGTGATGAAAATTTCCATCGGCATCGCGGCGCTGCTGTTTGCCTCTACCCATGCAACGAATCTGGCGAGGTCATTTCTATCTAATGCCTGCATTTCCCTGCTGTTTTTTTCCTTGGCAAACGGGCAGTACTCGCAACTGTAGTTGCAGTCCGTCAGATGCCCACGATAAATGACTTTCAGGCTCATTTTTGGATATATTCCCGCATTTCTTTCTTGACTGGATCAGAGATCAACCAGTGTCCAATCAAATCCGAATAACCCAGACCATCGCCGTGCAGCCGCAGCCATGCGCCCTCTTCGGTGGCCAGATGCATTTCGATCAACGTAGGCAGCTCGGGGAAGTCTGCGTACAACTCGGTGGTGAACAAACACTGATACTGGCTGCGATCGATGCCCTGCGCTTTTAACAGGGACTTGATCAGGTAGCGGCGTTTTCTGTCATCGTCGGACAAACGGATGCCGTAGTTGGCAGTGGTAAAGCTGGACCGAGTGGAGGCGACATAATCGCCAATGATGGCAGCGACATTTTGCTTCGACACCGCATATTCGGTCGAATAGTGCAGATATTTTGTATACGAGCGGGCATTGGTGCCCAGCCCCAGCATGCCGTCCTCCTGGCAGGAATATTCAGTACTCGTTTGCGCTGTCACGGACGGTCGCCGAAACAATCGCATCGAATCCTGTACATACCCATTGGCTTGCAGAAAATCGCGCCCGATGTTGTAAAGGGTGGTACGCACATCCTCGGTATCTTGCGCACTGCCCTTTTTCTTGAACAAGGAAGTCAGGGGCCTTACGTACAGCGGGTAAAGGAAAATTTCAGTGGGTTGGAATTGAATCGCTTTTGCAAGCGAGGCGAGCCAGGAATGCGGCGTTTGTCCGGCGATGCCATAAATCAAGTCAATGTTAAAAACCGGAAATTGGCAGTCGGCAATCTTTTCCAGCAGCGGCTCAATCATGCCGGCAGGCTGCATGCGGCCAACAGATCGGGCTTCCGCTTCAATGAAGCTTTGAATCCCTATGCTGATGCGCTGCACGCCCCGCTGCGACAAGAATGTCAGTTTATCTGCCGTGATGGTATCCGGTGAAATTTCAAATGAACCCGGCGTCTTTTGCAAGTCGATTTGCAAGGTATCGGTATAAATCGAAAACAATTGATCCAGTTGGCCTACTTCCAGATGGCTGGGCGTGCCGCCGCCGATGGCATAGCCGGAAAAGTGACAGTCGCCCAGCGTTTCACGCGCCACTTCCGCCTCCAGTTGCAGCTTGTTGAGGTATAGCGACACCAGGTCTTCTTGCGGATTAGAAATGGTAAACAAATTGCAGAAGGCGCACTTCATCCGGCAAAACGGAATATGCGTATAGAGGTAGAGCGCACTTTTCTTTTCGTGTTCCCACAGCGATTTCAAGTCGACCGGCTCTTTGAAAGGCCGATACGCGGTCTTGTGCGGATAGGAATAGAGGTAACTTTGAAAGCGATCAGTGCCCGTCAGATAACTGTAAAACTGCTTATTCATTGAAGACATCCCTGAAGAAGTGGACTTACGCAAAATTGTTCTAGCAAGGGCAACGCAGGGGCGACGAAGGCAGTACAAGCTGTACGACTAGCTGCCATGACGCGGCTGGGGCGATTTTGCGTCGGTCCTAGGAAGGAGGAAATGCGCATAGGGAATGGTCCATACCTGTTCATGGCTGAGCCGATGTCCGGTATATCCCTCTTCCCCATAGGTGGTTCCATGATCTGAACTGAGGATCACGAAGGTATCGCCGCGTTGATTGAAGGCTTGAAAAAGTGGCGGCAATTGACTGTCGACATAACGCAAGGCAGCGGCGTGCGTGGCGACGCTATCCTCGCTTGCGCCAGCAAGATAGTGGCAATTGGGTTGGTGTAGCGCCGAAATATTGATGAACAAGAAAAGCTTCTCATCGATTCTTTGCTGCATCAATTGCAGTGCGAATTCAACTTGATGTTGAGAAGAACAAGGATCGGTGACACCAAATTCATGGGTCCAGTAACTTTCTTGAAAGAGATTGGGCAAGACGCAAGAGAGCGGATTTTTCTTGTTGAAAAAACCGACGCCACCGATACAAATCGTGCGATATCCCAATTCGGAAAAACCGGAAACGATATCCGGGGTATCGAAAATACAGGTGCGTGGCCCGATGGTTTCACTGCCGGCAAACTTCAGCGAAAAAATTCTTTCATGCCGACCCGGTTGCGCTGGCGTCGGCAAAAAACCTGCAAAAAATGCGCAATGCGACGCGTAGGTAAACGACCCAGGCGCATGCCGTTTCTCCCAGCCTTGCGGCAGATATCTTGCCAGATTCGGGGTTCTGCCTGCCGCATGTTCAGTCTGCGCCACATCGTAGCGCAGGGTATCGAAGGTAATAAAAAGAAAATTTGCCTTCCCCACGATGTCATTCATATCAAGCAATCCAGGGCCTCCTCAAGTGAATGAATATGCGCTATTTCCCGATCTGGCTTGATACGCACGGATTCTTTTCTCGGGTTGATGAAAATGGTTTTCAATGCCAGCGCCAAGGCCGGTTCCATATCATTGGTGTAATCGTCGCCTATCATGACCACTGCGGGATGAGGGCAGGATTGAAGGGCATGCAAAAATATTCTTTGATCGGGTTTGGCACAGCCCACCTCCCCCGAAATAAAGATGGTGTCGAAAAACTCTGTCAGGCCCGCATGATGCAGTTTTTGGCGCTGCATGGCGGCAGAGCCATTTGAAATGATCAACAGATGAAATATTGCGGAGAGTCTTTCCAATACACCGATCAAGGCCATGTCCTTGAGCACGAATTCCGGCAAACGCTGGCAATCCTGCCATAGCGATGCTTCCGAATAAGGCAGGCCGGGAAACTGCTGCAACAGCTCCTTACAGAACAATGCCCGATCTTTTTTGCCGTGACAATCGAGCGCAAGGATTTTCTCCATCACCCCAGCCAGGTCTTGATCAAGGAAGGCAGCAGCATTGCTGCCAATGAATTGCTGCAGATAGCGCTGGAAAGCGCCATCCCGGTCGACCAGGGTATTGTCGATATCGAATAACAGGCATCCTTTCTTGCTCACTTTAGACTTACGCAAGAATGGCCTCAATCTCTGTCAGATAAGTGCCTTTTCCGTTATGAAGCAAATTGGGCAAAAGGTCACCGAAGGCATTCGCCTCCAGCACTACCGGGTCTCTTCCATCGCGCGCAAGCAAGATGTCCAGGCCGGCATACAAGGACCGGGGGAAACGTGCCATGCACTGTTCAACCAGGGTATCGATTTTTGTCCATGTCTGCGCTGGCAGATCGAGCGCATCGACTGCGCAACGCGAATTCCCCAGATGGAGATTGGTCATCGGGCTGCGACTGAGCCTGGCAATGGCGTGACAGCGGCGCCCGGCGATACCCATGACGCGCAAATCATAAGAGCATGCTTCGTATTTTGCTTTGGGAATCCAGTGTTCAACCAGTGCGCCCTCCCGGAACAGAAAATCGAGGATGGCTTTTATCGACGTGCGAGCTGTATATTTTTTAATTTTCAAGGAGTTGTAGTAGTGGTGTTCGCCCTTGACCTGCACTGCTTCTACGGTTGAATAGGCGTGTTCCCGGCCGTTTCTGCGGTTATATTCGTAAGCAAGCACGCCTGAG
>JAZKIX010000167.1:0-4671 GCA_040384645.1 Pseudomonadota bacterium | reverse complement strand
CGCAGCTAGTGCAGGATCTGAATAACCAGGGGCAAATTGTCCGGTGCCGTGCCCCAAAACTGCAGTACACCAAGGCTCATTGTGTGTCGCGATGGTTGCCACGCGGTCACCGAAACGGCGCGCCACTTCATGCGCGTAATCGGCAAAACGATAGGCAGTTTCCCGATTTAACCAACCGCCAGTGTCTTGCAATGCCTGTGGCAAATCCCAATGGTAAAGCGTCAAATGGGCGGCCAGCTTTTTTTCAGCCAGTTTGTCCAGCAGGCGATCATAGAAATCAAAACCTTTTTCATTCCACGCGCCTTTTCCATCGGGCTGCACACGTGGCCACGCCATCGAGAAACGATATGCTGCCACGTTCAGCGAGGCGATCAGGTCAACATCTTCTGCGTAACGATGATAGTGATCACACGCTACGTCGCCGGTTGTACTATCGAGAATCTTTCCTGCAGTATGGCTGAAGGTATCCCAAATGGAAGGTGCGCGGCCATCTACATTTGCGGCCCCTTCAATTTGATAAGCGCTAGTTGCCACCCCCCATAAAAAGTCTTTGGGGAATTGAATTGTTTTAGAGTGATCTGTCATGATTTTTTAACTTTATTGTCGTTGTTGTCGAATTCTGTTTCACCACTTGGCCGCTGGAACCAAGTGGCTGTCCCATACTTCTTATCCCTTTACTGATCCGGCCGCCAGGCCATCAATCAGCTGACGCGAGAAAATGACGAACAACACTAACAAAGGCACGACAGCGACAGATGCGCCCACTAACACCGCACCCCACTCGGTATTAGTCGTACTCTGAATACTACGCAGCGCCAACGGCAACGTATAGTTTTCAACCGAATGCATGACGATCAGAGGTCCGAGGAAATTGTTCCAAGAGCCGATGAAAGTAACCAGACCCAATGTCCCCAGCGCTGGTGTAATCAGCGGCAGAACGATATTCCAGTAAATACGGAATTCGCCGCAACCATCAATCCGAGCAGCTTCCAGCAGTTCTCTCGGCACCGAAGAACCGATGTATTGGCGCATCAGGAAAATCCCGAAAGCACCAGCCGCACCGGGAATGTAAAGCGCACGTGGCTTGTCCATCCAGCCAATAGCATCCATCAGCATGAAAGTCGGAATCATGCCCAAGAACGCTGGCAACAACATACTCGTCAAGACAATGCTGAAAGCAAGCTTCTTGAAGCGGAAGTCGTACATGGCAAAGGCATAACCACCCAGGGAACAGAAAAACAAAGTAAGTGCCGTGGAAATAACCGCCACATACACGCTGTTATATAGGTTGTGCCACAAAGTCGGCAGACTCTTCAAAAGCAAGTCCAGATTGAACATGAAGGCATCGCCAAACCACATTGGCGGCGGCATCGTAAAGATGTCGGAGCGGTAGTGCGTTGCGAATACAAACATATAGTAAAACGGTGCCAGCATCAGAACCGCGCCTATGCCCACGAAAGCATAGGGAGCGATGGCCGGACGGGAAGTTGTCTTTTTCATTATCGTTCTCACAAATTAACCGTTGCGGCCGTCGTCGGTAGCAAAAATCTTGTTATTGACCACAGTCAAAACGCCAATCAGCAAGAACAACATCCATGACATTGCCGAAGCAGTGCCAAAGTCATTAAATTCAAAAGCTGTACGGTACATAAACATGGCTGAAGTCAATGCCGTTTGGCCCAAACCACCCGATGGTCCCATCAAGATGAAAGGCTCTTCAAATATCTGCAAATTACCGATGATGGTGAGAGAGATGGCAAAGAACATCATCGGCCGAATCATTGGCAAAGTAATATTGAAAAACTGTTGTCGCGTATTGGCGCCATCCATACGGGCCGCTTCGTACAAATCTTTCGGAATCGTTTGCATTGCCGCCAGATAAAGTACCGTATTCCACCCGACATAGCGCCAAACAATGACAAAACTCACCGCGGGTTTGATGAAAAGCTTATTGCCAAGCCAGTTGATATTTTCAGTTGGCAGTATCGCACCCAACAGCGGCAATTTGGCCAGACCTGCGATTGCGGCATTGATTACACCGAAATCACGTGAAAAAAGTGTTCCAAAAATCATGGCGATAGCAACCGTAGAGGTGATGTACGGCAGAAAATACATACCCAACACCGGATTACGCCACTTCTTGAACGATTGATTGATAAAAAATGCCAATGGGATTGCGATGAGATGCTGAGGCGCGCCTGAAGCAAGCGCTATCCATGTGGTATTCCACAATGATTTCCAAAACCAGCTATCACCGAGCGCGAAAGTAAAATTCTCGAAGCCGACATACTTCATCGCGCTCAATCCCATCGCCGGATCCCAAGTATGGAACGCCAGGTAAATTGAGAAGAAAATCGGAAATAACGCGAAAATCGCGAATAGAATAAAAAACGGGCTGATAAATATATACGGCGCCCAATGCCAAGGCTGCATGCGACGTAGTTGCTGCAGTACTCCGGGTTTACTTTGAGCCCTCACCTGTACAGGCTGGGTCAATGGTAGCGATTCCATAAAGGTCTATTTTCTTTCAATTAAGTCCATCAACACCGCATATGTACTTCAAACCTTGATCAAGGTTTGCGTCACATATGCCCAACTAACGCAATTTATCAACGAGGATGTGATCCTATCGTCGCCTTGTGCCAGGCCAAGGATTCAGGCCAATACCATCAATTGATGAACGCTGGGGACAAGAAAGAAAAAGTGGGTGTTACCGAAGTAAAACTATGTGATGTGTGTTTCATTAATGCTCCTCTTTATTATTAGATGCTCATGAAATCGATTTCATGATTTCCGCCCGTCATTAGAATGGAGTTTTTTTACGCTGTCAACTGTTTCCAAATTTTTGATTATTCAACACTCAACATTTCGACATCGGATGCGGAAAAAGTCAAAAACTCGACTGACGTTCAGACAAAACCGGCAGCGAAATCAAACCTCGCTTGAAAACTCTGCTTACAAAAATATAGCACGATTAAAAACGGCTTCAACTGCATTTTTGCCACAGAGAAAAATACAGTGTCTCGCATAAAGGCTCAATAAAAGCTCAATAAACCCTGTAAAAAGTTGATCCATTAGCGATCAGACTTCAGAAATTTAATTTCCCGGCCAGTCAAAATGACGCTTAAATCAAATCTATTAGACAAAAGAATCAAATTTTGAATTAGTATATATTAACAACTAAAGTAAAAATCATATTTTCTTAAATTTCTGCTTGTTTTACCTCACGCATGCGAGGACGCATTCATCCCCTTTTATGATCGAACATGCTACGAGTTTGAATCGGATAGGCAAAGTAAGCTTGAATTCAGAACAGTAGAGGTATAACAGCGATTTAGGGACGACGGCGCCAATAGTCCACGGTTAGACACATATTCTCAATCTCTGTCTTTGTTGTTAAAAGCAAGCTACGCCGCCCGGCTTTTACTGGCTTGCCGCGGTTTCATCTGTGCAGACTGCCATTACGCACGCTAGGTACAGCACAAGGCGAAAAATGTTTGCGTTTAGCTGAAATCTTATATGTAGGCACGAGCGTTGGTAAGAATTAACAATAAGTTATTTGTTTTTCTACAAATTTTCAATGAAATCGATGCCATAGGCTATGTTAGTATGAGTTTTTTGTGGCTTTGGCGTACCTGCGACTAAACTACGCGCCCAATTTCTTTCGGTTTGCCAATCTTGATGGGTGCCACTCACTGTCGTAACGGCGTCCGTTGTTGTTGCCGATACCAGACTTAACCCAGACGCTGATAAATGTTTCCGATCGGGTTTCCGCTGGCTTCCGATGTAAGAATTTTCAAAAAAATACATGACCACTGAACATCCTCTTGAACTTGCCTCAACCGTCCACGAAGTGGCACGGGCTGCCGGCGTTTCTGCCTCGACCGTATCGCGCTTTTTAAATGGCACGGCCAAGGTGTCGGAAGCCAAGCGCAAGACGATTGAGGGCGCAATTGAACGACTCAATTACAAGCCGAATATGCTGGCGCAAGGATTAAAGAGAGGTAGCTCAAAAACGATTGGGATACTGACACAATCGTTAACCAGCGCCTTTTTTAACGAAGCCCTGATCGGTGTCGAAGATGCTTTGATAGGCACTGGCTATGCGCCATTGATTGTCAGCGGCCATTGGCATGCGCGGGAAGAAGCAGACAAAATCGAGCTACTGATCGCGCGCCGGGTCGACGGCATTGTCATCCTGACTGGTGATATGACGGATCAGCAGATATTGGACTTTTCAAGCCGGGTGCCGATTGTGGCGACTGGTCGGCATATTCAGGGACGGCATGCTTTCGGCTTTAGCTTTGACAATTTTCAGGCAGCAAAAAATGCATGCGAATATTTGATCGAACTGGGGCACCGCAGGATTGCTTTCATCGCTGGTCTGGAGGGTCACAAAGATGCGCAAGCGCGACTGGCAGGTTATTTGGCCGCCTTGGAAGCGCATGATATTGCGCATGATCCCGCTTTAGTAGTGCCAGGAGATTTTCTTGAGTCCGGTGGCTTGCTGGCAGTAAATCAGTTACTGTCGGCGGGTCAGCGTTTTTCAGCGATTTTTGCCGCCAACGATCAGACCGCTTACGGTGCGAGGTTGGCCTTGTACCGGCGCGGAATCAGAGTGCCGGAAGATGTTTCGATTGTGGGTTTCGACGATTTGCCAGGTTCAATGTA
>JAZKIX010000166.1:14273-30688 GCA_040384645.1 Pseudomonadota bacterium | reverse complement strand
GACAACTTGCCAAAGGCGATGACGGAACCGGAAAAGGTGATCGCGCCGACGAAAGTACCGATAAATAATTCCAACCGGTTGCCGAAGGGCAGCGGCTCATCCAGCGCTGCAATGCGGAAGGCCCACGGCTCTGACACGGCAGCCACCGCGATACAGACTGCGGCCAGCCCGATCAGCGAATGCATGGCAGCCACCAGCTCCGGCATCTTGGTCATCTCGACCCGGCGCGCCAGCACCGCGCCGATAGAGCCGCCGACCACGATGCCGCCCACGACCAGGCCATAGCCGAAGTTGGAACCGGAACCCTCGCCTACCAGTTTGACGATCAGCGCAATCGTCGTGAATATGGCAATCGCCATGCCGGACATGCCGAAAGCATTGCCGCGCCGCGCGCTCGATGGATGCGACAGGCCCTTGAGCGCCTGGATGAAGCAGACCGAGGCGATCAGGTAGAGCAAAGTGACCAGGTTCATGCTCATTATTGGATCTCCTTGACTGCGGCTTTAGGTTCTTTTTTCTTGAACATCTCTAACATGCGCTGTGTCACCAAAAAGCCGCCGAACACGTTGACCGCAGCCAGCGCGACCGCCAGCGTACCCATCACTTGGCCGACCAAGCCTTCGGTCAAACCGGCTGCCAGCATGGCGCCGACGATGATGATGGCGGAGATGGCATTGGTGACCGCCATCAAAGGGGTGTGCAAGGCCGGGGTGACGGTCCAGACCACGTGGTAACCGACATAAATGGCCAGCACGAAGATGATGAGGTTGATGACGGTATGACTGACTTCCATGATGACTCCCGGGTTATTTTGCTTATGATTTCAGGCTGGTGATCTGGTTTTTTGCATCGACGAACGCGATTTTGGGGGTATAGGTTTCAATTTCTTCATCGTTCATCGGCCCGTAGGTACAGATGATGAGCAGGTCCCCCAGATGGGCTTTGCGGGCCGCCGCGCCATTGAGCGAAATCTCGCCGCTGCCGCGTTTGCCGGCAATGGCGTAGGTCGAAAAACGTTCGCCGTTGTTGACGTTGTAGAGATCGATTTTTTCGTTGACGCGGATATCGACCGCATCCAGCAGGTTTTGATCGATACCGCAAGAACCTTCGTAATCGAGAATGCATTCGGTGACGGTGACACGGTGAAGCTTGGCGCGGAGCATGATACGTTGCATGGTGTTCTCTGAGAATTTGAATTGGGAAAATGGTTTTATTCAGCACAGACTAAGCAAAAACCGGCGTCGGTTTTCTCCTTCCCTTTCAAGGGAAAGGGAAGGAACTTGTCCGGCTACTTTCACCGGCACTGACTTTGTCATAGCGGGTTAAAACGCCACAAAAATACTTTATTTTTTAACCACTTCGCCACCAGTACACAATAGTGTCGCAGCGACAATTTCATCCTCGCGATTGATCGCCAGCGCCGCGTCTTTATCGACAATCAGCTTTAGGAAATCAAGCACATTGCGCGCATACAGCGCCGAGGCGTCCGCTGCCACCAGCGTTGCCAGGTTCGGCTCGCCGATGATATGCACGCCGTATTTTGTGACGGTCTTGCCCAGTTCAGACAAGGGGCAGTTGCCGCCCTGCTCGACTGCCAAATCCACGATCACGGAGCCGGGCTTCATGGCCTTGACGGTATCTTCGGAAATCAGGATCGGCGCCTTGCGGCCAGGGATTAATGCAGTGGTAATGATGATATCGGCTTGCTTAGCGCGCTCGTGCACCAGCTCAGCCTGGCGCCGCATCCAGTCGGCTGGCATGGAACGGGCATAGCCGCCCACGCCTTTGGCGATTTCTTTTTCTTCATCAGTCAGGAAAGGGACGTCGATGAACTTGGCGCCCAGCGATTCAACCTGTTCTTTGACCGGTGGCCGCACGTCGGACGCTTCGATCACCGCGCCGAGCCGCTTAGCGGTCGCAATCGCTTGCAAACCTGCCACGCCGACCCCCATGATCAACACCCGCGCCGCTTTAACGGTGCCAGCGGCGGTCATCAACATCGGCATGAAACGACCGTAAGTATTGGCGGCGACCA
The DNA here is from genome assembly GCA_040384645.1 of Pseudomonadota bacterium. GTDB lineage: Bacteria > Pseudomonadota > Gammaproteobacteria > Burkholderiales > Burkholderiaceae_D > JAZKIX01. The sequence goes on along the minus strand of JAZKIX010000166.1, from coordinate 28,653 downwards.
TGACCGCCTTGTAACCGGCGATATTGGCTTGCGACGACAGCACGTCCATTGATTGCGCCCGCGTGATGCGCGGTGCCGCTTCCAGCGCAAAAGCGGTAATGCCGTGCGCCGCCATGGCGGCGGTATTGTCTGCATCGAAGGGATTGAGCATGCCGATCACGACTGTGCCGGACTTAATAGACGTGCGCTCGTCGGCGCTGGGGGCGCGTACTTTGAGCAGCATATCGCATGAGAAGACTTCCACCGCGTCGCCGATCTGCGCACCTGCGGCCTGATAAGCCTCGTCTGTAACGCTGGCTGCTACGCCTGCACCGGCTTGGACGATCACAAAATGTTTGGCTGCGATCAACTTTTTGACGGTTTCAGGGGTAGCCGCAACGCGGGTTTCGCCCGGTCGCGTTTCAGTGGGGATGCCTATTCTCATGTACTCCTCCAAGGTTGAAATTATTGGCAGAATATTACACGTTAACTAGAAATCGTATTACTTTCTATCTAGGTAGATTGCTCGATATCATTGCTTTGCAGTGCATAGCCGGCGTGCCATAAAAATGACCACCAAGTGTCGGTTTCAATTCAAATCGATGGCGTGAATTCGTATTATCCGAATGCCAATCAACGCCATAAATATTTCCACACGGATACAAAACACGATCTATATTGAAACGATATGGCGAGATGCGAACGCTCTCGCCCATCACTTTCAAGACGCCGATAAAGGAAATTATCGTGGCAACATTGTTCAATCAACACCGGCTTTCTACCATCATCCGCAGCGTTGGAATAGGCATTGGATTCAGCTTGGCACTTAATATCGGCTGGGCGCAAAGTAATCCTGAACCACAATCCGCCGCCTTGCCCCAGTTATTCAAAGCGCCGTCCGACATCGCCAAACGCGCAACCAAATCGGCCCCGGTGTCGCCATCCGTATCGCCCGCGGCCGTGGTGCAATTTAATAGCGCCGAAATGCATCGTCTGGCGCCGGCCAGCGAAGTGGAATTAACGTTGCCAAATGGCAAACATACGATCATCTTCGAGCGGGCCGAACAATTAAGCGGTGGCAATGCGAACTGGGTCGGTTATCTGAAAAATCACGGCAAGGATTACCGTGTGCTCATTACTAGCGGGCCGAGCGGATCGTTTGGCACGATCAAGACGCCCGATGGCGAATTTAACCTGTCGCCGGGCGACGGACACGACTGGCTGGTAGACATGAATCAGGAGCGCAAGCTGGTGCCCGAGATCGACTTGCATGACGATGTCGCGATTCCACCGCCGTCAGATCACATCAAGTTGGAATCGAAGCCGAAGTACGCGCCATTTCCGGTTAAATCCGGCGCAGCATCAAGTATCAGCAGCGGCACCGGCACAGAATTGATGGAGAAGGCCCTACCGGCGCCGCAAGTATTTGTCGACTTGATGATTGTCTATACGCAAGGCTTTGCGACCAAGCTGGGCGCGGGCTTGGCGGCGCGACTCGATGCCTTGGTATTGGCAGCCAATCAGTCTTATATCGACAGTGAAGTGGCGATCACACTGCGACTGGTCAGGTCGGTCAGCGTCAATTATTCCGATGTCACCGAGGACGACGACGCCCTGTATGCAATTACGCCAGGTGGATCCAGTTTTAACGCCACCATTTTCGGCAACATCGAATCGCAGCGCGCAGCCGCCGGTGCCGATTTGGTCGTCCTGCTGCGTGATGGCGGCAATTCGAGCGGCCATGGCATCGCCTGGATCAGCCACAGCAATCCACACCCCAATAACCTGTACTCGGTGACTACGGGATGCGTCACAGGATGTCCCTTGGTATTTATCCATGAACTGGGCCACAACATGGGCAATGCGCATGACCGCGCGATTGCTGCATGGCAAGACGGCGGCACCGCAACGCCATCGGAAGGCGCTTATTCCTATTCTTTCGGCAATATGTACTGCGTGTCGGGCGCGCTCACCTGCAATCCTTACCTGACGCCAGGCAATGGTGGTTGCGCTAGCAATCAACAACCCACCTGCAGCACTTCCAATACCAATAATTTCGGCACACTCATGAGTTATTACAATCCCCAGCGCATTTACAAATTTTCTAACCCCAATGTCACTTGCACCCCCAGCGGCGGCAGTGCGCAACCCTGCGGCGTCGCCAATGTGTCCGATAACGCGCGCTCCATGAACAATATGCGTACTGTACTTTCGGGCATTAAAACCGCGCCCAATACCGTGGCCTCGACCACCAGTCTCAGCTCCTCGCTCAACCCATCCATCTCTGGGCAATCGGTGCAATTCACCGCGACCGTCAGCGGCGGTGCCGGCACTGCGACCGGCACAGTTGCGTTCAGGGATGGCGCCGCCACTTTAAGCGGCTGCGCGGCGGTGGCGTTGGTCAGCGGCAGCGCCTCGTGCAGCACCACAGTGTTGAGCGTGGGTAGCCACGGCATGACGGCGCAATATGCAGGTAATGCCAGTTATAGCCCAAGCACCTCGTCGTCCCTGACCCAAACCGTCAATGCGCCACCAACCGCCCCCAGCGCGCCGACCAATGTCAGTGTCACTGCCGGTGCTGGCAAGGCGACCTTTACATTTAGCGCGCCAGCCAGCAACGGCGGCAGCACAATCACCAGCTATGGTGCCAGTTGCAGCGCCAGCGGCCAGACCACCCGCAGCGCCACGGGCAGCACCGCGCCGATCACAGTGACGGGCTTAGTTGGTGGCGTCAGTTATACCTGTTCTGTTACGGCTACCAATAGCATTGGCACCAGCAGTGCGTCGACGTCGGTGGCACTAACGCCGTTGCGGCCGAAAGGCATGATCTCAACGTTGATGCTGTTGTTACTTAACTGATTAAGCAGGCTGGAACAGGTGCCATTGCGGCGCTGGCAGCCTGACATTTTCGCCGGCACAGGCACCTTTATCGTCAAAAAATACTAGGTGGTGTATTTACTTTCACGCTTATAAAACGTGCGGCATAAGCATGATTTATGCTAATACTCCCTCGATTTACTTTATTTAGATAAAAAAATGCGCGCGGTCAATGCTGTCATGCAAGCTTCGAGCGCACTTTAAAAACGACATCGCCGCCTGTCCGCGACACCCGGCGTGCAACTGCTTGACGTCGCGCAAACAGCGGTCTATCGTGAACCACACTCCGGCTGCCGTGCTGCCCGGTTTCAGCGTGGTTTCGGCAAAATTCTCATGGTTGTCGTTGGAAGGTCGTGTCATGCATCCTGTTGCAATCTGTTTGACAATTGTGCTGGCAGCGCTGCTCGCAATCCCGGTGCAGGCGCGCGAGCTGGTGCATGTCGTCGGCACCGTCAGTTGGCTGCCTTATATGTACCGAATGGAAAACGGCGATAGCAAAGGCGCCTCATATGAAATCTTGCAAACCGCCCTCAATACGATGGGTATCGCAAGCCAGGTCGCGCCTGAAATGCCTTGGGGCCGGGTCATGGCAGCGGTCAGGACTGGCGAGGCCGATGTCTTTGCCGGACTTTACAAGACAGCCGAACGCGAACGCCATTACCTCTATAGCGCCCCCTATGCAGTGGACGAAATCAGCATTTTTGTCAAAAAAGGGCGCGAGTTTAAATTCGATGACCTGTCCGACCTGATCGGCAAAGTCGGGGTGCGACCGCCGCAAGGCTCTTACGGCCAGCGCTTCGACGATTTCCGGCAAAAGCTGACGATCCGCGAAATCAAGGATATCCCGCGCCGCTTTGAATTGCTGGCTGCCGGCGATGCCGATTACATCATCTATGCGCGCCGCGACGGCTTGTTAAAAGCCCGCCAGTTAGGCTATGAAGGCAGCATCATTGCCTTGCCAACCCCGGTTGCCAGTAACGAAATCTATTTTGCCTTCTCTAAAAATTCTGCCGCCGGGCAATTGATACCACGCCTGAATGCACAAATCCGGCACATGAAAAATACCGGCCAGATCGACCGCATCATCGAGAAACACTTGCGCCATCTATCGTCCAATACAAATGGCGAAAATGCGCCGGTATTGCCTTAACAATGGCAAGCGCGTATCAATGTAGTGAGAAAATGCTTTAAAAAATGCGGCCATACAACGCCGCAATCATGAAAAATCTGAAGTAAATCATCTGGTTGCCGGGCGATGGCTCGAACAACGCAGTACGCTACCGGTTCTGCTTGCACTTAATCCAATTCAACCAATCCCTTTTATCGGGTGCCCATTCTGAACATACGCAGGCAATTTTTCTCACACTTATGGTCGCCTTCGCTCCGGCGCACCCTTATTTTCGGGGCTGCACTGAGCATTGTCGTGCCGGCGTTGGTGCTGGGCTATTTTTTGGTAATCGACCGCTTCGAGCGCGAACTGAATCTACGGGTGCGGGTGCCAATGCAGCAATACGCCGACGTGCTGGCGCAAGGCATGGGTGTGGCGATCTGGAATTTCGACCAACCGGTCGCACTGGAACTGGTCGATGCCGTGATGCGTAATCCGGCGGTATTGCGCATCGTGGTACTGGACGATCACGGGGTGCCATTTGTACAAAAAGCCGTGCCGCACGTATCAGAGGCTGCGGTACTGCGCGATAGCCGCCCGATTTATTACGCCAGCCGGCCGGTCGGCCAACTGAGCATCGAACTATCGTCGGAGCAGGTCGAAAAAGACTTGCGCACCGACTTGCTGAAACTGGGCGCGGCACTAATTGCCCAAATGTTCATTTCCTTCATCTTCATTCTGGTCTTGTTCGAACGCCGGATGATCCAGCCCTTGCGGGCGCTGGAAAGCGGCGCCGTGCGGCTGGCACGGGGCGAACTCGATCAAGTCTTGGAATTGGAACGCAAAGATGAAATCGGCAATCTGGCGCAAGGCCTGGATAAAATGCGCGAGGACCTGCGCAACTTGATTGCCGAGCGCGATATCCGCAACGCTGCGCTGGAAACAGAATTGGCTGAACGGCGCCGGATTGAACAGGAATTGCGTTTTAGTCAGGATAAATTTTCGGCCATTTTTCATGCTTCCCCGGTCGCCATGACCGTTTCGCGGCAAGACAATGCCGTGGTGCTGGCCGATGTCAACGATGCCTGGCTGCGCCAGTTCGGCCGCAGCCGCGAACAATCCGTCGGTCGCGACGGCATCGACCTGGGCTTTTGGCAACATCAGCAAGACCGCAGCACCGTCCTCGACACCATCACCAGCCAAGGCGAGATTGCGCGTCATCCGGTCTGGCTGTGTTGCGCGCCGCCCGGCGAGGCGCTGTTGTGCGAAGTCTCGGGCCGCTCCATTGCCTTTGCCAGCGAATCTTTATTGATCCTGGCCTATGTCGATATCACTGCCAAGCAGCGCTACGAGCACGAACTGCAAGATCTCAATGCCACGCTGGAACGCCGCGTCGCCGAACGCACCCAGGCCCTGTCGCGCACGCTAAAAGAACTGCAATTGACCCAGCGCGAGCTAGTACGGTCGGAAAAAATGTCGGCACTGGGGTCGCTGGTGGCCGGCATCGCGCACGAACTCAATACGCCGATCGGCAACAGCCTGATGATCGGCAGCACGCTGCAAGACCGCAGCAATGAATTTGCCGCCAGCATGGGGCAAGGCATGCGTTATTCGGATCTAATCGATTTCGTCGACCAAATGCGCGAAGGCAACGATATCTTGCTGCGCAACTTGCGCAAATCGGCAGAGCTGATCGCCAGCTTTAAGCAAGTCGCCATCGACCAGAGCAGCGATCATCGGCGCCTGTTTAATCTGCGCGACATGTTTTCCGAAGTGATCCTGACCCTCGGCCCCAGTATCAAGCAAACCCGCCACATCGTCGCTTGCCAGATTCCGCCCGATATCGAGATGGAAAGTTATCCCGGCCCCTTGGGACAAATTATTACTAACCTGATCAACAATACCTTCCTGCACGCCTTTGAAGGCGATACCGTCGGACTGGTCACCATCACCGCCCGCAGCATCGGCTCCGACATGGTTGAGATCACCGTTGGCGACAACGGCGTCGGCATCAGCCCCGCCAACCTGAACCGGATTTTCGATCCCTTTTTTACGACCAAGCTCGGCCACGGCGGCAGCGGCCTGGGGCTACACATTGTCTATAACCTTGTCACCAGCATCCTCGGTGGCAGCATCGCGGTTGACAGCATTGCCGGCCAAGGCACGCGTTTTACGCTGTGCCTGCCCGTGGTCGGGATGGCAGAAAGCTTGCTGTCAACGGCATAGGCAATGCGCTTTTGCTGTTGCTGCGATCCGACTGCGGTGTTAAAAGTGACTCGATGGGAGTTTTTGGCCTCAAATATACTCCCATATGTATATTTTTTTGACCAATAAAAGCCTGCGGGATAGGGATTGTTTTGGCATATACCCCTGCATTTGCATCGCTTTCACCGACAATCCGGCATGCCTGGCACCAACATTTCAAGCCGCTGTAAAATGGCGGCTCTGCAAAATCCCCCGTTCACCATGCCTGATACCTGGAAACCTTCTGTCACCGTCGCCGCCATCATCGAGCGCGATGGCTTGTTCTTGCTGGTCGAGGAAGAAACCAGCGACGGCATTCGCCTTAATCAGCCAGCCGGCCACCTCGACCCGCATGAATCCCTGCAGCAAGCCGTGGTGCGCGAGACGCTGGAAGAAGCCGCCTACGATTTCACCCCGACCGCGCTGGTCGGCATGTATATGTCGCGCTATGTGTCGAGCCGCACCGGGCTGGATGTAACCTATCTGCGCTTTGCCTTCGCCGGTGAGCTGGGCCAGGAACATGATCTGGTGCTGGACGAAGGCATCCTGCGCACGCTGTGGATGTCGCGCGAAGAATTGGCGGCCTGCCCTGAACGACATCGCAGCCCCTTGGTCATGCAATGCATCGACGATTATCTGGATGGCCAGCGCGCCCCGCTATCGTTGCTTTACACCCATCACACAGTCAATCCGCCGGTGGCGAAAGAATCCTGATATGACGCGCAAAAAAGTAGTGATCGGGATGTCGGGCGGCGTCGATTCTTCAGTCGCGGCCTGGATGCTGAAAGAACAAGGTTACGACGTCATCGGCCTGTTCATGAAAAACTGGGAAGACGACGACGATTCCGAATTTTGCTCCTCGCGCCAGGATTGGCTGGATGCGGCCAGCGTGGCCGACGTGATCGATGTCGATATCGAGGCAGTCAATTTCGCGGCTGAATACAAGGACCGCGTGTTTGCCGAATTCTTGCGCGAATATCAAGCCGGACGCACCCCCAATCCCGATGTCTTGTGCAATGCCGAGATCAAGTTCAAGGCCTTCCTGGATCACGCCGTCATGCTCGGCGCCGACTTGATCGCCACTGGCCATTACGCCCGCGTGCGCGATGTCAACGGCAGTTTTCAATTATTGAAAGCGCTCGATGCCAGCAAAGACCAAAGTTATTTTTTACATCGCTTGAATCAGGCGCAACTGTCTAAAACCTTGTTCCCGCTGGGCGAAATACAAAAGACCGAAGTGCGCAAAATCGCAGAGCAATTGAAGCTGCCGAATGCGACCAAGAAGGATTCAACCGGCATCTGTTTCATCGGCGAACGGCCGTTCCGCGAATTCCTGAACCGTTATCTGTCGTACCAACCCGGCCCGATCAAGACCGACGATGGCAAGACCGTGGGTGAGCATGTCGGCTTGAGTTTTTACACACTCGGCCAGCGCAAGGGCATCGGCATCGGCGGCATGAAGTCGTACCGCAACGACGATGGCACCAGCGACGCCTGGTATGTCGCAAAGAAAGATATCGCCAGCAATACCCTGTACATCGTGCAGGGGCATGACCATCTCTGGCTACTGTCGCCCTCCTTATCGGCCGGCCAGATGAGCTGGGTTGCCGGCCAAGCGCCCGCCGCCGCAACCTTGGCGGCCAAGACCCGTTATCGTCAGGCCGATGTCGCCTGCACCTTGAGCACGCCCTTGCCGGACCGGTTTACGCTCGACTTTGCTAGTCCGCAATGGGCGGTGACGCCGGGGCAATCGGCGGTGGTGTACGACGGCGATATCTGTCTGGGCGGTGGGATTATTGACGGGATGGATGCAGCGCCAGCCGATTAGGCAAAAAAAACTTTGTAGGAGTAGCTTTAGCCCGATTGCTGGCGGTGATCGCAACGCATCAAGGCAAAATCTGCTTCTACAGAAAGAAAATGCCAGTGCCATTCGCGTTAATGCTGGACGTCAATCGAAAGCGTGTTCGATGTTCCGTTTAATGCAAACAAACGACATTTAACCAGAAAAAGTCCAAGCCGCTGTCCGTGGATAATTCGCAACATCAAACCTGCCCTCGCCATTCCATATTCGAAAGGTTGTATTGCTGAAATGCAAAATACCGGCGATGCTGTGGCTTATCCCGATTTGGTGCTGATGTCGTCCCGCTATTGTTCAGTTTGCCGATCCAACCAGTCCACACTCCCTTGCCCTGGAGCCGTACATGCACAGTTTTCCCTCGCGTTACCTCACCATGCTGATCGTCAGCTTTGTTTTTTTGCTGTCGCTGGCGATGGCCTTATTGCTCAATGCGGGATGGTGGAGCGGCTGGTGGCTGGTGCTGGTATCAGGTGCCTTGACGGCGGTGGGCGTGATGGATTTGTTGCAAACCAAGCGGGCGCTGCTGCGCAACTATCCGATCCTGGCCCATTTCCGGTTTTTCTTTGAAACGATCCGGCCGGAGATTCGCCAATACCTGCTGGAAGACGATACCGAAGCCACGCCGTTTTCACGCAACCAGCGCAGCATCGTCTACCAGCGCGCCAAGGAGCAAATCGACAAGCGCCCCTTCGGCACCCAGCTCGACGTGTACCAGGAAGGCTATGAATGGATCAACCATTCGATCGCGCCGGCGCCAGTGGCATCGCCTGATTTTCGCATCACCATCGGCGGCCATCCCGATTGCATGCGGGCGCAACCGTATTCGGCCAGCGTGTTCAATATCTCGGCCATGAGCTTCGGGTCACTTTCGGCCAACGCGATTTTGGCGCTCAATAGCGGCGCCCAGCAAGGCGGCTTCATGCACGATACCGGCGAAGGCAGCATCAGTCGCTATCACACCGAAATGGGCGGCGACCTGGTGTGGGAAATCGGTTCCGGCTACTTCGGCTGCCGCAATCCGGATGGCAGCTTTTCAGAAGCCAAGTTCTCTGGCAATGCAGCGCTGTCGCAAGTGAAGATGATCGAGCTGAAATTGTCGCAAGGCGCCAAACCGGGCCACGGCGGCCTGTTGCCGGGCGCTAAAGTGACCATCGAAATTGCCACTGCACGCGGCGTCAATGTCGGCCAGGATTGCGTCTCGCCAGCGTCGCATTCGGCCTTCAGCACACCGATTGAAATGCTGCATTTCATCGAAAAATTACGCAATCTGTCCGGCGGCAAACCAACCGGATTCAAGCTTGCCATCGGCCATCCCTGGGAATTTTTTGCCATCGTAAAGGCCATGCTGGCGACCGGCATCACGCCCGACTTTATCGTGGTCGATGGCGGCGAAGGCGGCACTGGGGCAGCGCCGGTCGAATTCTCCGACCATGTCGGCACGCCGCTGCAAGAAGCCTTGCTGCTGGTGCATAACACTCTGGTCGGTGCCAATTTGCGCGAACGTGTCAAGATCGGCGCCTCTGGCAAGATCGTCACCGCCTTCGACATCGCCCGCATCCTGGCGCTGGGCGCGGACTGGTGCAATGCGGCGCGCGGCTTCATGTTTGCGCTGGGCTGCGTGCAATCGCAAAGCTGCCATACCGACCGTTGCCCCACGGGCGTGGCAACCCAAGACCCGGCGCGCCAACGCGGCCTGGTGGTGCCTGACAAGGCCGAACGGGTGGCCCATTTTCACAAAAACACACTGAAAGCGTTGGCGCAACTGATCGCCGCCGCCGGCCTGCGCCACCCATCAGAGCTGCGCCCACACCATCTGGTACGGCGCGTGTCGCACAATCAGGTCAAGCTGGTCGCCGCTCTCCTTCCCTACCTGCAACCAGGCGAATTGCTCGACCCGGAAAAAATCACCTGGTTGCCACCGGTGTTTGGCACCTATTGGCCAGTGGCGCAGGCAGAATCGTTTCAACCGCTGATGTAAGCGCACGCTGCGATTACGCCTTAGCAACGAGAAAATCACCCGAGTGTGCGCAGTGCGCCAGTGTCATCCAATCTTGCCGCAGCGATTTTTTGGATGCGTTTGTTTGCATCCTATTAATTAGGCCGCAAACGCTTTCTCCACTGCCTTCCGATCCTTGGCAAACAGCGCAATGATATTTTGTGAAAATGGATCGGGATAGGCGTCCTCCTGCCCTTCTTCATACGCATCCAGAATCGCCTGCGCGACGTCGCGGGTACTCGATTTCGGGATATCCGGCGATGGTGCCAGACGAGTATCGACCGGGCCAGGATATACGCCCAACACGGAAATATCATCGGCTTCCAATTCCGCACGCAAGCCTTGGGTCAGGAAATGCACTGCCGCTTTCGACGCAGAATAGGGCCCCAATTGCTTGAAATTGGCGATGCCGGCAATCGATGAAATATTGATGATGCCGGCGTTGGCGCTTTGCTTCAGCGGCGCCAGTAAGGCTTTGCTCAGCAGCAAGGTGCCAAAATAATGGGTCGCCATTTCATTCTGTGCCACGGCCAGTGATTCTGGCGCGGTGTACGACATGCCGGTGGCGGTACCGGCATTGTTGATGAGCAGGTCGAGTTGTGGAATCCGGCTTACCGCCGCTGCAATCGAATCGGCGTCGGTGACATCGAGTTCCACCGGTACCACCCGATCATTGTCGTTGGCAAACGGTGCCAAGTTGGCCAGATCGCGCGAGCTGGCATAGACCTTGGTGGCGCCGCGTTCCAGCAGGGCTTCAACCAATGCTTTGCCGATGCCGCGATTGGCGCCTGTGACTAAAACATGGCTGCCTTGGATTTGTTTAAGTGTTGTCATGGTATAGCTCCTTTAATTTAAAATAGACCGGTCGTCTATTAATTGATAAAAAATTATACGGCGCAAGCGCCGCTACAAACTACCTTTTTCTATGCGCAACCACTGGAGAGTCGAAGGTTGCGCACAGCAGTACTGCTAAAACTGATTGGTGTGCGCCTTACTAACTGACGTTACGCACGATTCGTAATAAACCGCTTTTTGTCCACGAAAGTCACGAAAACAGCAAAAGAGACTCGGGCGCGACTATGTTGCTTTTTCCCGGTGGAATGCATCTTGATTGTTTTTCGTGTCTTTTGTGGACAAAAAAATCGTCTCGATTAAAGCCTACGTCACATCGCTTCCTCATCGCGCATCTTACTGCTTAATATCGATGTAGCGAGGCAAGGTAGCAAAAAAATGCTTGATGAAATAATCCAGATTGGTCGCCGATTGCTCCAGCTTGGCGCGCATCAAGCCACCTTCCCAGCCGGCAAACAGCATCTGCGCCAGCATCGTGCTATCGACCGACGTATCCAGATCGCCTTCGGCCTTAGCTTGCTCAAAACACGCTGCCAGCAGCTGCTCGATATCCATAAAATGCGTCCGTATGGCGACACGAAAACCATCATGCTGTGCCGCCAACTCTTGGCCAAAATTGCCTAGCAAGCAGTTGCAATAGGAAAATTCCTTGGTAAAAATATCGGCCAGACTTTCAAAATACGAACGCAAGGCCAGTAACGCCGGCCCTTGAAAACTGTCCAGATAAGCCGACAAATGCTCCTTCAAATTCGCGCTGTAGACCTCGATCAAGGCATAACCGAGATCGTCTTTACTCGGAAAATAGTGGTAGAAAGAACCCTTGGGCACACCCGCGTCCTTCAAGATCTGCCCGAGTCCGGTATTGTTAAATCCCTGCACCCTGACCAAGTCGCAAGCCACGGTGAGCAATTTATCGCGTGTGTTCTCTTTCATGTGGCAAATATTAGACCGGTCGTCTAGTTCCTGTCAACGTTTTTTTGTATTGATAAGGATGGCTTTTTGGCGGCTCCGGATGGTGTCGCGGCGTTCGCCCAATGGTTAATTTGGCGGCAATTTGCACATAAAAAGCGTCCTTACAGAAGAAAATATACTGTAGGTGGTATTAAAATTAGGCGAATGAATACGTGCGGGACAGGCATGGTTTTGGCATATACCCCCATATCACAACCCGCTCTTTTCCTGGGCTGTTAATTGTTTCAATAACTCAAGTAATGCGGCTTCGGTTTTGATTCTGCTATTGACTTGCCCCGCTTGGGACGTAGCAATTTGTAAGCTGCAGAAAATGGATCAGAAATGAACGTTGTTTGAGCGTAGCGAGTTTCGTTCATTTCCCATTTTTTGCTGCGCACAAATTGTGCTGGCGCGTAGCGTAAGCACCCGAAGGGCAAGTCTTGCGGTCGCCTTTTCTTGGTTACTCTCTTTTGGCGAAGCAAAAGAAGTAACTCGCCTGCCGGGGCGACACTCGGCTTGTCTCCGAAAGATGTGATCTATTCAAAGCCAATCAAACAGTTAGCAGCCCCTCTCCCCAGCCCTCTCCCGCAAGCGGGAGAAGGGGGCAAAATCGGCACTAGCCCAGCTAGTCATCAATTCAACATTTCAATCCAATCCAATATTTCAATTCATATTTCAATTGTTAACAGCGCCCTTCCCAACTGACATATCCAGTTAATTTTCTTTTTGCATGATGCTTCTGTCGGCATGCCAGACCGATCAACAAATGCGGCGCAAATGAAGCGCAGGCATTTGTTTTGATCAACACGCCTTGACTTGCGACGCCGTTCGATTGGTTCAAAACGACTGACTCAAAACGACTGACTAAAAGCGATCTACTCAAAATTAATAATGGAGAACTATCAACATGAAATTCCCCGTCAATAAGTTCATGGCAGGTTTACTGCTGGCCTTTGGATCGGCTGTTGTGGCAAGTACAGCACACGCTGCATTGGTGACCATTGCCTGCGGCGGCAATGATGAAGACACGGCGATCTGCAAAAAGCACACCGATGCCTGGGCCACCAAGACTGGCAATACCGTCAAACTATTTACGCCCCCGAGCAATAGCACCGAAGCCCTGGCTTTGTATCGTCAGATTTTCGCCGCCAAGGCTGCTGACCTCGACATCGTCATGGTCGACATCGTTTGGCCCGGCGTGTTGAAGGACCATCTGGTCGACTTGAAGAAATACAGCAAGGGCGCCGAAAAAGAGCATTTCCCTTCGATTGTCGCCAACAACACCATTGGTGGAAAATTGCTCGGCATGCCGCTATTTACCGATGCCGGCCTGCTGTTTTATCGCAAGGATTTGCTGGAAAAATACAAGGTCAAAGCACCGTCGAGCTGGGAAGATTTGAGCGCTTCCGCCAAGACCGTCCAGGATGGAGAGCGCGCTGCCGGCAATGCCGATTTCCAGGGTTTCGTATTCCAGGCCAAGGCGTATGAAGGCTTGGCTTGCAATGCAGTCGAATGGATCGCCAGTTATGGCGGCGGCAGCATTGTCGACAGTGCCGGCAAGGTCACCATCAACAATCCAAGCGCGATTAAGGCCATCAATACCGCAGCGTCGTGGATCGGCACCATTGCACCGGCTGGCGTGTTGAACTATGGCGAGGAAGAAGCGCGTGGCGTATTCCAAAGCGGCAATGCCCTGTACCTGCGTAATTGGCCATATGCCTGGTCGCTGGCGCAAGGCGCGGACAGCCCGATCAAGGACAAAGTCGGCGTCTTGCCGTTGCCTAAGGGTGGCGCCAACGGCAAAAATTCTGCCACCCTGGGCGGCTGGCAATTGTCGGTGTCCAAATATTCCAAGAGCGTCGATGCTGCCGCTGACCTGGTGATGTACATGACCAGCGAACCGATCCAAAAAGAGCGCGCCATCCTGCGTTCGCTCAACCCGACCCGCCCCGCCTTGTACAAGGACAAGGATGTCTTGGCCGCCAATCCGTTCATGGGTAGTCTGTTTGATGTATTCAGCAATTCGGTGGCGCGTCCTGCCACCGTAACCGGCTTGAAATACCCTGAAGTGAGCCAGGCATTCTGGGACGCGACGCATGAAGTCTTGTCCAAGAAGAGCACGGCGGAAGTGAGCTTCAAACGCTTGGAAGGCCGGCTGGCACAGATCAAGCGCAATCAATGGTGACTGGGTTTTAGCTAGCGTGTTTTGTAACTTAGTCAGTGCCTGAATTGGTCGCCGCACTATGTGGCGACCAAGCAATAGATCTCCTCTTTTAGGGAGGCTGGATCGGGGATGGCGTCGGGCTTGGAATCATTTTTCTGGCGCACTCCCCCGTCCTAAGCAGGCACCCAGGCCTCCTCGTTAAAAAAGGGGTGCTGTCGAATGCTTCCCATTTTTTTTCATCACTGAAAAACGCATGAAAACCCCATGAAAAACCGCACCCGTACTGCCTGGCTATTCTTGGCGCCGATGCTGATCATGTCGACCACTTCCTGCAGCATGCGGCCCAGTTCG
>JAZKIX010000166.1:0-14261 GCA_040384645.1 Pseudomonadota bacterium | reverse complement strand
TCATGCTCACCATGGTGGCCGTGTGGCCGCTGGGCCGGTCGATCTGGTTTAGCCTGACCGACACCAATATCAATGATCTTGGCGCCAGCCGCTTTGTCGGGCTGGAAAACTATTTCGGCGAATTCGGCCTGTTCGCAAATCCCAATCATAGCGAGGGCTTTTGGCTCAGCGACTGGGGCACCTCGATCCGCAATACCTTTAAATTTGCGGTGGTCTCTGTCGCGCTGGAAACTCTGGCCGGACTCGCGGTGGCCATGTTGCTCAATCAAGAATTCCGCGGGCGCGCCCTGGTGCGCACCGCCGTATTGGTGCCGTGGGCGATTCCGACCATCGTCTCGGCCAAGATGTTTGGCTGGATGCTGAACGATCAATTCGGTGTCATCAACGCCATGATGATGTCGGCCAATCTGATCTCGCACAAGATCGCCTGGACCGCCGATCCGCAATATGCAATGTGGACCGTGGTCATGGTCGATGTCTGGAAAACCACGCCCTTCATGGCGCTGTTGATTCTAGCGGCAATGCAAACCTTGCCCAAGGATTGTTACGAAGCAGCGCGGGTCGATGGGGTCCATCCGCTGCGCGTTTTTTGGCGCATCACCTTGCCGCTGATCCGGCCGGCGTTGATGGTCACGGTGATGTTCCGCTTGCTGGATGCCTTGCGCGTATTCGACCTGATCTATGTGCTGACGTCCAACAACAGTTCAACTATTAGCATGTCCGGTTTTGTGCGGCGCGAGTTGATCGACAACGGCAATATGGGCTTTGGGTCGGCGGCATCGACCATGCTATTTCTGATCATCGGCCTGGCTGCGATCTTGTTTATCAAAATAGGGCGGGTACGCCTGACGGAGGAGTCGACATGAGCCAGGCCATCGATCAATTCGCCGAAACCGGATTGGATACTGCGGTGCAGGTGAAGCCTTTACCAGTCATCCAAAAACCCGAATTAAAAAAAACTATCACCTTTCGTATGGCTGTCATTTACCTTATGGCGGCGCTGGTCACCATCGTGTCGCTATATCCCTTCGTGTATGCGATTTCGACCTCGTTCAAAAGCGGCACCGCCTTGTTCGGCACCGCCTTATGGCCCGAAAACGGCAGTTGGAATAATTACATCGCCCTGTTCAAAAGTTCGCAACCGTTCGGTCGCCATTTGCTCAATTCGGTGATGGTATCGACTCTGGTGGTGATCATTTCGCTTGGCATGGCGGTAACCGCGGCCTATGCCTTGGGACGTATCCAGTTCAAGGGCCGCAGCCTGTTGCTGGGCGTCATCCTGGCGGTATCGATGTTCCCGCAGGTGGCGGTGTTGTCGGGCATGTTTGAGTTAATTCGTGCCATGGGTTTGTATAACCGTGCGATTGGCCTGGTGGTGCCGTACATGCTGTTCACGCTGCCGTTCACGGTATGGGTCTTGACCACCTTCATGCGCGATTTGCCAAAGGAATTGGAAGAGGCTGCGATCATGGATGGCTGCAGCCCGATGCGCATCATCCGCGACGTCTTCATGCCCTTGCTGGCGCCGGCCTTGGTATCGACTGGTTTGCTCGCATTTATCGGGGCCTGGAATGAATTCCTGTTCGCCCTGACCTTTGTATTTGAAGACCGCGAGCGTACCGTGCCGGTCGGGATTTCGCTGATCTCGGGCGCTAGCCCGTTTGAAATCCCCTGGGGCAATTTGATGGCGGCGTCCGTGATCGTGACTGTGCCGCTGGTAGCGCTGGTTCTCATTTTCCAACAACGCATCGTCTCCGGCCTGACTGCCGGTGCGGTCAAGGGATGATGCTTAGGGTCAAAACATGAATAAAAATTTTATGACGACACATACTTCAAGTGCCACGGCCGACACCGCACCCAATGACGGCTGGTGGCGTGGCGGCGTGATTTACCAGATTTACCCGCGCAGTTATCAAGATAGCAATGGCGATGGTATCGGCGATTTACCCGGCATTACGGATCGGCTGCCATACGTCGCCAGCCTTGGCGTCGATGCGATCTGGTTGTCGCCGATTTTCAAAAGCCCGATGAAAGATTTCGGCTATGACGTCAGTGACTATTGCGATATCGACCCGATGTTCGGCACCCTGGCCGATTTCAAAATATTGCTTGAACGTGCGCATCAACTTGGCTTGAAAGTCATGATCGATCAAGTGCTGTCGCATAGTTCCGACCAACATCCCTGGTTTGTCGAAAGCCGTTCCGGCAAGACCAATCCCAAGGCCGATTGGTATGTCTGGGCTAATGCCAAGCAAGACGGCAATCCACCCAATAATTGGCTATCGATTTTTGGCGGCAGCGCTTGGCAGTGGGATACGCGGCGCAAGCAATATTATTTGCATAATTTTTTAGCAAGCCAGCCTGATTTGAATTTCCATAATGCCGAAGTGCAGGAGGCATTATTAGCCACAGTCAAATTCTGGCTTGATCTTGGAGTTGACGGTTATCGGCTCGATACTGCCAATTTTTATTTTCATGATGCGCAATTGCGCGACAACCCGCCGCGCGGCGAACCTGATGCCGAAGATCCGGCAGTATCATCGCTCAATCCCTACGGTTGGCAATGGCACCATCACGATAAAAGCCAGCCGGAGAACTTGCACTTTTTGCGCCGCTTGCGCGCCATGCTGGACCAATATCCCAACACCACGATGGTCGGCGAAATCGGCGACGACGATGGCCTGGCGCGGGTCGCCGAATACACCAGCGGCGGCGACAAATTACATATGGCGTATTGCTTCGACTTGCTGGGCGAAGCACACGGCGCGCAATACCTGCATGCGGTTCTGGAAAAATTTTCACGCGTAGTCGGTTCCGGCTGGCCGTGCTGGGCCTTGTCGAATCATGATGTGCTGCGGCTTGCAACGCGCTGGGGCGGGGCCAATCCGGCGCTTGGCTTATTGAAGCTGGCGGCCGCATTCCAATTGAGCTTGCGCGGTACGCCATGTATTTATCAAGGCGATGAACTGGGCTTGCCGGAAGCGGCGATTGCATTTGAAGACCTGCAAGATCCCTTCGGCATCAATATGTGGCCGGATTTCAAGGGGCGCGATGGATGCCGCACGCCGATGGCATGGCAAGCCGAGGCTGCCGATCTTGGCTTCGATAGCAGCGGCAAGCGGCTAGAGAAAAGCTGGTTACCGGTGGCGGAATCGCATCGAAACCTGGCGGTGGATCGGCAACAAAATTCGCCCGATTCCCTGCTGCACACCTACCGCGACCTATTGCACTGGCGGCGCGGACAGCCGGCCTTGATCCATGGCGCGATGACCTTGCTGCCAGTTGATCCGCAAGTGCTGGCTTACGTGCGTGATCACGATGGTGAACGGGTCTTGTGCGCCTTCAATTTCAGCGTCCAATCGGCAGCGTACATCTTGCCTGGACCGATCTCGCTAGTTGAGGTTTTGCTGCAGAGCGGGATGCTGGTAGTCAATGACGCCTATACGCCAATTGAATTTGGCGCGTGGGGATATTTTTTTGCACGGCTGAAATAGACATTCGCCTCCACACTACGAAAAATAATTCAAACCAGAATAGAACGGAATCAAGCCATGTCTCGTATCGATTTTCAGCAAGTCAGCAAGCGCTATTCGCCCAACCTGCCGCTCACCATCAATAACGCCAATCTGGAAATCAAGGCGGGGGAATTCTGTGTCTTCGTCGGTCCCTCCGGTTGCGGGAAATCGACCTTGCTGCGCATGGTGGCAGGGCTGGAAGATATCAGTGCCGGCGACCTCTTGATCGAGGGCAAGCGGGTCAATGATATTCCACCGGCGCAGCGTGGCGTAGCGATGGTTTTCCAAAGCTATGCGCTGTATCCGCACATGACGGTGAGTGAAAACATGGCTTTCGGCTTGCGGGTTTTCGGCGCCGATAAAGCAGAAATCGCGCGTAAGGTCAAAGAAGCGGCCGACATCCTGAAACTGACGCCCTTCTTGGATCGCTTGCCCAAGCACTTATCCGGCGGACAGCGCCAGCGGGTCGCCATCGGTCGCGCGATTGTCAAAAATCCGCGTGTCTTTTTATTCGATGAACCATTGTCCAATTTGGATGCCGCCTTGCGGGTGCAGACCCGCTTAGAGATCGCCAAACTACATCACGATATCGGCTCCGCCAGCATGATCTACGTCACCCACGATCAGGTCGAAGCCATGACCCTCGCTGACAAAATCGTGCTGCTGCATACAGGCGACTTGATCCAGCAGCGCGGCAGCATTGCGCAAATTGGCTCGCCGATGGATATGTATCACCGTCCGGCCAGCCTGTTCGTGGCGGAATTTATCGGCTCGCCCAAGATGAATATATTGCCGGCAACCTTGCTATCGGCTGACCGCAATTTTGCCTTGGTTAAGTTGGGAAGTGAGTTGGGCAAGGAGTCCGCCGGTAATACAGTGCGGGTCGCGGTAGATGCCAGTCGTCTGGCCGCTGGAGCGCATCTCTATATCGGTATCCGGCCGGAACATATTGTCATCGACGATGAAGGCCAAGGCTGCGGCTTGCCTTGTGCCTTATTGCACCTTGAACGGCTGGGCGATGCGACCTTGCTCTACATGGATGCCAGCGCCGGTTTGCCAACCTTGACGGCACGGGTCGAAGGCAGCTTCCGTCCGGCTTTCGGCACGCGCTTGACCTTGCGCCTGCTGCCGGAACATTTGCACCTGTTCGACGCCGCAGGCGAGGCTTGTACGCGCACGGTTGAATTGCCGCTTTGATGTGACTTATTGATGTGACTTATTGATGTCAATTTGATGATGGCTCTATGACTTTCTGGCACAGTTTTTCACTCTATAAAGTCGTTTCCGATACGCTGCCAGCACGCATTATCAAGACGATTTTTTACGCTCGTTTTAACATGGCATAGCCCTCGGCAGCAGGCTTCCACCACTCTCCAATATAAAACACCACCACCATGTATTTTCAAAAAATCCGTCACCCATCTAATTTTCGTTTTGCCGACAAATATGCAAACCATACGCTGCAACTGGGCGATAGCGCCGTTGCAGCGCGGATCAGGGACCTGGGCGACGATGTATTCCATATCGAGTTAAACGATGAGCAACGCTGGCCGCTGGATGCGCGTCTGTTGCCTTTGTACGAAGACCAATTCAAAGGTGCCTCATCCCACACTGTAGACATTTCGTCGCAAGGCACTTTGAGCCTTTGCGATGGCGACCATGCGACCTTGCTTGGCGGTCTGGCCAATGCCAGTATTGGCGCCTGCGGCAGTAGCTGGATGGTCCAGTTCGGACGCGATGACGCCATGCGTTTTTATGGTCAGGGCGAAAAAACCACCGGCCTCGAAAAAACCGGCTTGCGCACTAAATTCTGGAATGCCGATGTCTGGGCCGACCACGCCATGCCGACAATCGAAAACGGCCAAGCCGATCCGCAATACGCGGCGATTCCGTACCTGCTGATTCGCACTGGCGACACTGGCAACGCTTGGGTCGGCATCCTGGTCGATCATCCCGGCGCGGTATTCATGGATACCGGTTCTAACTGGTATTTTGGTGGGCGGGTCGATCCGGGCGAGCCGAAAAGCTTCTGGTTCGGCGCCGATCAGGGCGTGCCGGCTTTTTATGTGATTGCCGGAGCCAGCGTTGCCGCCGTTACCGAGCGTTTGCAAAAGCTGGTCGGCACCACGCCATTGCCGCCGCTCTGGTCGCTCGGTCATCATCAATGCCGCTGGGGCTATAAGGGTATGGACGATCTGGCAATGCTCGATGCCGCCTTCAGCAAATATGAATTCCCTTGCGACGGCTTGTGGCTCGACATCGATTATATGGAGCGCTACAAGGTTTTCACCACCAACAGGGAACATTTCCCCACCAGTATCGAAGAGCGCGGCGCCATGTTGGCCGCCTTGCATGACAAGGGCCGCCGCGTGGTGCCGATTCTCGATCCCGGCGTCAAGGTGGAAGACGGTTATGCTGTGGCGGAAAGCGGCTTGCGTGCCGGCATTTATTGCCAGACCGCGGAAGGCCAGCCCTATGTCGGTTTCGTATGGCCGGGCCGCACCTGGTTCCCGGATTTTTCATTGCCTGAAGGGCGCAGTTGGTGGGCCGGCTATGCACAGCAGTTCCGTCAATGGGGTTTTGGCGGCGCCTGGATCGACATGAACGATCCGGCAGTTGGTGCGGCCGAACTGGACGATATGCGCTTCCAAAAAGGCACGTGGGATCACTGGACCTATCACAATATTTACGCCACCGGCATGGCACAGGCTACGCGTGAAGGTTTTCTGGCGGCCAAGCCGGATGAGCGGCCGTTCTTGATTTCGCGTAGCGCCGCCACCGGTTCCAGCCGCTATACCGCAGTCTGGACTGGCGACAACATCAGCAACTGGCATCACTTGCGCACCAGTATCCACGGCAGCATCAATCTGGCCTTATCTGGCATCCCATTCAATGGGCCGGATGTGCCCGGCTTCGGCGGTCATGCGGATCGTGAACTGGCGATTGCCTGGTACAAGGCCGGCGCTTTCTTCCCCTTCCTGCGCAATCACGCCAACGCCGGCACTGCACGCCAGGAACCGTGGGAATTCGGGCCGGAAGCACTGCACATCATTCGACATTACGTCCGGCTGCGCTACAAGCTGCTGCCGTATTTTTACCAATTATGGGTAGCGCAAGAACGCGACGGCAGCGCCGTGATGCGGCCGCTGTTTTATGATTTCGACAATAGCGAACAGCTGCAACTCGATTACATCGACGACCAATTCCTGATCGGCCCGGCCCTAATGCAAGCGCCGCTGGTACATCAAGGAAAGTCGCGCCGCAGCGTGGCCTTGCCGGGCAATGGGCGCTGGATGGATGCGGGCAGCGGACAATTTTTGAAAGCGGGCGGCACAATTGAAGTCGACAGCAACGCCGACTCAACGCCGGTCTATCTGCGCGAAGGCAGCTTGATCCCGATGCAGCTCGGCCTGCGCACCACGCAAGCCAATGACTTGAGCGAGATTGAATTGCACCTGATCCTTGGCAAAGGCTATGGCAAAACCGCCAGCCTCGATTATGTGGCCGACGACGGCCTCAGCTACGGCTACCAGCGCGGGGAACGCAGCAGTTGCAACTTTCAGGCACGGCGCGACAACGATGGCGTGATCCATGTCAGTGTCGAGCATATCGTCGGCGGCTGGCAAGCCATGCGGATACGCCTGGTCGCCTACGATGGCGCAAGCCGTGCAGTGGTCAGCACGCCAGCCGGCACGGTGGTGATGACGCTGGCGGCACACGAATGGGCCTTTAGTGGCGAGCCTTTGGCAACTGCCATCAGTGACATGTTCGTGCTGTAGCTTATTGGTATCATGCCGGCCCCAGAAACAATCCTTCAAACCGCGCTGCCTGATCTTGCCGACTAAACGACGTAATCTGGTTAATCTGGCGAATCTGGCTAATGCACCCGCGGGATCATTGCAGCCCGTAATCCCGTAAGCAAGTTGCATAGTCGCGATAAGAAATGGTCGTTGGCAGCGGAAATCGTCGCAGAGAAGTACAGGCTTACGGTTGAAAAAACGGATAATAGCGGCTTATTCATTTTGAGCACTATTGGAAATCCCTATGGAAATTAAGGTCAACTTTCTCGACAAGCTTCGCCTTGAAGCCAAGTTCGATGATTTCACGCTGGTGTCCGATCAACCTATCCGCTACAAGGGCGATGGCTCGGCGCCTGGCCCGTTCGATTATTTTCTGGCCTCATCGGCTTTGTGCGCGGCTTATTTTGTGAAGTTGTACTGCGCAACCCGCAATATTCCTACCGAACATATCCGCCTGTCGCAAAACAATATTGTTGATCCTGAAAACCGTTATCAGCAAATTTTCAAGATTCAGGTCGAGTTGCCGGCGGATATTTCCGCCAAAGACCGCCAGGGGATTTTGCGCTCCATCGAGCGTTGTACGGTGAAGAAGGTGGTACAAGCCGGACCCGAGTTTGTGATTGAAGAGGTGGACAATCTGGATGCCGATGCACAGGCCTTGCTGATACTCAATCCTGCTTCTCAATCCAGTACCACAATTGCCGGTAAGGACCTGCCGCTGGAGCAAACCATCGCCAATATGTCGGGCGTTCTGGCGGGCTTGGGCATCAAGATTGAAATCGCTTCGTGGCGCAATCTTGTTCCCAATGTATGGTCGCTGCATATCCGCGATGCGCATTCGCCAATGTGTTTTACCAATGGCAAGGGAGCGACCAAAGAAGGTGCCCTGGCCTCGGCGCTGGGAGAGTATATCGAGCGGCTTAACTGCAATCATTTCTATGGCGGTCAGTTTTGGGGCGAAGAGATCGCCAACGCGGCCTTTGTCCATTACCCGAACGAGCGCTGGTTCAAGCCGGGCAAAAAAGATGCACTGCCGGCTGAAATTCTCGATGCTTACTGTCTGCAAATTTACAACCCGGATGGCGAGTTGCGTGGTTCGCATCTGGTCGATACCAACTCCGGCAATGTGCAACGTGGCATCTGTTCGCTGCCTTATGTACGCCAGTCGGATGGCGAAGTGGTGTATTTCCCCTCTAACCTGATCGAAAACCTGTACGTCAGCAATGGCATGAGTGCAGGCAATACGCTAGTTGAAGCGCAGGTGCAATGCCTGTCGGAAATCTTCGAACGGGCGGTAAAACGCGAAATTCTGGAATGCGAAATTGCCTTGCCTGATGTACCGCCGGAAGTGCTGGCCAAATATCCCGGCATTCTGGCTGGCATCCAAGGCTTGGAAGAGCAAGGCTTTCCGGTGCTGGTAAAAGATGCATCGCTGGGCGGGACCTACCCGGTCATGTGCGTGACCTTGATGAACCCGCGGACAGGCGGTGTCTTTGCTTCGTTCGGCGCGCACCCATGTCTGGAGGTGGCGCTGGAACGCAGTCTCACGGAATTACTGCAGGGCCGCAGTTTTGAAGGCTTGAACGATTTGCCTCGGCCTACTTTTGCAAGTCAAGCCGTGACTGAGCCGAATAATTTTGTCGAACATTTCATCGATTCCAGCGGTGTGGTGTCGTGGCGTTTTTTTAGTGCCAAAGCGGACTTCGATTTTGTCGAGTGGGATTTTTCCGGCCAAGGTCAGATTGACAAAGTCAGCTCCAACGCCGAAGAAGCCACGACCTTGTTCGGCATTTTGGAAGGCATGGGCAAAGAGGCGTACATGGCGGTGTACGATCATTTAGGCGCGACGGCTTGCCGCATTCTGGTGCCGGGTTATTCGGAGATTTATCCAGTAGATGAGCTGATCTGGGATAACACCAACAAAGCGCTGTTGTTCCGCGCCGATATTTTGAACTTGCATCGCCTGGACGATGCCAGCCTGGAAGCATTGCTTGAGCGTTTAGACCTCAGTGAACTGGATGATTACACCGACATCGTCACATTGATCGGCATCGAATTTGACGAAAATACGGCCTGGGGCCAGCTCACCATTCTGGAATTGAAGCTGCTGATTCATCTCGCCTTGCAGCAATTTGAACAGGCGCAAGAACTAGCCGGCGCCTTCTTGCAGTACAACGACAATACAGTTGAGCGCGGCTTGTTTTATCAAGCCTTGAATGCGGTGCTGGAGGTGCTGCTGGACGACGAACTGGAACTGGACGATTACGTGAGCAATTTCCGCCGCATGTTCGGCAATCCGCGGATGGACGCGGTAATGGGCTCAGTGGAAGGCAGCGTGCGCTTCTTCGGCTTGACGCCAACCAGTATGAAACTCGAGGGACTCGATCGACACCAGCGGCTGATCGACAGCTACAAAAAACTGCACATGGCGCGGGCCAAGGTAGTAGACCGACCAGGTGAAACAATTAGATGAGATAAGTAGCGTGCGCCGTGCGCACCAAGTGAGCCGCAACGTTATCGGTGCGCACGGCGCACCCTACAAATTCATCTGGTTGATCTACTAGCACTTACAAGCTGATAGCTGTTCGCCAAATGCTTGCTGTGACAGCCCTATTTCTTTGAAGGAAGTTGAACTTGGCGCGAATGATACTTCCGCCATGGACTGCTCAGTATCCAAAACCCAAGTTATATAAATAGAGCTACCACTCGTCCTTGGCGGGCATGTGTAGCTGTCTATGCCACCGGAATGGGTGTCCATTTTTGCCGTGCCATTGATATCGCTTTTATTGAATGCAGGCATAGTGGTAAGTCATTCGGGATGCATACCAGTCCGGTTTGGCTGGCAGCTTGTTGCCCAGCAGTTTTGATTGCAGGGTTATATCCGAAAAGGCCGACAAAGGCGAATCGAGAGAGCGATATTTATCAGCGACAAAGTGCGCTAATAATCCAGGTCGGGATCTCAAGGTGCTGACCGAGTCGGTATTTAGACCACAAAAGCCGGAAATATACTGCGTGGTGTATATTTAAAGAGCCAATAAAAACGTGCGGGATAAGTGCTGTTTCTTCATATACCCCCATTTTTTATTATTCCATGCCCTCGCACCGAGGCTCAAACCTTCGATCGCATTTCCCTCCAGCTGCAGTAAACCGCAAGGTACCACGCCCCCAAGCTGCGCAAACTGGCTCGCATTGACCGCATTACCCGACAAACAAAAACGCAATGTATACATTAATCACATTTCATGTTTTAATGCATATGTTACTGGCTATAACATACGCGTTCCAGTGACTTTCCTTGTGGCGCAGTTTTAGTCAATTGAGCTGGTCGGCGTGTGATCGCCTCGACCAGCTCAATCGACTAAAACGCGCTAAACACGTTCGTCAACCTTGTCTTGCACGGGATTCTTATGAAAATCGATAAACAAAGTTCGGCTGCTGTCGTTGCAATAGTTGCGGCGACCCCAGCATATGGTGCATCGCGCCGTCCGCTTGCTGTCTTGCGTCAATCTGTTTTTGGCCTGCGTTTTGGCCTCGGCTTGACCCTCGCTGCCGGATTACTGGCTGGTGCTGGCAGCGCGCAGGCGGTGGTGACACGTCCTGATCTGGTGGGGTCTTACGATGGCAAGCCTGACGGGACTTGGGATAGCGTGCGTAAGGCGGGGCTGCGCGTGAGTACCTTTCGCCAGCCGGGTTTAAAAGATCCAAGCCAGACTTTTGTGCGCCGGTATTTGCAATATATTCCGCCGTCGGTCGCGAGAGATTTTCACCATCGCCATCCGGTGGTGATTGCGATGCACGGGGCAAATTTGAGCGCGGAGACTTTTCGCGAATTTGATATGGGAAGTGGGCGTCTGGAGCGTCTGGCCGACAAGGAAAAATTCATTGTCATCTATGCCAACGCAGCATATGCGCCGGGCGTGACAGACGACCAAAACCCGGGCGACCCGTATTGGGCCAATGGCGGTTATTGGCGCACTTGCCTGGGTTCGCAAACCGGGCCGGATTTTGTGGTGGATGACGTCGATTACCTGCGCCGCGTAATCCAGAATGCACAAAATATGGGGGTCAGTATCGACCGTGAGCGGATCTATTTGATGGGGGCATCGAACGGCGGTGAGATGGTGCAGCGAGCGTCGCGTGAAATGGGAAATCAGCTCGCTGGTGCCGGAGTCGTGATTCCGGTAGTGGGCATGCCGGCCACGGTGGCTTTGGGCAGTTGTACAGTCGGACCACAGCATCCGGTGTCCACAATGTTTATTTATAGCCCCAAGGATCCTCTACTGGCACCGATTTGGGAAAATTTTGGCATCACTTATGCCGATCATATGAGCCAGTCATTAGTTGCATGGCGTCAGGCTTTGGGCATCAACGAAAGCAGCCGCAAGATGAGCCAGTTGCCCAATACAATCAATGAAGGTGCGGACTACACTGGCAGCGTGCCGTGGGCGCTGGCGACGCGTAATAGCAGCATTACACGCCATGACTTTGACACCACCGCGCAAGGCGTTGATTTTTCCGTGCTCGAGATGGTGGAGGCGGCAGGTCACGGCTGGCCCAATACCTTGGGGAGCGATGTGGCGACGGCAGAGAATCCGGCCCATTTTGGTTTCAGGAACCAGGATATCGATGCCGAACAAGTGCTGTGGGATTTCTTGAAGACCAAGCAGCGCGTGGTGCCGGCAAGTAGTTGCCTACTCAGTTATCGCAGCCTGTATCCAAATCAGCATTTTGTCGATGCTGTGACTTTAACCAATACCGGCTCGACCCCGATCAAGAATTGGAACGTGGTGTTGACCTATAACAAGGACTTGAAATTAAGTACAGGCTTTAACGCCAAACTACAGCAAAAGGGACGGGTAATCACCGCCAGCAGCCTTCCATCCAACTCAACCATCGCCTCAAAAGCCAATGTCTTGTTTGGCATCGTTGGCAGCTACAGCGGCACGCGTCCGTTACCGACGGCGTCCTTGGATGGACATAGCTGTGCAGTGATTGTGCAATAGTCCGGTGCAATAGTCGGGACGTAAAATAAAAAAGGGCTGTTTCGCCCCGTCAAATATCTGACGGGCGAAACGGCCCTTTTTCTATGTAGCTTAAAAAATTAAGCGTTCAGCAAAGCTTGGCCAGGTGTCCAGCCGCATGCGGTCAAACCACCCGCTTGCAGGGCTTGCAGGGTGCGCAAGGTTTCTTCGGTCGAACGGCCGACGTTGCTGCTATTGATGGTGATTGCTTCGATCACGCCTTCTGGATTGGCGATGAAGGTTGCGCGCTCGGAGAAGCCAGCTTTCGACAAAACGCCACAACCGGCAGCCAGATCGCGGGTCAGATCGCCGATCAATGGGAAATCCAGTTTGCCCAGACCGTGTTGGGTCCATGCTTTGTGGGTGTGGACTGAATCGACCGATGCGCCGAGGACGACGGTGTTCAGTTTTGCAAATTCTGCGTGCAGGCGATTGAAGCCTTGGATTTCAGTTGGGCATACGAATGTGAAGTCGAGCGGGTAGAAAAACAGAACAACCCATTTGCCCTTCAGATCAGCCAGTTTGATTGGTGCGAATTCGCCATTTGGCAACAGTGCTTCGCCTGCAAAATCGGGTAATGATTGGCCAACAGTTAACATGATGTGTCCTTTAAATGGAAGATGGGGAAGATAGCCGGAGCCACAACAAAGCTAAAACCAGGCGCAAAACCGTGAGTGACGGTGCCGCAATTGTCTGTTGTGGTTCTGACATGGCGCAATTGTACCCAGTTTCGGCAAATTGGATCGGCTGTCAAACTTTTACTTCAGCTTCTCTTGCGCTTCGGTAATTAGAGCGCTGCTGGCAGTTGCCGCAATGTAAAGCGGCTGCGCTTGCATTGTTTTTTCTCTTCATCGATCCCGCTACACCGCGCTGGCTAAGGGCTGCCGCCAATTATTTCAAATGTTAATAAAAATTTCATGCAACGAAATAGTTTGTTAATAAAGCAAGCGTCTACTGCTGTCAGCGGAAGACCTACGATTCAATTTTATTAAAAGTCTGATTGCTCACTCATGCGGCTATTTTTCGACGCGGTATGAGGGGAATAAAGGGGCTGAACGCATTTACAAAAAATAGCAATTTAAAATCAGGAGCGTACAAGTGAAGCGAATAAAAACAGCAAAGAAGAAGATTTCATTACTATCTGCCGCGGTCTTATGTCTGTGTTACAACGCGGCGGCGTCCGGTGCGGCAATCCAGACCGGGGTCACCTATAACATTGTCAACCGCTGGCAAAACACGTATCTCCACGATGGGGGCAACAATGCCTTGTATGGCCCGCTCAGCAACAATGCGGCTTATCGCTGGACTTTAGAGGCGAGCGTCGGCGGATCGTATGAGATACGCAATATCGGCACCGGTGAATATCTTAATATCGAAAGCAATAATGGGCAGGTGCAGGCCACTACGCGCAATCCGTCTTGGGATAGTGCAAAGTGGTTGATCGAGCCGACCGCCGATGGTTATGTGCGCCTGCGTAACCGTTGGCACAGTACGCATTTCGTCAATAATGAACATTCAACCGGCACCGCTGAAATCGGGACGATCCACGATTCCTGGGCCAGCGCGCAATGGCAACTGGTAGTAGTGGGGACACCGACACCGACACCGACACCGACACCGACAGTAGCCTATACCTTCGTCAACCGCTGGCAAGGCGGCACGCTGTTAGATGGCGGTGTCAATGCAACGTATGCGGCGCAGAGCAATGGTGCGATTTCGCAATGGATATTGGTGCCATCGGATGGCGGTGCTTATTTGATCCGCAATGTCGCCACCGGCGAGTATCTCAATATCGAAGCCAATAACGGCATGGTTCAATCGACCCCAACCGGCGCCGGCTGGGAAAGCGCGAAATGGAATGTTGAATCCACCGGTGATGGCTACGTCCGGTTGCGTAACCGCTGGCAGAACACGCAGTTCGTGCA
>JAZKIX010000165.1:0-12187 GCA_040384645.1 Pseudomonadota bacterium | reverse complement strand
CAAGCAAATGGAAGCTGAAGGCGTCGTGTTCCGCACCAGCGTTTTCGTAGGCAAGGATTTCCCGGCGCAAGTCAATAATTGGGCCAAGGAAACCATTTCGCCTGAGGCATTGAAGCAGGAATTCGACGCTGTTATCATCGCTGGCGGTGCCGAGCAGCCACGCGATTTACCGGTGCCGGGGCGTGATCTGCAAGGCGTCCATTTCGCAATGGATTTCCTGCCTTTGCAAAACAAGGTCAATGCCGGCGACAAGCTGGAAGACCAGATCAAGGCGACCGGCAAACATGTTGTCGTCATCGGTGGCGGCGATACCGGATCCGATTGCGTCGGTACATCCAATCGTCATGGCGCAGCAAGTGTGGCGCAGTTTGAATTGATGCCACAGCCTCCGGAGCAAGAAAATAAGCCGCTGGTATGGCCGTACTGGCCGACCAAATTACGCACATCGTCGTCGCATGACGAAGGTTGCGAGCGCGATTGGGCGGTTGCAACCAAACGACTTGAAGGTAGCAATGGCAAGGTTGAAAAACTGATCGCCTGTAGAGTCGAATGGAAAGACGGCAAGATGGTCGAAGTGGCCGATTCGGAATTTGAAATGAAAGCCGACCTAGTCTTGCTGGCGATGGGATTTGTATCGCCGGTAGCGCAAGTGCTGGACGCCTTCGGCCTTGAAAAAGATGCACGTGGTAACGCCAAAGCAACGACCGATGGCAATGGCTGTTATCAGACAACCGCGCCTAAAGTATTTGCCGCCGGCGATATGCGCCGCGGTCAATCCCTGGTGGTGTGGGCCATTCGCGAAGGACGCCAGTGCGCCCGCGCAGTGGATGAATTTTTGATGGGCAGCTCGATCCTGCCGCGTTAAACCATTTGACCGGTAAGCCCGCCGATGCATAAAAGGTCGGCGGGTTTTTTATTGGCTCGGCAAAAAGATATGAATCGCTTAAACCAGTCGCAGTGAAAACTGCATCTGCCTGTAAAATAAATGACTTTCAGTTCATTTGTGCAGTGCTAAATTGGTCCACACATATTTGGCTTGGCAAGACGTCAAGCGAAGCTTGCACTTTCTGCACTACAATACGGCATTGCAACATTCAAAAACAACGTGTCCAATCTGCTAGAAATTCGTGACTTATCCTTTGCTTACGGAGCGCGACCGATACTTTCGGCAATCCGCATGGATTTCGCGCGCGGCAAAGTAATTGCTGTCATGGGCGGTTCTGGCTCTGGAAAAACCACGATCTTGCGCTTGATCGGCGGTCAGTTGACACCGCAATCGGGAACAGTACACGTTGATGGAAATGTAATCGAACCCAGCAACGCACGGACGCTTTATGCACTGCGACGCAAGATGGGCATGTTATTCCAGCATGGCGCGCTATTCACAGATTTAAGTGCTTTTGAAAACGTGGCATTCCCCTTGCGGGAGCATACGGATTTGCCTGAAGAGTTGATCCGCGATTTGGTTTTACTCAAATTACATGCGGTGGGTCTACGTAACGCGGCGCATTTGATGCCGGCGGAAATTTCGGGCGGTATGGCGCGGCGGGTGGCTATAGCCAGAGCGATTGCGCTTGATCCACAGCTAATCATGTACGACGAGCCATTTGCCGGACTCGACCCGATATCGATGGGCGTGATTGCCAACTTGATCCGTCAGCTGAATGATGCACTCGGCTCTACCTCAATTCTTGTTTCGCATGATGTGCGCGAATCGTTTTCGATTGCCGACTATGTATATTTCTTGTCACAAGGAAAAATAGTTGCGCAAGGTACGCCGGCCGAAATGTTGGCCTCCAGCGATCCGTATGTGAAGCAATTCGTGCATGGCGAAGCTGACGGCCCAGTGCCATTTCATTATCCCGGTAAATCCTTGGCTGATGATATCGGCTTGGGAGTGCAAGCATGATGCTTCGCTGGCTTGCGGCACTGGGGCGGAGTGTGCGCGAAACGACCGCACAGCTTGGTTTGGCGACGCGGACATTTTTCGCGATTTTGGCGGCGAGTTGGGGTTTGTTGAAGCGTCCGAGGCTGATCACCGATCAAATACACTTTATTGGTAATTATTCGCTTGTCATCATCGCGGTATCGGGACTATTTGTCGGTTTTGTGTTGGGCCTGCAAGGGTATTACACGCTCAATCGTTACGGTTCGGAACAGGCACTGGGTTTGCTGGTCGCATTGTCGCTGACACGTGAATTAGGGCCGGTAGTGACTGCTCTTTTGTTTGCAGGGCGTGCCGGCACATCTTTGACAGCGGAAATCGGTTTGATGAAGGCAGGCGAACAATTGTCGGCAATGGAAATGATGGCGGTCGACCCATTGCAGCGCGTATTGGCGCCACGTTTTTGGGCTGGGGTCATTGCCATGCCGATCTTGGCGGCAGTGTTTAGCGCATTAGGGATCATCGGCGGATATTTGGTGGGTGTGAAGCTCATTGGGGTTGATGAAGGCGCATTCTGGTCCCAGATGCAGGCTGGAGTCGATATCTGGCAAGATATTGCCAACGGGGTGTTCAAGAGTTTGGTATTTGGGATTGCGGTGAGTTTCATTGCCCTGTTTCAGGGTTATCAGGCGCAGCCAACCCCAGAAGGCGTGGCGCGAGCGACCACCCGCACGGTGGTGATTTCGTCGCTGATGGTGTTGTGGCTCGATTTCATCATGACGGCCGTCATGTTCAATAAATAATACTGTGGTGAGTATTAAGATTGAGCCTTATTTTACGTGCGGGAAAGCATGTGTTTTGATGAATACTCCCGATTTATCCGAAGCGGTGAGGAAATTTTAGGTGCTAGACGATGCAAAATAAATCATTCGACGTATGGGTTGGCATATTTGTGCTGATCGGCGCGGCGGCTTTGGTGTTTCTCGCCCTGAAGGCGGGCAATATGAGTTCCTTGTCGTTTTCGCAAACTTATTCGGTTATAACCAAATTCGACAATATCGGTGGTCTTAAGCCGCAGGCACCGGTCAAGAGCGCCGGGGTACTTGTAGGCCGGGTCGGCGACATTAAATTCGACGACAAAAGCTATCAGGCGCTGGTGGTTCTGAATTTGGAAAGTCGCTACAAATTTCCTAAAGATAGCTCGGCAAAAATCCTGACATCCGGTCTACTGGGCGAGCAATATATTGGCATTGAGGCCGGCGGTGATACCGTGAATCTGGCGGCAGGCGATAAGATCGCCATGACGCAATCGGCAGTCGTTCTTGAAAACCTGATCAGCCAGTTTTTGTTTAGCAAAGCGGCTGATGGAAAGGAAGCAAACAAATGAAATTATTTTCTCGTTTAGCCACCTTGGTGCTGCTGGCGGCGGCGATGACCGGCTGTGCAACTAAAGCGGCCAATCCAAAAGATCCTTTGGAAGGATTCAATCGCGCCATGTTCAAGTTCAATGACACGGTCGATCAAGTCGCGTTAAAGCCTGCTGCCACCGTCTACCAATCGGCCTTGCCAAGCTTTGTACAAACTGGTGTCGGTAATTTTTTCGGCAATATCGGTGACGTCTGGACCGCGGCAAATAATTTGATGCAAGGTAAGGTTGCCGATGGCGTGTCGGATGTAATGCGCGTTGCGCTCAATAGCACATTCGGCTTGGGTGGCTTGCTCGATATCGGGTCCGAAGCAGGCATGACCAAGCACAAGGAAGATTTCGGCCAGACGCTAGGGGTGTGGGGCGTCAAGCCCGGGCCGTATGTCGTGTTGCCCTTGTTTGGCTCATTTACCATGCGTGATGCCTTGGTATTTCCAGTCGATTATAAAGCCGATTTATGGGGCTATACCACGCCGGTGGATCTACGTTATGCCGGTAGCGTATTGCGTCTGGTGGATAAACGGGCCGCTGTCTTGGACGCCACCAATCTATTGGATCAGGCTGCGCTGGACAAGTATGAATTTGTGCGGGATGGCTTTATGCAACGCAGGGCAGGCCAGATCGAGGACGGCAATGGGCCGAAATCGAAAGGCGTTAAACCCTTGGTCGATCACGATACAGGTGAGCCAACTGAGCAGGCTGCCGCGCCCGGCCAGCCAATACCGGCAACACCCGCAAAGTAGGTTTAACCTGTTTTTGCGTCTGTATTGAAACGCTAGAACTCATTATCATTAATTGCTTTTGTACGCAGGAAATAAAAAATGAAAAATATTAGTTTAGTTTCTACTCTGATGACTTTATTGTTGTCGACCTCCCTGTCCTTTGCCGCACCTGCGGTTGCGCCGCTGGAAACACCGGATGCTTTGGTGAAACGTATCAGTCTGGAAGTGGTCGACATCGCCAAAGCCGACAAGGAAATTCAGGAAGGCAATCAAAAGAAAGTGCTGGAATTGGTCGAAACCAAAGTGCTGCCTTTCGTGAATTTTCAACGCATGACTTCGTTGGCAGCGGGCCGTTTTTGGCGCGATGCGACCCCGGATCAGCAAAAGCAATTGACCAATGAGTTCCGCACTTTGCTGGTGTTCACCTATTCCGGCGCGATTTCCCAGGTGAAAGATCAAAAAATGAATTTCAAACCCCTACGTGCTGATCCGGCCGACAGCGAAGTAGAAGTCCGTACCGAAGTCGTCCCCGCCCGTGGTGAACCGATTCAACTCAATTACCGCTTAGAAAAGTTACCTGCCGGATGGAAAATTTACGATATCAATGTACTCGGCGCATGGCTGGTCGAAACCTATAAAGGCAATTTCGCAGCAGAAATTTCCAAGGCCGGTATCGATGGTTTGATCAAGGCCCTGGCAGAGCGCAATAAAAAGCTCGCTGCCGGCGGCGTCAAAGTTGCCAAGCCTTCTTGACCTGCCCCACATTATGTTTATTCTCAGCCCGTCGCTCAATGTCGAGACTGCATCCCGTGCCTTGAGCGACGGTATGAAAGCCATAGCGGGCGGGCAAGTCGAAATCGATTTGGCACCGGTAACAGTAGTCGATTCGGCGGCAGTAGCCGTGCTGCTGGCTTGGCAGCGCGCCGCAACGGCGCGCGGTGCCCGCTTGTTGATCAAGAATGTGCCGGCGAATTTGCAAAGCCTCGCCAAACTGTACGGCGTCGCCGACTTGCTTCATCCAATCACATCGCCAGCGCATTCTCATTGACGCTGCATTCGGTTTCCAGATTTGCTCCCTTCGTTAGCGTAGTTGCGTAGTTGCTGCAAAAAAATCCCCGAAAAATCCCGTATATAATCGAGAGTTTCGCCAACGGTTCACTTTGCAACACTGCGAGGCTGACGCCGGGTTCTCTCCCAAAAATTTCTGACAGCATGACAGCCATCCAAATTAACAATATCGAAAAAAGTTACAAGTCCCTGAAGGCCTTGGATCGGGTTTCGCTATCGATTGAAGAAGGCGAATTTTTTGGATTGCTCGGTCCCAATGGCGCCGGCAAAACTACCCTTATCTCAATAATCGCCGGCCTCAATCGTGCCGATGCCGGCAGCGTGCATATCCGCGGCCACGATGTTGTCAGTCAATTTCGTGCCGCCCGTAAGCAGATCGGTGTCGTGCCGCAAGAATTAGTGTTCGACCCGTTTTTTACCGTGCGCGAAACCTTGCGCCTTCAATCCGGCTATTTCGGCCTATCCAATAACGATGCTTGGATCGATGAAGTCATGCATCACCTCGATCTGACTAGCAAGGCCGACGTCAATATGCGGGCCTTGTCCGGCGGCATGAAGCGCCGTGTCCTGGTGGCACAGGCGCTGGTACACAAGCCGCCGGTCATTGTGCTGGATGAACCGACTGCCGGGGTCGATGTGGAATTGCGCCAAACGCTGTGGAAATTCATTGCGCGCCTCAATAAAGAAGGACACACGGTGGTATTGACCACGCATTACCTGGAAGAAGCGCAAGCCATGTGCAATCGGATTGCCATGTTGCAAAACGGCAAAGTGGTGGCGCTCGATACCACCGCTGCCCTCATCAAGCGGATATCAGGTTCTCAACTGGTATTGCGCTTGTCGCAAGGGCAACAACCGGCGCAATTGCCAAACAGTCTGAAGCCGTTGCTGTCGCATATCGATGCCGAAACCGATGCCGCGCCGTCCAGCGCCAAATTTACTTTGCGCGTGACCGAATACGCCGAAGTCGAGCAAATTCTTGCGAGCTTGCGTCAGCACGGATTAAGCATCGACGAAATGCATTTACAGCAAGCCGACCTGGAAGATGTGTTCATGCAAATCATGGATCGGAGCCTGCAATGAACTTGATTCCCAAGGGTTTTAAGACCCTGTTCTATAAAGAAATTCTACGCTTCTGGAAGGTCGCAACCCAAACCATCGCAGCACCGGTGCTCACTTCCATGATGTATTTGCTCATTTTCGGCCACGTGCTGGAAGGACGGGTAGAAGTCGCCGGCGTGCGTTATACCGCCTTCCTGATTCCTGGCCTGGTCATGATGAGCGTGCTGCAAAATGCCTTCGCCAATGCTTCCTCGTCGCTGATCCAGTCCAAGATCACCGGCAATCTGGTATTCGTTTTGCTGACGCCGCTGTCGCATTGGGAATTTTTTTACGGCTACGTATTGGCGTCCCTAGTGCGCGGATTGGCAGTTGGCTTGGGTGTTTTTCTTATTACGATCTGGTTTGCCGATCTGTCGTTTGTGGCGCCGCTATGGATTGTGGTCTTTGCTCTGTTGGGCGCGGCGACGCTGGGTGTGCTGGGATTGATCGCAGGCATTTGGGCTGACAAATTCGACCAGTTGGCGGCATTCCAGAATTTCCTGATCATGCCGGCGACTTTTTTGTCTGGCGTGTTCTATTCGATCCATTCGCTGCCTTCGTTCTGGCAAGCGGTATCGCATTTCAACCCATTTTTTTATATGATTGACGGCTTTCGCTACGGTTTTTTCGGTCAGGCCGATATCAATCCATGGATCAGCTTGTCGGTCGTGCTGGGATTCTTGCTGGCATTGCATGGTGTGGCCATCCAGATGTTGCGCAGCGGTTATAAGTTGCGTCATTGACCTTATTCTTTGCCAACGACAATTTCACTTTTTTAGCCCTATTTTTCATCCATTAACAGGTATTTAGGAAAAACCGTGTCTACTACTCCAGAACTTATCAAAGGCTATATCGCCGCTGGTCTCGATTGCATCCATCTGGAAGTTGACGGCGACGGTCAGCATTTCAATGCGGTGATCGTTTCATCCGCCTTCGCCGGCAAGCGTCCGATTGCACGCCACCAAATGGTGTACGCGGTGTTGGGCGACCGCATGCGGGAAGAAATCCATGCCTTGTCGATGAAAACGCTGACACCGGAAGAGTTTCAATAATGGATAAATTACTCATCAGCGGCGGTACCCGGCTATCTGGCGATATCACCATATCCGGTGCCAAGAATGCGGCTTTGCCGATCCTGTGTGCCAGCCTGTTGACGGCTGATACGCTGCAATTGTCGAATGTGCCACATTTGCAAGACGTTGCGACCATGCTCAAATTGCTGGGCCAGATGGGCGTCAAGATTGAGCAAGACGATCACAAGGTTGCCCTGAACGGTGCCTCTATCGACAAGCTCGAAGCGCCATATGAAATGGTCAAAACCATGCGCGCCTCGATTCTGGTGCTCGGCCCGCTGGTGGCGCGTTTTGGCGAAGCCAAGGTGTCCTTGCCGGGTGGCTGCGCCATCGGTTCGCGTCCGGTCGATCAGCACATCAAGGGCCTGCAAGCGCTGGGCGCGGAAATTTCAATCGAAGCCGGTTACATCCACGCCCGTACCAAGCGCCTCAAAGGTACCCGTATCGTGACCGATATGATCACCGTCACCGGTACCGAGAATTTGCTGATGGCGGCAACCCTGGCCGAAGGCGAAACCGTGTTGGAAAACGCCGCGCGCGAGCCGGAAGTGACCGACCTGGCCAATTTGCTAGTCGCAATGGGCGCCAAGATCGACGGCATCGGCAGCGACCGTCTGGTGATCCAGGGCGTTGACAAATTGCACGGCGCATCGCACGCGGTGATCGCCGACCGCATCGAGACCGGTACTTTCTTGTGTGCGGTGGCGGCGGTTGGCGGCGACGTCACCTTGCGCAATGTGCGCAGCGATATTCTCGATTCCGCAATGGATAAATTGCGCGAGATGGGCGTCATCTTGACCTCAGGCGGCGACTGGATCCGGGTACAAATGGCGTCGCGTCCCAAGGCAGTCAATTTCCGCACCACCGAATATCCGGGTTTCCCGACCGATATGCAGGCGCAATTCATGGCAGTCAATGCGGTCGCCAACGGCACCAGCCAGATCACCGAAACGATTTTTGAAAACCGCTTCATGCATGTGCAGGAAATGAACCGGCTGGGTGCGGCAATCGAGATTTCGGGCAATACCGCTTTCGTCAAAGGCGTTGATAAATTAGTCGGCGCACCGGTCATGGCGACCGATTTGCGCGCGTCCGCTTCGTTGGTCATCGCCGGCATGGCAGCGCAGGGCGAGACCCTGATCGACCGGATCTATCACCTCGACCGCGGTTACGACCGGATGGAAGTGAAGTTGTCTGCAGTCGGCGCCAATATCCGGCGGGTGAAGTGATGGCAGCCGTGATGACAGCCAATGCTCCAATGAACACGCAACTGATTCTGGCGCTCTCGAAAGGGCGCATCTTTGAAGAAACCCTGCCGCTGCTGGAAGCTGCCGGCATTGTCGTGACTGAAAATCCCGAGACCTCGCGCAAGCTGATCTTGCCGACCAATGATCCCAATGTGCGCGTCATCATCGTGCGCGCCTCCGACGTGCCGACCTATGTCCAGTACGGTGCTGCTGATTTTGGCGTGGCTGGCAAGGACGTGTTGCTGGAACATGGCGGCGAAGGTTTGTACCAGCCTATCGACTTGAATATTGCCAAATGCCGCATGTCGGTTGCGGTGCAAACCGGCTTCGACTACGCCAGCGCAGTGCGGCAGGGCGCGCGCTTGCGGATCGCCACCAAATACGTGCAAATTGCGCGCGAGCATTTCGCCGCCAAGGGTGTGCATGTGGATTTGATCAAGCTGTATGGCTCGATGGAACTAGCGCCGCTGGTTGGTTTGTCCGACGCGATCGTCGATCTGGTCAGCACCGGCAGTACCTTGCGCGCCAATAATCTGGTCGAGATCGAACACATCATGGAAATTTCATCGCGGCTGGTCGTCAATCAGGCAGCGTTGAAACTGAAACGCGAGCGTCTGCAACCGATTCTGGAAGCGATTGAAAAGGCCAGCAAGGCGGGTTAGTGTTCACGTAAATAACGGGGGTATATGGCAAAACAATGCCTATCCCGCTCAGTTTCATTGGGCGAAATTTAATACTGCCACCAGTATATTTTTACCTTAAAAGCACTGAAGTTGAGAAAATCATGTCGATAAAAATCCGTAAGCTCAATGCCAGCCAGCCTTATTTCAAGGCGCAACTAGCCGCCGTGCTGGCATTTGAAGCTGGCGAAGACGCCGCCATCGAGACCGTGGTCGCGCAAATCCTGGCCGATGTCAAAACACGCGGCGATGCCGCTCTGCTCGACGCCACCAACAAGTTCGAACATTTGGGTGCCAGCAATGTTGCCGCGCTAGAGTTGTCGCGCAGCGAAATGCAGGCCGCGCTGGACAATTTGCCGCCAGCGCAGCGCCACGCCTTGCAAACTGCCTGCGACCGGGTGCGCGCCTATCACGAGCGCCAGAAAATCGAATGCGGCTCGGCCGGTTTTAGTTATACCGAAGCCGACGGTACGGTACTCGGGCAAAAGGTCACGCCGCTGGATCGGGTCGGCATTTACGTCCCCGGCGGCAAGGCCGCTTATCCCTCTTCAGTCTTGATGAACGCGGTGCCGGCTAAGGTGGCCGGCGTGCAAGAAGTGATCATGGTCGTGCCCACGCCCAACGGTGTGAAAAATCCACTGGTGCTAGCCGCCGCCGTGATTGCCGGCGTTGATCGGGTCTTCACCATCGGCGGCGCGCAAGCAGTGGCGGCGCTGGCCTACGGTACTGAAACCATTCCGCAAGTCGATAAAATCGTCGGTCCCGGCAACGCCTATGTGGCTGCTGCCAAGCGCCGCGTATTCGGCACCGTCGGCATCGACATGATCGCCGGTCCTTCCGAAATTCTGGTGATTTGCGACGGCACGACCGATCCGGACTGGGTCGCGATGGACTTGTTTTCGCAAGCCGAACACGACGAACTGGCGCAATCGATTTTGCTCTGCCCGGATCCGGCATATATCGAACAGGTCGCCGCCAGCATCGACAGACTGTTGCCGGACATGTCGCGCGCCGAGGTGATCCGCACCTCGCTGGTCAATCGCGGCGCCATGATATTGGTGCGCGATATGGCGCAAGCTTGTGAGATTGCCAACCTGATTGCAGCCGAGCACGTCGAAATTTCTGCCGAAAATCCGCAACAATGGGCCGACCAGATTCGCCATGCCGGCGCCATGTTCCTGGGACGTTTTTCATCCGAATCGCTGGGCGATTATTGCGCCGGGCCCAACCATGTTTTGCCGACTTCCCGCACCGCGCGTTTTTCGTCTCCGTTAGGCGTGTATGACTTTCAAAAGCGTTCCAGCATGATTCATGTCAGCCAGGCTGGCGCCCAGACACTGGGCAAGATCGCGGCTGAACTGGCGTATGGCGAAGGTCTGCAAGCGCATGCCCGTTCGGCGGAGTTGCGCCTGAAATGAAAACGGCTGAGGCCAATGGTTGGATTAACCGGGTGTTCTGCGAAGACGCCTTGCTCGGCTTGGCACGTATTCCAGATGATTCGGTCGACCTGATCCTGGCCGACCCGCCTTATGGATTGGGCAAGGATTATGGCAACGATTCCGACAAGCAAGCTACCGCTGAATATCTGCGCTGGATGGCGCAGTGGATCGATGCCGCTCTGCCCAAGTTGAAAAGCACCGGCAGCCTGTACATATTTTTGACCTGGCGTTATTCGCCGGAAGTGTTTGTGATGCTCAAGCAACGCATGAGCATGATCAATGAAATTATCTGGGATCGGCGCGTACCGTCGATGGGTGGCAGCGTGCGCAGTTATACCTCGGTGCATGATACGGTCGGCTTTTTCGTCAAGCAAAAAGGCTATTACTTCGACCTGGATGCGATCCGCATTCCTTACGATGAAGAAACTAAAAAAGCCCGTTCGCGTTCGATTTTTGTCGGCGCCAAGTGGCTCGAACTGGGCTTCAATCCGAAAGATGTCTGGAGCGTGGCGCGCCTGCACAAGGAACATGCTGAGCGGGCCGATCATCCGACCCAAAAACCTTTGGCAATCATCGAGCGCATGCTCAAGGCTTCTTGCCCGGTGGGTGGCATCGTGCTTGATCCTTTCATGGGCAGTGGCACCACGGCGGTAGCGGCACAACGTTGTGGTCGGCGATTTGTCGGATTTGAATTAAATCCTGACTATTGCAAGACCATCGCCGCCCGGCTGGCAGCGCCGGAAGCGCAATTGGCGCAGGCAAGCAACCAGCCGACCCAGCCGGTACGCGACAAATTGCCAGCTAACGCGACGCCCAAACGCCCTAGAAAAAGCAAACACAGTAAAGTTGCCGCGCCAGCTGAACCCGGGCTAGCTAAGCCCGGGCCAGATTCAAGTGTTGAGCTGCCTCAAACTGCGCTGACCTTCTGATCACCAATAGATTCCACTCTCATGTCCCTGATCAATCACATCATTCGTCCCGAAATTCTGGCCCTGTCCGCTTATCACGTGCCCGATTCCACTGGTTTCGTGAAACTCGACGCGATGGAAAACCCGTATTTGTTGCCAGAATCCTTGCGCCCAGAACTTGGGCGACGACTGGCTGCGGTCGCCATGAACCGTTATCCAGTGCCCTCCTACAAAAGCCTGAAAGCCAGCATTTGTGCCAAGCTCGGTGTGCCTGCAGGCTTTGACGTGATGCTCGGCAATGGCTCGGATGAATTGATCTCGATCCTATCGATTGCCTGCGCCAAACCGGGTGCTAAAGTGCTGGCGCCGGTACCGGGTTTCGTAATGTATGCAATGTCGGCGCAATTGGCGGGGATGGAATTTGTCGGCGTGCCTTTGCAAGCCGATTTCACGCTGGATTTGCCAGCTATGCTGGCTGCGATTGCAACCCATGCGCCTAGCATCGTGTATCTGGCTTACCCGAATAATCCGACTGGTACGCTGTTTGGCGCCGATGAGATTGAGCGAATTATCGAAGCGGTCGGCGACACTGGGTTGGTCGTGGTGGATGAAGCGTACCAACCGTTTGCACCGACCAG
>JAZKIX010000164.1:1477-9535 GCA_040384645.1 Pseudomonadota bacterium | reverse complement strand
TATGAGTGCTGTGCTCTAACCAACTGAGCTATATCACCAAACAGCCGAAAATTATCCTTTTTTTGGCAAAACCTGTCAAGGTAAAGTTGCCATAAGGTTTTTAGGGTGGATAAATACTATCGGCAGTATTATTTTTGACGCTTATAAAACGTGCGGGATAAGGGGTAAAACTGCCTATACTCCCTATAAATATCACTATATCGGCTTGCAAATAATTCTTACTGAACCTGAATCTGGCGCAAAATTTCTGCGGCCGGATCGCCATTGATGCAATCGACCACGACGCGGTCGGGCATGGAGCGCAGCCAGGTGA
Organism: Pseudomonadota bacterium; assembly: GCA_040384645.1. GTDB lineage: Bacteria > Pseudomonadota > Gammaproteobacteria > Burkholderiales > Burkholderiaceae_D > JAZKIX01. Next base: position 9,222 of record JAZKIX010000164.1, on the reverse strand, counting down.
GCTGGCGTTTGGCCAGTTGGCGGGTGGCGATGATGCCTTTTTCGCGGAAGGTGGCGAGGTCATAGGCGCCGTCCAGGTATTCCCAGCTTTGGCGGTAGCCGACGCAGCGCATCGACGGCAAGCCCAGGTGCAGGTCGCCACGGGCGCGCAGGGTTTTGACTTCGTCGAGCAGGGCGCCGCCGGCTAGCATGGCGTCGAAACGGGTGACGATGCGCTGGTGCAGCACGCTGCGATCGAGCGGTTCCAGCGCGAAAGATTGCAGCGCGAAGGGCAGGGCGCTACGGGTTTGTTGGCTAAACAATTGCGATAAGGGCACGCCGCTTAATTCGTAGACTTCCAGCGCGCGCTGGATGCGCTGCGAATCGTTCAGTTCTAGCCGGGCAGCAGTGACGGGGTCGATTGTTGCCAGCCGTGCATGCAGGGCGGGGAAGCCAATCTCGGCGGCTTCGGCATCGAGCCGGGCGCGGATTTCCGGGTCGGCTTGCGGCAGGGCGTCGAGGCCGTCGACCAATCCCTTGAAATACATCATGGTGCCGCCGACCAGCAGCGCCAGCTTGCCGCGCGCGTTGATCTGGGCTACCAAGGCTATCGTGCTGCTGCGAAATTGCGCGACCGAATACGACTCGGCCGGGTCGATGATGTCGATCAAATGATGCGGTACCGCAGCGCGTTCTGCCGCTGTCGGTTTGGCGGTGCCGATATCCATACCGCGATACACCAGGGCTGAATCGACCGAGATGATTTCGCACGGAATCTGGCGTGCAATTGCCAGCGCGGCGGCGGTCTTGCCGGAGGCGGTCGGGCCCATGATGGCGACCGCTTGGGCTTTGATTGGCGGCAGGGTCATTGGTGGCGAACTCATTGGCCGCGCATGAATAATTTGTCCAGGTCGGATAGGCCCAGTTGTACCCAGGTCGGGCGGCCGTGGTTGCATTGGTCGGCGCGTTCGGTGCTTTCCATCTGGCGCAACAGGGCATTCATTTCGGGCGTGCTGAGGATGCGGTTGGCGCGCACGGCGGTGTGGCAGGCCAGCGTGCCGAGCAGTTCATTTTGGCGCTCGATCAGGACGCGCGAGCCGCCGAATTCGCGCACGTCGCGCAGGACATCGCGCGCCAGGGTCTGGGCATCGGCGTTTTTCAGTAGCGCCGGTACCGAGCGCACCGCCAGCGTGGTGGGCGAGAGCGCGGCGATATCGAAACCGAGCGCTTGCAGCGTGGCTTGATGTTCTTCGGCGCTGCTGATGTCGATCGGATCGGCGTAAAACGTGACCGGGATCAGCATTTGTTGCACTTGCAAGGTTTCGCCAAGCGATTGGGCGTCGAGCGCGGTTTTCAATTGTTCGTACAGGATGCGCTCATGCGCGGCGTGCATGTCGACCAGCACCAGCCCCTTGCTGTTCTGGGCCAGGATGAAGATGCCGTGCAATTGCGCCAGCGCGAAGCCGAGCGGATGTTCATCTTGCGGTAGCGCGGGGTGGGTCTCTGCTGGGGGACTGAACGGATCGGCGGCGCTATTGGGCGCCGCACTGAACAGGGCAGTGTAATCGGCATTGTTTTGCGCCACGCCGAATGCAGGTTTGCCGAAAGGCGGCGCATAAGCGGGATTGAATTGGGCGCTGAACGAGCCTTGCTGCGGTTCGCGCACCCACGGCCGTGCGCTGGTGGCTGGCGACAGGCCGCTGCCAGCCTGGATCGGCGGCGGCACGGTGCCAAAGGCGGTAGCCGAAGTCTGCGCCAATGCGCGGCTCACTGCATGGAACACAAATTGATGCACCGCCCGGCTATCGCGAAAACGCACTTCAATCTTCGACGGATGGACATTGACATCGACCAATGCCGGATCGAGATCGAGCGCTAGCACGTACGAGGGATAGCGGTCGCCGTGCAACACGTCTTGATAGGCAGAACGGACTGCATGGGTCAGCAATTTGTCGCGTACAAAACGACCGTTGACGTAGAAATATTGGGCATCGGCGCGTGCTTTTGAGGCCGTTGGCAAACCGGCAAAACCGTGCAGCCGCAAGGGGCCGGCCGCTTCATCCAGCGCCAGCCGGGCTTGGGCAAAGGCATCGCCCAGGATGTGCGCGCTGCGCTTGGCGATTTCGCTCACGCTCCAATGATCGACCGTTTTGCCATTGTGCGACAACGAGAACGCAACATCGGGTCGCGCCAGTGCGATACGGCGCACGACTTCGGCACAATGGCCGAATTCGGTTTGTTCCGACTTGAGGAATTTACGCCGCGCCGGGGTGTTGAAATACAAATCCTGCACATCGACCGTGGTGCCATGCGCGCCCGAGGATGGCGCCACGGTACCGGATTGCGAACCGACAATTTCCCACGCGTGCGGCGCATCGGCAGTGCGCGACGTGAGCGTCAATTGCGCGATCGAGGCGATTGATGCCAATGCTTCGCCGCGAAAACCGAGGGTGGCGACGTTTTCTAAATCAGTCAGGGAAGCAATTTTTGAGGTGGCGTGCCGCGCCAGCGCCAGCGGCAACTGCTCTGGTCCGATGCCGCGGCCATTGTCGGTGATGGCGATGCGTTTGACGCCGCCTTCGTCGAGGCGTACCGTGATTTGGCTGGCGCCGGCATCGAGCGCATTTTCCAGCAATTCCTTGACCACGGCGGACGGACGCTCGACCACTTCGCCGGCGGCAATCTGGGAAATCAGCTGGTCAGGTAAGGCCTGGATCGGGCGCATAGATTAGAAAGGAAAAGCGGTCAGGATCGAATTATAGCTGGCGTGCTTTTGCCGCAATACGCCCGCCAAGTGTTGCCATTGCGAAACCAAACGTCAAAATTGTTTTCTTCGTCTACCGAATTGGACCAAGCTGCTCTACTATGGGTGGCATTGCAGTCAATAATTCCTGATAGGCCCACGCAAGGAGATACGCAATTGAACAAACTTACAATTGGACAGCGGCTGGCATTGAGTTTTGCCATCATTATTGCGTCTTTGTTTGCGATTGCAGCGCTTTGTTATGTGCAGATTGGCAATCTGAATGCGGATATCACGCTCACCAATACTGATCGTTATCCCAATACGGTGCTAGCCCGGGAAACCAAGGATGCGCTCAACGATACCGCCACAATCAGTCGTGATGTCCTATTGTTGACCGAGCCAGAATTGATCAATCGTGAGCTGGACAAGCTGGATAAACTTGCTGAAAGTCTGAAGAGCAAGTTTGATGAATTAAAGAAAAGCGCGACGACTTCTCTGGCACGTACCATTTTTCGTGGCATGGATCTTAATCGGGAAACCTACATGGCTGGGCAAAAGACATTTGTTGAGCTCGCGCGTGAAAACAAGATGGAAGAAGCCAAGGCCCATGCGACCGAACATATGGCAAAAAATCACAAGGCCTTGGTGCTCGGACTCGACAACCTCATTGGTTACCACGGTAATCTGATGATCAAAGCGGGCAAAGAGTCCAAAAAATCTGCTACCAAAATTCAAATGACGATTCTGATTCTGGTATCGGCTGCGGCAATTTTAAGTGCGTTGGTTGGATTTTTCGTTACCCGCAGCATTACCAAACCGTTAAAGCAAGCGGTCAATGTGGCGCGCAAGGTGGCCGATGGCGATTTGACCAGTCAGATGGACGTCAAGGGACGCGACGAGACTAGCCAGTTGATGCATGCCTTGAACGATATGAACACGGGCTTGGTCGGTATTGTCGGTAAAGTCCGGCGCGGTACCGATATCATCAGCACGGCATCGAGCGAGATCGCCGCCGGTAATCTGGATTTGTCGTCGCGCACAGAAGAACAAGCCGCTTCGCTGGAAGAAACCGCGTCGTCGATGGAAGAATTCTCCAGCACGGTCAAGCAAAATGCCGACAATGCGCGCCAGGCGAATCAACTGGCAGTGTCGGCCTCGGAAGTGGCCAGCCGTGGCGGTTCGGTAGTGGCGCATGTGATCGAGACCATGGCTGCCATCAATGCGTCGTCCAAAAAAATCGTCGACATTATCGGCGTGATCGACGGCATTGCCTTCCAGACCAATATTCTTGCCCTGAACGCCGCAGTGGAAGCGGCCCGCGCCGGCGAACAAGGTCGCGGCTTTGCCGTGGTGGCGGCCGAGGTGCGCAATCTGGCGCAGCGCTCAGCCGGTGCCGCCAAGGAAATCAAGACCTTGATCGGCGATTCGGTCGCGCAGGTATCGAACGGCACCAAGTTGGTCGATCAAGCCGGCACCACCATGCGCGAAGTGGTTGACAGCATCCGCCACGTCACCGACATCATGGGCGAAATCACCGCCGCCAGCCAGGAACAATCGCAAGGCATCGAGCAAATCAACCGTGCCATCTCGCAGATGGATGAAGTGACCCAGCAAAATGCAGCGCTGGTGGAACAGGCGGCAGCAGCGGCCGAATCGATGCAAGACGAGGCGCGCCAGTTATCGCACGTGGTCAGCATTTTTCAACTTGACGACACCCGCGAGACGGCGTCGGAAGAATCCGACGAGTTTGAGCCTGAATCCGACGCGCAGTCCGACTTTGATGCGCCACAAATCGAGCCAGCCGCAGGCGCAGCGCCAATGCAATTGGCGCATGAGAGTGCGGACCAAGGCGATCAATGGGAAAAATTGTAGGGTAGCGTCGAATACCCGCCGGGCAATGGCTGATCGGGACCATTGCCCGTTTCTTATCGCTAGCGGGTTGGTCCTTTTCAGGCAGGAAAACGGCGCTGCCTCGCCATCGTATGACGCCCCAAAATCTACTCGCTTTCGGCCCCCTTAGTCGCGCCAGCACGATCCTATAATCGAGATATACTCCGCCTAGTATTATTTATTGCCCAATGAAACCCTGCGGGTGATGGCATAATTTTGCCTATACCCCTATCAAATTGCGAAATATCTGGCGCATCGCAAAATTGGATCCGGTTTTCCAATTGGCTCGTGTATCATTTCGCCCGCTACCAAGGAAAATTATGGATTTAATGCAATTTTTTGACATGATTTTGCATGTCGACAAGGCTCTCGGCCAAGTGATCGCGCAATACGGCACGCTGGTGTATGCGGTGCTGTTCGCTATCGTATTTTGTGAGACCGGGCTGGTCGTGCTGTTTTTCTTGCCAGGCGATACGCTGTTGTTTATCGGTGGTGCTTTTTGCGCTTCGGGTGCAATGAATGTCTGGGTCTTGATGGGACTGCTGATCATCGCCGCAATCACCGGCAATACCAGCAATTATTGGATCGGCGAAGCTATCGGCCAAAGGGTATTTACCCATAATTACCGCTGGCTGAATCAAGATGCACTGCGCCGCACCCACGATTTTTTTGAAAAACACGGCGGTAAAACCATCATCCTGGCGCGCTTCATCCCGGTTGTGCGCACCTTTGCCCCGTTTGTGGCCGGCGTCTCGGATATGACGCATACCAAGTTCCAACTGTTCAACGTCATCGGTGCCGTATTGTGGGTTGTGTCCTTGGTGGCAGGCGGCTATTTCTTCGGCAATATCCCCATCATCAAAAACCATCTCAATACCATCGTCATTATCGGAGTCGGCGCAGCGGTGCTGCCAGTGCTCTTAGGCAGCTTGTGGAATTTGGGCCGAAAGATGTGGCGCAGGCGTCAAGCCAAGCCTTAAGTTTGGCTGTGAATTGGCCGTAAAAGGGAAGACTGCTTAGCACATCAAGCTGTCCTTTCCTTTCTACTTTTCAGGACCGCCATGCGCCCAATCGTCGCCATTCTCTGTTGTGCATGTCTCCTCGATAGCGCCCATGCCAGTGACCCTGTACCGGCTGCACATGGCTCGGCCAGCGCTTCCATCCAACCGGCCTTGCCGGAAAAAACCGTTATCAAAGATGCGGTCAAGGACCTACCAAAGCCCCCTTCATTGAGCGCCGCCGCCGCATCGCTGGCGGCAACCCGCGCCAAGGAAGATGCGGCCGCTGCGGACGAATTGGCGGTCAAGATCGCCACTCGAATGGCAGCCTTACGTGCGCGCAATGCCGCTAAAGCCGCACAAGCGGCCAAGGCGGCAAGGCTGGCGCCGATTACCGAACATGTGTCGTCCGCGGTGCATGGCGCACCGTCAAAAATATCGATGAGTACCGTGGCAATTGCCAGCAAGACGTCCAGTGCAAGTTTGGCGCACGCGGCGCATTGGAGTTACGAAGGCGAGGGCGGCCCGACCGGCTGGGGCAAAATAAACCCGTCGTGGAGCAAGTGCGACACTGGCAATCGCCAATCCCCGATTGATATCCGCGATGGTATCCGGGTCGATTTGGAACAGATCGCGTTCGACTACCGGCCGACTGGTTTTAATGTGATCGACAATGGCCATACGGTGCAGGTCAATATCGGCGCCGGCAATACCATCAGCGTGATGGGCCGTACTTATGAACTGGTGCAATTCCACTTCCATCGCCCTGCCGAAGAACGCATCAATGGCAAGGGTTTTGAAATGGTGGCGCACTTGGTACACAAGGATCTGGATGGCCGGCTGGCGGTGGTCGCAGTCTTGATCGAGCGTGGCAAACCGCATACGGCGATCCAATCGGTCTGGAATAATTTACCGCTGGAAAAAAACGATGCGCTAGTGGCATCGTCTGCGTTGGATCTCAACCAAATCTTGCCAGCGCGGCGCGACTACTACACCTATATGGGGTCGATGACGACGCCGCCGTGTAGCGAAAACGTGTTGTGGATGGTGATGAAAGAACCGATCCAAGCCTCGTTCGAGCAGATCGCAATTTTCAGCAAACTCTATCCCATGAATGCAAGGCCGATTCAAAGCGCGTCGGGGCGCATGATCAAGCAATCGAACTGAGCAATTCAGTCAAGCTGCGCAATTATTGTCGATTGTCGCGCTGCGCATGCTGTGCAGACCGCACCATTCTTCACCCGCCTTCAGCCAATACGGATCGATCATCGCCGCTTCGATACAAATGAAGTGGCGATAGTCATCTTGCGCCAGATCGGCCAGCGCAACGTTGCCCGGATTCCAGATCACGGCATCGCAAAATCCCTCTTGCTGCAGTATCAAGCTGTTAACCTTTTGCAATAGTTCCAAATCGCCTGGAATCTGATGGTAGACGCGATCCAATGCCGCTGTGGTATGCAGCAGTACTTCGGCCTGATGCGCCGCTTGCGTCGGCGTCACCGTGTGATCTGCATACGCCATATCATGTAAGCCCTTGATGGCGCACGCTGAAAATTCTTCGACCTTGAAATAGGTATGGAAGGCAGCCGCGAATGAAAAAGGATGTGCTCCGGTATTGCGAACCCTCAAACTCAATTGCAATTGCTCGGCGTGTACCGCCACCCGCAATAGGAGAGCGAATTCATGCGGCCAGTTGGGTGCAGACGAACCAGCGGAAGTCAGTGAAAATTCGGCAAAGCTGACACCATTGGCCACGCCGTTTTGCTCGACTTGCCATTCACTGACGCGGGCAAAACCATGCCGCAAGCCATCGCCGCGTGCGGCAAATTGCGGGAAGATGACAGGGATGCCACCGCGGATCGCCTTACTGCCATCCAGCACCGCTTGGCTAGCGCAAAATAATTGTTCGCTGCCACTGGCCGGCCGCCACGACACCACGTGCGCGCCGAACAGGGTGATTGTCGCTTCTGCGCCATCTGGCGCTTGCAAATGAACTGCAGGCAATTGCCCAAAGCGGATGATCGGGTTCGTCGTCATGGCTTGTGTTTGCTGGAAATGGGACCTGCCGTGTAAGTCTTGCGACCCTCGCTGACGTCGGGCTTCAAGTCATGCGACTTTTTGCCAGTGGCGGAT
>JAZKIX010000164.1:0-1467 GCA_040384645.1 Pseudomonadota bacterium | reverse complement strand
CCGCTGGCGGGTGTTCTCGAGCGACTCCAGGTCTTTCTTGATTCCCTTGAGCACCGCTTCCGCCATCTGGTCTTGATAAACATCGTCAGTCAATTTTGCCTCTTCTTCCGGGTTGGAAATGAAGGCAGTCTCGATCAGGATACTGGGAATATCCGGCGCTTTCAAGACCGCAAAACCGGCTTGTTCTACCAGACCGCGATGCAATTTGTTGATGCCGCCAATCTCGCTTAAAACCGCCTTACCCAGTTTCATGCTGTCATTGATTTGCGCTGTGGTAGACAGGTCAAGCAAGACACTGGCCAGTTGCCGGTCATGGCTCTTGATATTGACGCCGCCGATCAAGTCAGCCGCGTTTTCCTTATTGGCCAGCCAGCGCGCTGCGGTTGAACTGGCGCCTTTTTCCGATAGGACAAAGACCGAGGAACCGCGTGCGGTTGACTCGACAAAAGCATCGGCGTGGATCGACATGAACAAGTCGGCCTGCACCTTGCGTGCCTTTTGCACCCGCACCGGCAGCGGCACAAAATAATCGCCGTCGCGCGTTAGCATGACCCGCATATTGGGTTGTTCTTCGATCTTGGCTTTGAGCCGCTTGGCAATCGCCAGTACCACATGCTTTTCGTAACTGCCGCCTTTGCCGACCGCGCCCGGGTCTTCGCCGCCGTGGCCGGGGTCGAGCGCAATGGTGATCATGCGTGTCAATTGCAATTTTTCAGGCTTGAGTTCGGCCTTCAGTTCCGGCTTGGATTCAGGTTTCGGCTCGACCTTGGCCAGCGGTGGCGTGACCGGTAATTCTGGTGGTGCTGGTCTTACTTCGGGTTCGGGCTTATTTTCGATCAGTGGCGCTTTAGCGATCAGTGGTGTATCGCGCGACCATTCGCCTTTTTCAATCAATGCCAGAATCGGGTCTGGCGCATTGACGGGATACAGATCGAAAATCAGGCGGTGTTTGTATTCGCCAATTGGCGCCAGCGTAAATACTTGCGGCCGTACTTCTTCTTTCAAATCGAATACCAGCCGCACCACATTGGCCCGGTTTTGGCCGACCCGCACCTGACGGATGTAGGGATCGTTCGACTGGATTTTTGCTACCAAGCCCTTGAGCGTCGGATTGAGGTCGAGCCCTTCGATATCGACCACCAGCCGCAACGGGTCTTTGACGATGAAATGGGTAGTCTTCAGGTCGCTGTCGTTTTCCAGCGTGACGCGGGTGTAATCTTCCGCCGGCCAGACCCGCACCGCCATGATTTGCGCGGCATAGGCTTGCTGCGGTACCAGTACCGATAGCAGCAATGTGCCGCCAGCCTTGAGCACCGTGCGGCGGCTCTTTGTGGTAGTGCCGGCGGTCACAGACTGGGTGCGAAATGGAGCTGGGCGAGGCATTGAAAACCTTTGTCGGAAAACGCGTGCAATTCTACCTCACGACCATAGCCCGATACTTGCAAACATACCTTGATATCCGGCGAA
>JAZKIX010000163.1:0-4278 GCA_040384645.1 Pseudomonadota bacterium | reverse complement strand
AAATGCCATTACGTCCAACCCGGTCGACGGCATCAAAGCTCCCAAACGCAACAAGCCTTTACCAAAAGCATTGGCGGCCGACGATGCAGTGCGTCTGGTATCGGAAACCAGCCCCGGCAAGAATGCAGATTCCGCCATGCAGCAATGCAATCACGCGATGTTCGAATTGTTGTATTCGAGCGGCTTGCGGGTTTCCGAACTGGTCGGCCTTGATATCAAATATGCACAGGAAAATCGCTACGTCTCTGCCGGCTGGATAGATTTCGATGCGCACGAAGTCATGGTCACCGGCAAAGGCAACAAGATGCGCAGCGTGCCGATTGGCCAAGCCGCCATAGACGCACTCAAATCATGGCTATCCGTGCGCGACACCTTGCTAAAACTCGATCCGCATCCGCTGTTTTTGAGTGAACGCGGCACACGCGTTTCAGCACGCGTGGTCCAACTCCGCCTGAAGGCACATGCACAGGCTGTTGGCTTGCCTATGGATGTACATCCACACGTGTTGCGCCATTCCTTCGCTTCACATGTTTTGCAATCCTCCGGCGACTTGCGTGCCGTGCAGGAAATGCTAGGGCATGCGTCAATTTCTGCCACGCAGATTTATACCTCACTTGATTTTCAGCGTCTGGCGCAAGTCTATGACGCCGCCCATCCCCGCGCAAAAAAGAAACCCTGACGCATCTGATATGCATTCGATGCGCACACCCGCGTTGCGGCAAACGGATATATTGCAACTGAATTGCAAATTACGGCATAATCAGCAAATCACTTCATCACCGCATCATCATGAAAAAAACCTCCGCCCCGGATTATCTGGCGCTGGCTGAAAGCCAGTTACGTGCAAGCTCCTTGCGCGCCACCGATGCACGCATCAAGGTATTGGCCGCTCTGCTAGGCGCACGCTACGCGTTTTCGCATCAGGACATACAGGACACACTGGTCGACATGGACCGGGTAACCCTGTATCGCGCACTGGATGGCCTGACCGATGCCGGATTGGCGCACAAGATTGCCGGCGACGATCGCGTGTTTCGCTATAACGCCGGCATCGAATCTGTTGAACACGGAAACCATCAAGCGCAGCAACATCAGCACGGCCACTTCAAGTGCACGCGTTGCGCAAAAGTCTTCTGCATCGATAACGTCGATGAAAAACTACTCGCTACCGACGCCAAATCGAATCCGAACCCATCGGCTGCAACCCTGCGCCAGCAATTACAAAAGGTTTTGCAAAGCACGCTAGGCAAGGGTTTCCAGAGTCACGAAATCGAACTCACCATCAAGGGATGGTGCGCCGACTGCGCAGCACCTTAAGATTGTGCAGCACTTAAAAATTCAACGCATTATTCAAAACTCATGGCACTCATACCCACTACCATCCTGACCGGCTTCCTCGGTGCAGGCAAAACCACGCTACTTAATCGCATCCTGCAAGAACCGCACGGCTTCAAGATTGCCGTCATCGAAAACGAATTCGGTCAGGAAAATATCGATAACGAAATCCTGGTGCAGGATGGCACCGAGCAAATCGTCGAAATGAACAATGGCTGCATCTGCTGCACGGTGCGAGGCGACTTGATTGTCGCGTTGACTGCGCTGGCACAACGCCGTCGTGATGGCGAACTGCAGTTTGATCACGTCGTCATCGAAACCACCGGACTCGCCAATCCTGGTCCGGTCGCGCAAACCTTCTTCATCGATGAAGAAGTCGCCGCCGACTATCTGGTCGATGCCATCATCACCGTAGTCGATGCCAGGCACGCCATGCATCAACTCGACACGTATGAAGAAGCGCAACGCCAGGTCGGTTTTGCCGATAAATTGCTGCTGTCGAAAACTGATCTGGTCAGCGCAGATGAATTAAAGACTTTGACCGAACGCATCAAGCGTATCAATCCACGCGCGCCTATCAGCACCATCGCTTTCGGCAAGGTCGCGATTGCCGACGTACTGGATCTGCGCGGTTTTAACCTGAACGACAAACTGGAAATCGATCCGGATTTCATCGCGGCGGAAGAGCATGCCCACGATCACGACCACGCCTGCGATGCAGCCTGTGATCACGACGGCGAACATGAACACCATCATCATGACCACCATCACGGCCATCACAGCGACAACATCGCCGCCTTCGTATTCAAAAGCGATAGGCCGTTCAATACCGAAAAGCTGGATGAGTTCCTGGGCGGTATCGTGCAGGTATTCGGGCCGCGCATGTTGCGCTACAAAGGCGTGCTGTGGATGGATGGCGCCGACCGCAAAGTGGTGTTCCAGGGGGTGCACCAAATCATGGGCACCGACATAGGCGGCAAGTGGGGCGAGAACGAAATCCGGTCGAACAAAATGGTATTTATCGGACAGAATCTGCCAAAAGAAACTTTTATTTACGGATTGGAACAATGTTTGGTATAAACTAGCCCAGTTTTTAGCTCAGGATAGAGCGGCCGGGGCGATGCGAAAGGAAGTAAATCGCACGCAGAGCACGATATGATCCGAGTGTGGGAAAGTTCATTGAGGACAAGGGACTATGAACGCAACCGTCACAAAATCTGCAAAAAGCGCAAAAAAAACTGCCACTAAAAAGGCCGTTACACCTGCTCGTTCCAAACCGGCAGGGAAAACAGCCGCGACGAAATCAACTGCAAAGTCAGCGACAAAAACACTCGCAGGGAAAATCGTCAAGGCACTGAAAAAAGTGATCAAACCGGCGATTAAACCGGCAATCAAGCCCGCGCTTAAATCGACTGCCAAAGTCGCAAAAAAAGCGCCGGCCAAGAGTACGGTAAAATCCACCAAGGTCGCTGCAAAAACAAAAGTCGTGGCAAAGAAAACTGCCGCTGCAAAAAATGTGAAACCGGCGGCCAAACCTGCAGTCAAAGCAAAAGCTGCTGTTAAAAAAACTGTGGCGAAAGCAGCAGCGCAACCAATCAAGAAAGTTACTGCAAGCGCCGCCAAGGCAACTGCAGTAGCAGCAAACAAAGACGCATCTCGGTCTGGAGCAGGCAGCAGCAAAAAGGCCATCTCCGCACCAGTAGATAAAATTGAACAATCTGTAGTTTCGAAAGTACGCGAAGTGGCAACTAAATCAAAAGCAATCCCGACCGCCGATAATGACGGCACCCTGTTATCCGAAGCGCAAATCATGAAGATGGGCGAAAAGGATTACATGAATGCGGCGCAACTCGCATTCTTCAAGAATCGCCTGCAGCAACTTGAAAAAGACTTGTTGAAAAACGCAGACGAAACCACCGAACATTTGCGTGAAACAGTCCTCGTTCCCGATCCGGCTGATCGTGCAACGATTGAAGAAGAACATGCTTTGGAGTTGCGTACCCGCGACCGCGAACGCAAGTTGCTGAAAAAAGTACAGCAATCGATCGCCAGCATAGACTCCGGCGATTACGGCTGGTGCGAAGAAACCGGCGAGCCTATCGGCGTACCGCGTTTGCTGGCCCGTCCTACCGCCACCCTGTCGCTGGAAGCCCAGCAACGTCGCGAATTGAAACAAAAACTGTATGGTGACTGATTCCCAACGGAATTAATCCCATTCATTCACAAACAAAGCGCGCGGCCCTCTATCCGCGCGCTTTGTTTTTTTGTAGAATGCAATTCTGTTGCAATATACAATTGCTGCTTCGATTTGGAAGCAACAAGTTTTTACCCTTATTCGGTTTGCTCCAGATCATTTCTGTTGATCGATGGCCTTTGCATGCATTTGACTTGACGCTCACCCCGCACAAACAAACGAGTATTTTTTGAAACCTGCATTCCCATCACGTACACCGACTACACGACTATGCTTCGCCGCATTGCTGGTGGTGGCCGTGCTGTTCGCACAGTGGATGGGATTGCGGCATCGCATTGAACATGCCAACAGAATAGATAGTCAGCATGCAATGCAGACTGTCGGCCAAATATCTTCTGCATCGATTTCAGACTCGATAACGGATGCAGGTGTCGAATATGCCGGCGACAAGTCACACTCCTGCACCTTGTTTGATGGCATGGCGCTGACCGATAGCGCGCCTGCACTGCCATTTATTCCTCTGCTACAAACCAGCGTGCAAGTTCTGGCGCTATGGGCTGCCCATGCTTCGTGGGATGCGCCCTTTCTTTGTCATTTCTCTTCCCGCGCACCGCCTCAGGCGTAACTGATTTTTCCTGCTTGTACTGCCCTGCCTGATCGCACAGCGATTCAGTGCGGCTGTTTCTATTCGATCTCCATTCGATTTTTCAAGGAAGTATCATGATCGCCCAACGCACCCTGTTGGCAAG
>JAZKIX010000162.1:3418-7222 GCA_040384645.1 Pseudomonadota bacterium | reverse complement strand
TGTAAAAGTCAGCACCACCGACGCCGAGTGCTACAGATTCGAACATTTCCGCTTCTTGCCAAGGTTGTCCACCATGTGCCAACGCGATCAGGCCGGCCTTTTGAATCTTGTCGGCGGCATCGAAAAATTCATTCCAATTGGTTGGCGCTTTAGCACCGGCTTTTTTCAAGACGTCCGGGTTGACCCAGAGCCAGTTGACGCGATGCACATTGACCGGTGCGGCGACATAATGTCCCTGATATTTCATGCCGGCCGACACCACTTTGGGCAAGGAGGCATCCCATTTTCCGGCAACCGCCGCTTCATCGATATTGGCTAGCATGCCTTGCTTGGCCCAGTCTTGAATCCCCGGCCCCTTGATTTGCGCGGCAGCCGGCGGATTGCCCGCCAACACACGGGTTTTGAGCGCAGTACCCATATTCTCTCCGGCACCGCCTGCCACCGCGAAATCTTTCCAGGTCACGCCCTTGGATTCGACCATTTTTTTCAGTTCGGCCACGGACTTGGCCTCGCCGCCCGAGGTCCAGTAATGCAAGACTTCGACCTCTGCCGCAACGACGTTGGCAGTGCCAAGGACGAGCGATATTGCAAGCGCGGGAGTGCGATATTGGCTAGGGAATTTCATTATTGTCTCCGTTCTAATTTTTAATCGAGGCGCAACATTGATTGCTGTCCATATCCTGCAAAATCCGTACAAAACACCGGCAAAGGATGACTCAACGCAATTTGTTAGCGTTATCAATGCTAAATTGAGCTCTACACAACGTCAACTTAAATTGGAACATTATTTGAATTTGCCAGATGCAGCGCAAGCGGCCGGCACTTGGATGCGGCAAGCCATTGCCGGCGCCAGCCTTAGATAATTTGCAACTGGCACAGGCGTCGGCAGGGTTTGACGCTGCCGGCGAGGCAACACAAACCCTGCCTTAGTTCATTCACTTTTTATGAATGCTGGTCTTTAATTTGATGCGCTTAGTCAGTTGCAAAGCCGTCCAGGCTGACTTGGACATTGTCGTACCAGATATCAAACGCAGGCGAATTTAAATTAATTCGTGTCCAATTACCCTGACTATCCTGCACCCACTTGGTACCGGTTTGTGACCAACCTAAAATTTCGATGCGGTCGATGTGTTGGTTGGTGTAATGACGATTGAACAAACCCTTGGCTTCCACATACAGTTCATTGTCGATTCTGACGGTAATTTCGCCGTCATTTTTTTCGTTCAATGCCGTCGTGCCAGAATTAAATTTCACATAGAGCTCGAACAGATGCCAACCAGTGCCCCAGTCGGTGGTCTTCCAGTTTTTGCCTTTGGGTGCATTGATGGAATAGCCGGGCAAACCCTTGGCGCGGCCGGAGGGCATACCAGCATTGCCGTCAAGTGCGATATAGCTGGCGGTATCGTTTGTAACGCCTGCGCCATCGCCATAACTGGCGGCGTACATGCTACCGGTCAAACCGTTTTCAACGCCGGTGTAATCGAGTCCAAACGTGGTATTGGCGTAGTTGTCGTTGCCGGGATTTTTACCGAAGACTTTGATGAATTTCAGGCCGTGCGTGGCATGCGGCATCTTGGCGCGGAAGCGTATATAAGCGCGGTCAGTGTTGTACGACGCAAGGTTGATGGTACCGCCCGGATACACCGCGCCGTTGGGCGCGGTCAGCGCGGGGTAACTCGCCTTCAAGCTCTTGGTGCTGCCGCCATAATTTTCGGCGGTATTGGTCGATAAGGTGATCGTCGTCCCGCCGCTCCAAATACCGAGCGCGGTCGGCAAAGTGGCGCTATCGAAATTCTCCGACAACACCAAATTGACGTTGCTGGCCGGATGGGTGGTCGCCAACAAAGCTGTACTCGCTCCGGAGCGATTGCCGGCCGCATCGTAGGCTTTCACCGTCAGACTGTATTGGGTGGCAGCCGTCAGGTTGGCATAGCTATAAGCGGTCGTGACGCTGGTGCCGACCTTAGTCCCATCGAGCAAAACGTCGTAGCCGGTGACCGCGATATTGTCACTCGATGCGGTCCACGTCAGGTTCAGCGTGGTGCTGGTTTTGCTCGATAATGTTAATGCGGTCGGCACGCTAGGGGCAGTGACATCGGGAGTAACGCAGGCCACGGTCACATTGCTGACATTGCTGCTGGCTACCGTCCCGCTGCCATTGTTGACGGTGCAGGTCTGGCCGCTGGGCTGCGTTTTAACTGTCACCGCATAAACGCCACCACTGGCCAGCTTGGTGGCAAAAGGCTTGCTCGTGTTAGTGGTAAAACTCAATTGCTCGGCGCCCTTATTTTGCAATACCAATGTTTTACTAGCGCCCAAGCCGGTCACTGCTGCCGAAATGCTGTAGGTCGGTGCCAGACTTGGCGGCACCGTTTCACTGTCGAGTAGCAGGTGCGAAACGACAGCCGCGTTAGCGCTGATTTTTTGCGTGGCAGTCAACGTGCTGGCGACAGCGCCGCCGCTTTCACCGTCGGCAAGCGCCAACGACGTAGCGATAGAAAGCGCAAAAATTGACACGGTAAGCAAGGGGAAAAGGCGCATGGAAAGTTCCGTCAAATAGTTTTATTGTTCTGCTTGATTGATTTACTTGATTGTTTCGCTTGTTTGTTTCACTTGTTTGTTTCGCTTGCTTGTGTAGATTTATAAGCCCGACTGCAATCCTGCATGCAAGCCGGCGATGGATAAACTAACCCACTGGCAACGTTGGCGATGATAACAATCAAATCGCGCGCAACCAACTATTAACAAGAAGAAATAAAAAAGTTCGGCCGCCCGTCACTGATCAGGCTTCGACTGGTGTCAGGATTTGCTCTATATTGAACATATCGCAAACACGCCAATCCTCCTATGACCGCCGTCCAAGCCTACCGCGCCAGCCTGCTACATTTCCACGCCGATCCATCGGTCCAAGTCGATGCCTATGAATGGCATGAAGACGGTTTGTTACTAGTTTGCGAAGGCCATATCGTTGCCGCCGGCGATTACCATCTGTTGAAAGATCGCTTGCCGCCCGATGCTGCGGTCGCAGATTATCGCGGCAAGTTGATCATGCCCGGCTTCATCGATACCCATCTGCACTATCCCCAAACTGACATGATCGCCTCGCCGGCACCGGGCTTATTGCCTTGGCTGGAGCAAACCACTTTTCCAACCGAGAAACAGTTTGGCGATACTGTCCACGCCAGCGAGGTTGCACGATTTTTTCTCGATGAATTGCTACGCTGCGGCACGACGACCGCGATGGTGTATTGCACCGTGCATCCGGCCTCGGTCGAGGCTTTTTTTGCCGAAAGCGAAGTGCTTAACCTACGCATGGTGGCAGGCAAGGTTTTGATGGACCGCAACTGCCCCGGCTTTTTGCAAGACACGGCCGAAGGCGGCGTCCGCGATAGCGAACATTTAATCAAGAAATGGCATAAGCGCGGCCGTCAACTCTACGCCATCACGCCACGTTTCGCGCCCACTTCAAGCGAAGCACAATTGCAACTCGCAGGTGAACTGGCGCGCGCCTATCCTGATACCTACCTGCAAACCCACGTTGCTGAAAACGCCGACGAAGTGGCCTGGGTCAAAGCGCTATTCCCGCAATCGCGCAGCTATCTCGATGTCTACGACCGCTACGGCATGCTGCGCCCACGCGCCGTGTTCGGCCATTGCATCTGGCTCGATGACCACGACCTGCGACGCATGGCAGAGACCCAATCGGCAGCAGCGGTCTGCCCTACGTCCAATTTATTTCTCGGCAGCGGCCTGTTCGACTTCCAGCGCGCCGATCAAGCACAATTATTGCTGTCGCTCGCCACC